>JAFNPO010000034.1 GCA_017386585.1 Aeriscardovia sp.
GAATGCAGTGGGCGGCGTCGCTCAGTCTCGGGAAGATCTTCTGAGAATTCTTAGTTTCACGGTCGTTGGCCGCGCGGCAGACCGGCTGTGCCTTGATGGTGTATGCTCCTACTTCCCCACTGGTCGTACTTACGGCGGCCAGCTGATGTCGCAGGCTATCGCTGCGGCGGGGTTGAGCGTGCCCGAAGGTCGATTGCCTCATTCGGTGCACTGCTACTACATCACCCCCGGACACTTGGACGAACATATTCGGCTGGATGTGGACGTGGTGCGCGATGGCGGATCCTTCAGCCAGCGCGCCGTCATTATCTCACAGGACGACAGCACGCTGATGCGTGCCATGCTGAGTTTCCAAAAAGTCGGACAGCAGGGAATCGACTATTCGAACCCTGCGCCGGCGAACCTACCCAACCCGGAAAGCCTAGAATCCTCTTTTGAACAGATGCGTCCCTACGAGAACGAATCTGCGTTCGCGCGATACTACTCGTGCGTTTCAGCTTTTGACATTCGGCGCATCGGCACTCCCGGGCTCGTCAACTTTAACAACGCTGACATGACGGGAAGCGATACGTTCGAATCGTGTCAGATGGCCTGGGTTCGTCTCATCGAAACGGATGCTGATTCAGACGATCAGACTCTGCAGCGGGCGCTGCTGGCTTACGGTTGCGACCAGATCATGCCGGAGCCGGCCATGCGCCGCAGCGGTATCAGCTTCATAACGTCAGGACTGGTCGTGGCCACACTTGACAGTTCGCTGTGGTTCTACCACGACGTCGACACGACGCGCTGGCATCTGTACGTCCAGGATTCACCGGTTGCTGGTCATGGGCGCGCTTTCTGCCGCGGGCGCGTCTATCAGGACGGTAGGCTCTGTGTCGAAATCGCGCAGGACGTGCTCATTCGCCTGTCGCGTAAGTAATCTAACAGCGAAAAGCAAAATTTGCTCGTCTTCTGTCGAGAAATACGCGAATAGCGGCGGCCGAGTTTGTCGTCAAGACGTTCTCAAGCGCTTTCCTCAGAACCGAAACTGAAAATTTTGGCAGTATTTCGGAACGACTAATGACACCCTTGTCGGCCTGCTGTTCGCGCCCTCTAGCCGCCATTGATCATCTTCATCACCGCCTAAACAAAGCGTGGGAACTTCTTGTGCGGTAGTAGAATCCTTCTGCTCGTGGTGCGTGGTGAAAGTCTTTGTCGCCGTCACGCTCCCCATGGCTTCAGGGCGGCGACTCCCTTACAGGCCTTCTATTTGTTTCAGCAGTGTTCTTCGCCCTCATGGTTTTCTTCCTGAAAACATATTCGTCACTCATCCGGTGCCGATGTTCTTGCAGGAATTGCTTATGGGAGCGGTTGATGTGGTCGGCCTTGAGCCGCCAAATGGACCCGGATAGCCGCATGGAGGACGAACGGGTCGGTCGGTGCGTGTGACTGTGCGCGGATGCAGGAATCAGAGCTCTTGCCATTGTGGAAGACAAACATGTTGAAGTTCTCCAGCAGGCATCTAACCTCGCGGTAGAGCGAACTCAGATTGCTCGCAATGCTCTTGCAGTCCTTCCCCGCCTGGAGGCTTCCGGCACCGCCATCAGGTTTGTGGTAGGCGTTCACGGCGTTTTCTGCTGGTTGGAGGGATTGAACGCAGCCGTGGACACATCAGGCCTGCGAATCAACGGGCACGAATGCGTCGGGGCTCTCTCCTATTCCAGTTGCACGATTTGCAAATGTCGATGATGGGTCTATCGTCCACACGTACAACAGAATCTAGCACGGGACGCAACAGTTTATTCCATAGGTTGCAAACGTTCGGGAAATAGAGCGCCCCGATACCGTCGGACGCAAGGCGTTAGGCGAGGCATGTCAGGGTACGCAAAATTATGGGCGAGACTTTGACAGCTTTCTACGTTCCCTTAGCAGCGTCGACAGGTTCAGGCGCCGAAACCGTAGCCATCCGCAAAGTACAAGATATCAACGAAAAAGGTTTACTCCCTCGAAGTAATGAGTTTTCTCCACCAAATATAGCTCAGCTTCGCGATAAATTTGGACGGTTATCTGACCTGGACTCAGGCTGATCATCACCAGGACGACAGTTCCAGTGGAAACGGGATGTAGTCAGCTTGAAAGTCTTCACGATTTCAGTGCGCACCGTCGGTACACAACCTTGCTAAGTCCTGCAATCCCATCGGACGAGGCCAGGAGGATAACCATTGACCCATCCGCAAGTCTGCTCAAAAGCCTCCAGCAGCTGATTCTCGCTCCTTAGCTGACTTCCCACTCCGTGACCGGCGACCACGGCGCTGTCCAGCGAGCGCTTGCTGGTTCTGCTTCGCGGGGTTCTCGGGTCCGTCAATCGGCGGAAGCTCGCACCAGTGCTCTGCGAGGGTACCGCACACAATGTCGAAGATGCTCATTGCTGCGCAAACGGCACACTGCAACGCTACGCGCTTGAAATAGTCGTCGTCTAGATGGGGGGCGACGACGAGGATTTGGCCGCTGTACCAGCCGACGAGCACGGAGCCGGCCAGCTCTAGGGATTTGGCGATGATGAGGGTGATGTAGGCGCGGCGCGGCTCAATATCCTTGAGTTCGCCGACGACGTATTTGTGCACGGTCCAGCCTAGCCACAATGCTGTCAGGCCAACAGCGAATAGCAAGATGGGCACAATGATAGTGGTTCCGAGGATGAGGGTGTGTGAGGCCAACGCTTCCGCGGCGAGCCACGCACCGCTGGCGAGGCCGGCGAGAATCGCTAGGAGGAAGTAGTACCAGGGTGTGTGGCGCGCTTTCATGGCAACGATCTTTCTCCCAGAATCCAGGTGTCGGAGACGCGTTTTACGGCGTGTCTGTCAGGGCACGAGTTCAGGAGTGCTGCTATGGGCCCACCGTGCTCCCCTGATAGACACGCATCCGGATTGAGGTCCAGCCAGGGAGCTAGGACGAAGGCACGCTGCCAAGCACGCGGATGCGGCAACGTTAGTTCCGGGTCTGCGCTCGTTAAACCACCGAAGTCGACGATGTCGATGTCGAGTGGGCGTGAACCCCAGTGGGTTTCGCGGCTTCGGCCGTGCGAGGCTTCGATGAGGTGAATTTCGTCTAGCAGCACCGTCGGGTCGGCAGCGGTGCTCAGCTGGACAACGGCGTTGAGGAAGTCGGGCGCGGACTCGTCCATACCCCAGGGTGCGGTGTGGTATAACGGCGAGATGCCGGTGACCTGTGTGCCAGGGATGCTGTCGAGAGAGACGATGGCCTCGCGCATCGCTGTTACTACGTCGCCGAGGTTGCCGCCCAGAGACAGGATAACGGAGCGTACGGGACGGGATGGAGTACGGTCAGCGGCCGCCGTGCCGGTATCAGGGTCAGTGGCAAGAGAACCGCCGTCAATGCGGGAACGCTCGATGGTGACAGCGACGTCGTCGAACGGGACAGTCAGCGGCGCTGACGGCTTGTGTACGGTGACAATAACGCGGCGCACGCGTGGGTGGCGTAGGATGGCTTGCGCGATGCGCTCTGTTAAGGACTCGATGAGGTTACAGTGCGGTCCTTCGACCACGCTAACGATGCGGTGGGAGATTTGTCCGTAGTCGACTGTATCGACTAGATTGTCACTGCGCCCCGCGGTTGTCAGGTCCAGGAAGAGACGCGCATCGACGCTGAAGTTCTGCGGACGTGTGTGCTCGAAATCCAGGCAGCCGTGCGTGCCTTGCGCGCGGATCCCCATCAACGTGATGCAGTCAACCATGTTTCTCCCTTCTCTCGTGTCCCTTCCATTCTCGCGCGACCGTCAAGGCAGCCGCCGTCGCGGCGACGGCGTGGACCCGGACGGCCCATGCACCCTGCAATGCGCACAGCGCCGAAGTGACCGCCGTGGCCGTATCGAGGTCGTGTTCGGCGACTACTTCGTTGCTTGGGCAGCTGGAGTGGACGCGATTGAGCCGCAGCGCGGCTTTTAGAAACTTTTTACGGGACGCGCCGACCAGAACTGGATATCCAGTTCCGACGAACTGCTCTAAGTCAGCCAACACTGTGAAATTAGGGTCGATGCCGGTCTTGGAGAACCCCAGACCTGGATCGATAATAATATTTTCTGCGGCGACACCTTGTTTCTCTATAGTTTCGACCCGGCGCATCAGCTCATCACGGACATCTTCGACCACACCCCCGAAGTAGGTGCAGTCGGTCTGCCCAGTTTCAGCAGCGCCGTCGGGATTCATCCAGCCGCGCCAGTGCTGGACGATATACCGGCAGCCGGCCTCGGCTACGACAGGAGTCATACGCGGGTCAAGCAGTCCACCGGACACGTCATTGATGATGTCGGCGCCGGCGTCCAGAGCCGCGGCAGCCACCGATGCGCGCGTGGTGTCCACGGAAACGAGGACAGATGCTCCACAGGCGTTCTCTCCCCGCGCGATCTGCTCCGAACGCCAGTGGACAAGGTTGGAGACGGTTCGGACGACGCGTTCGCGCTCGATTTCCTCGGGGACACGAATGGCGCCTGGCCGTGTGGATTCCGCACCAACGTCAACGATATCGGCGCCCTCGCGTACCATGGCCTGCGCATGGGACAGCGCACGCTCCTGGTCGAGCCAGCGGCCACCGTCGGAGAAGGAGTCCGCGGTAACGTTGAGAATGCCCATGATTGCCGTGCTGCGCCTGTCTGATGGGTCAGACCTACGCACGTCTTCTGCGAGCGACCGTACGCCAGCGCGCGACTGTTCCGCGGCCATTTCAGACTTTGCTGTCGAGGATGAGACGCATAGCTTCAGACCGGGTCCCAGGGTTGCGCATCATGCCGCGGATGGCGGACGTCACGGTCTTCGCCTCGGTTTTCTGCACCCCGCGCATGGTCATACACATGTGCTGCGCCTCAAGCACGATGATGACGCCACGGGCGCCGGCGTATTTCACCAGCGCGTCGGCGATCTGTTCGGTGAGCTGCTCCTGAACCTGTGGGCGGCGCGCGTACACCTCGACGAGACGAGCAATCTTGCTAAGACCCACCACTTTGCCCTTCTGTGGGATATAGCCGATATGCGCCATGCCGAAGAACGGCAGCAAATGGTGCTCGCATATCGAGTAGAAGTGGATGTCGCGCACGAGAATCATGTCGTCCGTATCCACGTCGAAATGCTTGTCGAATACCTCCTGGGGTTCCTTACTTAAGCCTCCGAAGATCTCCTCGCAGGCGCGGGCGACACGGTCGGGCGTTTCCTGAAGGCCGGGGCGATTGGGGTCTTCCCCGATGGACTCCAGAAACAGACGAATCGCTGCCCTCACACCATCCTGGTTGATGGTGTGACGAGCGGGGGTCTGCACCGCACCATCCTGCTTGGCAGGTTCAGGCATGCGAGCCTCCCTGCTGCGGGGAATTGGTCGAGGTGCCGCTCCCGTCGGTCATTACCGTTCTGCGCAGAGTCTCCGGAATTGGGACCGGCGGCATGTCCGACAGGGGGCGGTCCGGGTTGGAAAGCCATTCCTGTCGCACTGGTGCCTTGCGTACGCCGGTGAAAAGCCGCTTGAGGTCATGCTCGTCGAGGGTTTCCTTAACCAGCAGCTCGCGAACCATCTCGTCAAGAATGTCACGATTCTCGTTGATGACACGCCACGCTTCAGTGTGCGCGGCCTCTACGAGGCTGTGGACTTCGCGGTCAATTTCAGCCTGTGTCTCGTCGGAGTACTTGTGCGGAGCCAGATCGGACTCGTCGTTGTTGGAGCCGGCGGGTCCCCATTTGATGGCACCGAGCTTGGTTGAGAAGCCATACTCCATCACCATCTGGCGGGCAATGTTAGTGGCTTTCTCGATGTCGTTGGACGCACCGCTCGTCGGGTCGTGGAACACGATTTCTTCCGCGGTACGCCCGCCCATGGCATAAGCCAGCTGGTCAAGCATCGCATTGCGGGATTCGGAATAACGGTCGGACTGCGGCATGACGGCGGTGTAGCCCAGAGCACGGCCACGCGGCAGGATGGTGACTTTCGTTACCGGGTCGGTGTCGTGCATGGCAGCGGCGACTAACGCGTGACCAGACTCGTGGTAGGCGGTGTTACGCAGCTCCTCGAGGGCCATGCTCTTCCACTGACGGCGCGGGCCGGCCATGACGCGGTCGATGGCCTCGTCGATGGCACGATTGTCGATGAGCTGGGCGTTGGAGCGGGCTGTCAGCAAAGCGGCCTCATTGAGCACGTTAGCTAGGTCAGCGCCGGTCATGCCAGGGGTACGGACTGCAATCATGTGCAGGTTGACATCCGGAACGAACGGCTTGCCCTTGGCATGGACCCTGAGAATGGCCTCACGGCCGGCGAGGTCCGGGGCTTCGACGGCTACCTGGCGGTCGAAACGACCAGGACGCAGTAGCGCGGAGTCGAGGACATCCGGACGGTTCGTCGCCGCGATAACGATGATGCCAGTGTCATTGTTGAATCCATCCATCTCAACGAGCAGCTGATTGAGGGTCTGCTCACGCTCGTCATGGCCTCCGGTCATGCCCGAACCGCGCTTACGTCCCACGGCATCAATCTCGTCGATGAAAATGATGGCCGGCGCATGTTTCTTGGCTTCAGCGAACAGGTCACGAACGCGAGAAGCGCCTAAGCCGACAAACATCTCAACGAAATCGGAACCCGCCATGGCGTAGAACGGCACACCTGCCTCGCCGGCGATAGCGCGGGCGAGCAGGGTCTTGCCCGTTCCTGGCGGGCCGTATAGGAGGACACCGCGCGGGATGCGGGCTCCTAGACGACGGTACTTGGCCGGGTCCTTGAGGAAATCCTTAATCTCCTGAACCTCTTGGACCGCAGCTGGCTCACCGGCGACGTCGGTGAAACGTGTTTTAGGAATCTCGGAGTTCGGCAGGCGTTTACCGTTCTTGCCGCCGAGGCCCATGATGCCGCCGCCGCTCTGGAGACGAGACATAGCCCACCAGAAGATACCGAGGATGATGAGGAACGGCAGGAGGCTGGTGACAACGTATTCCCACATGCTGTTGTTCGGCACGACGGAGTTGTACACGTATCCCGGACGCGAGGAAGCATCTTCCACAGCTTTGACAACCTGCGGCCCCTGGGAGGCGACGTAATAGAACTGGACGTCCTTACCGTACTGGACCGTCTTACCGTCGACCGTCTTGCTGTAGTTGCCCGTCAGCTGTAGCTCGACATGCTGGGTCGGACCATTGATTGTAGCAGACTTTACCTGAACGGTTCCCTGCTGCTTGAGAAGGTTCAGACCGTCCTGAGTGGTGATGGTTTTCGCGCCACGGACGGTGGTGAACTGAAACCCGAGGAGAGCGATGATAATCAGCAGGACAATCCAAAACCAAGGCTGCTTCCAGAAGGGCTGTCCCTTCTTGCCACCATCGAAGCCGCTGTTCTGATTAGATGGTGTCCTCGGCTTTTGAGGATTCGGCCCATTGGGCCCTGAGGCCTGAGGCATACTCATGCTCGATCTCCTTGCTGCGGCTTAACGACGACAATGGAATCCAGGTTACGGTAGCGCTCGTCATAGTCAAGACCGAAGCCGACGACGAACTCATCTGGGATCTCGTATCCCGGATACTTTATGTCGATGTCGTACTTGCGGCGAGACGGCTTCGTCAACAGCGGAAAAACCTCGACGGAGCGGGCACCGCGCTGCTTGAGGTTGTTGGCAAGCCAATGCAGGGTATAGCCCGAATCAACGACGTCCTCGACGATGAGAATATCCCTGTCCTTGATGCGGGCCGTCAGGTCGGCGCGGACGGTCACTGTACCGGTGGACTCGCGCATGCCTACCCCGTAGGAGGACAGGGACATGAAGTCCATCTCCGCGGTGCTGTGCATATGACTATTGAGTCCGACCATCGTGTTGATTGCGCCCTTAAGAACGGCTACCATAAGCAGGTCTTTGCCCCGGTAGTCCTCGTCGATCTTTCGGGCAACCTCCTCAAGCTTCGCTTCGATTTGCTCGTGAGTCAGGAGAACGCGCTCAACTTCGACATCGTCATAATTCTGAACGTCAGATACTTCCATGACGGTCATTTTGGCACAGCTCAATGACTTGACGCCGCCGGACGATCGTCGTGGCGCAGGAAATGCGAACCTCACCAGCTCCTTGGTCGCGCACGACGAGATGCTCTAGTTGATCCGCCTGACGCTCCAGCTGTGCTCGGTTCCCAGAACCGTCAACCCTGGCAGCAACCTCGATCACCAGGCCACACACGCGCCGCCGGATTGGCGGCGGCAAGGTCCGCAGGTGCGCGACGTCCCAGCGTGATGGTGTCACGCCTTTGTCGGGTCCAGCAGCTTCCGACATGACACAGCGGCGGAACTCTCGCTGGGCAACCGCGTCCAGGTATTCCTGGTCCTGGCGCTGACGGGCAGCGAACCCCGCTAGATGGTCGCGAGCCGCCAGACCGCCGACAGCCTCGAGAGCCGACATCACTGACTGTCGGACCCGCGAGCGTAGCGGCAGCGAGCCACGCTCTGCCTCCGGGAGGTTGTCGCCGTTAGTTGGGTCATCCCACCAGTCCACGCCCAACCCCCGACAGATTGCCGTGGTGGCCGATCGGGGCACGTCGAGGAAAGGCCGTAAGTAGAGCACGCCAGAGGAATCGCAGTGCAGGGGCGCCATGCCGGCAAACGCCGCAGGAGACGAGCTACGCAGCGCACCTAGGAGAACAGTCTCTGCTTGATCGTCTCGTGTATGGGCCAAGCAAACGGCTGCGGCACCGGTTTCTTCGACTGCAGCGGCGAAGGCCGTGTACCGGGCTGTCCGGGCAGCGGCTTCCATACCAACGCGAACGATATCGGCTTCCGGCACGCGTACGGTTCTGACGAAAGCCTGCTCAGCACCCAAGGATTCGCAGATTCGGGCGGCTTGCTCCGCGACCGCAGCGGAGCCTAGCTGTAGCTGGTGGTCCACGATAATTGCAGCGAGGCGCAAGCCGTTCATGCCGGCGACGAGAGCTGCGACGGCCGTCAAGGCCAAGGAATCGCGTCCGCCAGAACAAGCGACGAGAACCAACGGCGCATCCGGAGCCGGCCGATGGAGGCCATGCTCGTTGTGACGGGCCAGAACATCCGGCTGTGGGCCCAGTCCGGCTTGCGCAAAGCATCCGCGGACAGCGCCGATGGCGGCTTTCAACGAGGGTGACGAAACCATGGTGCTCCGATCAGGCGTTTGCCAGGGCCGACACGAAGTTGTTGATGGCTCGTTCGGCGCCGGCTTCGCTGGCGGGGTTGTTAACGATGACAGAGAAGTATAGCAGGCCGCCCTTAAGGGGCAGGATCGTGCCAGACTGGGCCGTGACATTTCCTAGGGTGCCGGTTTTCAGGCGCGCTAGGCCGTAAATATCCGGCGCGAAGTCGTGCTCCCGCGCGGTGCCGGAGAAGCCAGCCACGCTTAAGCCTTCCAGCGCGTCGGCGTTAGCGCTCTCATAGTACTGACGTTCCACCTGCACAAGGGCTGTGACGGTGGCTGTTGACCCGTTGGATAGGCCGGAGCAGTCGGCCATATGCACGCCATTCATGTCGATGCCTAAACGTGAGTCGATTTTAACGACAGCGCCAGTGGCGCCAGCTGTAGAGTTAGCAGCCCCGACCTTCAGGGCCAGTAGGCGCCCCAGCAGCTCGATGAGTGTGTTGTCGGACTGCTGAAGCGTCAAGCGCAGAATTTCCCACAACGGCGCGGAATGGATGACTCCCAGCTGATTGTCGACCGTTTCCGCTTTCATCTGAGTGTCCGACGCGGTTCCCCGCTGCGGTGAGACAGTGATGCCATCCTTAGCCAGCAGTTGGGCGAACACGGCGGATACGGCTCCGGCGGGGTCGGTCTGACGCGGCAAGTACGCGTTCTTGATGTCGTCGGGGTTGGAACCGAGCAAGCCAATCTTGCCTTCGTTAATGGCCATGGAGGACATCGGCGTATAGTCACCCATCGCCTCAATACCGGGGATCATGGTCGGCGGCGTAGTTTCGGAACCGAACAATGAGTTGTCAATGTTCAGCGTCACGGACGTGACTTTCCTAGCCTTCAAGTCGTCGGCAGTCTCCTGCGCCAGCGATGCCAGACCAGCGCGGCCGACCACATGGTCGGGGTCGTTGTAGCCGATTCCTAGGAGCATATCGCCGTGTCCCTTGAGGACGATGGTGCCCGTAGAGCCGGAGCGGGAGACAAGGTAGGTGTCGGTGGCTAGCGTCGAACCCATATTCAGCGTGTGAACGATCGCGAGCGCCGTCAGGGTCTTGAGGTTGGAAGCGGGGGTGCGCGGGACCATCGGGTCGAGTGACGCGAGGGTTTTGCCATCGGAGTTCTCGATGAGTACGGAGTTGTCGCTCCCTAGCGACGGGTTGGATTCGAAGGTTTTCAGCGCCTGGTCGATCACGGACTGGTTGATGGGCGTAGACCGGTCGGTCGCATTGCCGACGAGACTTTTGGCTGCGACGGTGCTGGCTGGGGCTGGTGCTCCCGGGACGGTTGCGACGGCGCCAGTGGAGGGTGACAATCGGTGTTGCCAGCCGAGACGGTCCCCGTAGAAGCACGCCGTGCATAGCGCGCAAGCAGCAATTGCCGCGATGGAGATGGTGGTCCACCGTCGCCGGGTGGAGCGCTGGGCGCGATGGACTCCTTGACGTGTTTTTCGTGACATGTTCTTTTGCGCTTTCCCGCTGCTTACCCTACTGCTACTGATGCTTTGTGCTCTTTGGGGACCTGTTTGCGGTCCGGTCCTGGCCGTTGTGTGTGATTGGCTTCCATTTTGGTTTGGAGAACAGTGCCACGAAAGCGATGGGGATGTAGCTCAGCATGTATAGCGGGAAGCTGAGCACGTAGGCGACTAGTTCGCGGTTTGTTGCGCCGATGCGTTGCCGTTCCGCTATCACTGTCAGCGCAGCGATGGCCATCATTCCCAACATACTCCAGCCCGTTCCGTAGACCCATGCCCAGAGATTATCGAGTTGTGACTGCCAAGTGACGAAGCCGCAGGCGGCGAACAGGAAGCCTAACAGCTCGCGCACGGCCCAGAAGACCGTCAGCGGGCAGATCATGAGCATCATGTCGATGGACGAGAAGTCACCTTCGGTAAAAGCGCGGCGCACAAGGTCGGGCCCGTAGTAGCGGAAGACCTGGAGGAAGCCCTTTGACCAGCGTACCCGCTGACGCCAGCTTTGCGCGAAGGTTACCGGCTGCTCATCGTAGAGTATAGCGTCGCCCACGTAGCCGATACGTTCCCCGTGAAGGATGGAGTCCAGTGTGAACTCCATGTCTTCGGTCATGAGGTGGAACTTCCAGCCGTCGTTGCGCTCCATAACCTCGCGGGAGAAGAGGAACCCGGTTCCGCCGACGTGACAGCTTGAGTGGAGGAACATTCGGGTGCTGTTGAGAAAGCGTGACTCGCGCACGAACCATAAGGCAGCGCCGGCGGAGACCCAGTTGTCGATATTTTTGGAGTTGCGGTAGCTCGTTAGGATGTGGAAACCGGCGTGGAAACCTTTGTTCATCTCGCTGATGTATCGCTCGTCGAGCAGATTATCGGCATCGAAGACAAAGAAGGCGTCGTAGCGTTGGGCCGCGCCCTGGAGCGTCATCTGGTTGAGCAGATATGTTAGCGCGTAGCCTTTGCCGACGTGGTTCGTGTCGTGGCGTTCGTGCACATGCTCACCGAGACTTCGTACCAGTTGGGCGGTATGGTCAGTGCAATTGTCGGCCACTAGCCAGATGTCAACGAGGTCCTGCGGGTAATCGTTCGCTCGGATCGAGGCGACAAGGTTGCCGATGACCTTCTCCTCGTTGCGGGCGCTGATGAGCACGGCGTAGCGCTTATCGGCGGGTGCGTCCGGGAAAACGAGCGGCTTGGCGAACAGGCCAACGGCGATGTAGAAGATCTGGTAGACAATCATGATTCCGCTGATGATGGCTAGCACCCAGTCTAGGAAAGTCAGCAAAGCCACGCTCAGTTACTCCTTGGTCGTTTGAGATGCTGAATCAGACGGATCGGCTGCCTCGGGTGGATCCGAAATCGGAGCGGCAGTAGAAACGGTAGCTGGCGACGCAGTTTCGGATTGAGCGGCCCGGGGCAATCCACTGGAAACCGGATTGGTCGGTTTGGTTTCCCGTTTCCATAAACGGCGCCTGGAATTCTCCTGGCTAACACTGGACGTTGCGGTGGTGGCCACCGGCCTCTTGGCCACGCCGGTCAGCTTCTCTAGGCGTTCAGCGCACGGTTTAGGACCACCGCCCTCCCCGGGGGTTCTCTTGGGGATGGCCACGGTCCGCGACTGGTCTAGTGTTGTGCCGGGAGTGTATCCTTCGAAGGCGCGAGCGGCTTCGCGCAGCTGCTCCTCCGTTGACATCACGTGTACAGTAGAGCCGCGCACGGCGCGCGGCAATTTGACGGGTAGATGGACGGTCGCTGCTTTGACGTTTTCCTCTGCTTTTGCCAGACGGGATTTCCTCTTGGGCTTTGGGTCACTTAGTAGCGGCGAGTCGACGAGTGCCTGACGTTTAACGTAGGCGTCGAAGATCACTTGGATGCTAGCGGTCACCGGCAGCGCGAGGAACATGCCCAGCGCACCGAATAGCGCACCGAACACGAAGATGGACAGCAGTCCGATGGCCGCGTTGACGGACATAGTGCGCTGCTGGACGAGCGGAGCGATGAGGTTGTTCTCCAGCTGCTGGTAGACGACAATGTAAATGCTCAGGAACAGCGCGCCGCGAAAGCCTTGGTTGGACCAGGCCACCACGATTGGGAGGATTGCGCCGATGCCAGCACCGATCATCGGGATGAACTGGGAGATAATTGCATACAGTAGGCATAGTGGTAGCCAGTACGGCACGCGCATGACGAGCATGTACACGGACATACACCCCACCGAGATGAGACCCAGAATGACGCGCGAGCTCAGGTAGCTCGACACCTGACCCTGCACCACGGTCCAGACGACAAGGAAGCGCTTCTGCTTCTCTGGCTTGAGCCAGGAGCACATGACACGTCGCATTGCCGGACCGCTAGCCATCATGTAGTAGGTGAGGAACAGCACCAGCAGCAGAGACATGACGAAAGTAGCGGCGGACTCCATGCTTGACAGAGCGGTGCCGGCAAAGTTGGTGAACCAGGAGCTCTGCAAGTTGCGCATCAGCAGCGTTCCTAGATCGGCAATGCGTGGCATACGGTACGACGTGTGGGAGTCGACGAACTGCGCCAGCCCCTCATAGAGCCGTGGCGCGTTGTCGACGAGGCCGGAGACCTGTGTGACGAACATCTGGCCAAACATCCAGACAAGGGCCCCGGAAACGAGCAGCACAATAATCCAGCTGGCGCCAGCGGCCACGCTGCGTTTCCAGCCGTGACGGATGAACCACTGCACCATTGGCTCCATAGCTAGGCTCAAGAAGACACAGATAATAAGGTCGACGATAATCCAGCTGACCTTGCTCCAGGAGTTCCAAATAAAAAGGAAGACGAAAACAGCGATACCCGTCATGACCAGCGCGCGGGACAGCCATTCAGGGGGACGGCGTGGATCGCCTTTGCCCGGAATGAGAGACCCCAGATCGTACTGAGACATCCCCCCAGCTCCGACTTGCCGTTCGGCCTTACGGGCTTGTGCCTCCATTCGCCGCTCGGCGCTCGATTCTTCCGCTCCGCTGGCGGGGAAGACGACGTTCTTCTCCTCCTTGCTCATACGCTCATTATTCCGGCGAAACTTGACAACGAGCATAGCGGCAGCTGACAGTATCGACGCACCGGAAGCGTCCGGACAGTTCAATGGAACGCAAGCCATCTGAGTCATGTCAATACTTGGCCTCTATTGTTGAGGGTATGAAGTCCGTATCGATCATCATTCCAGCTTGGAACGAGGCCGAGCATATTGCCGACTGTCTTATGAACGCGACGCGCCAGACGATGGCCGCCAAGGAGATCCTTGTTGTCAACAACAAGTCAACGGACGACACCGTCGCCATCGTCCGCCGGTTCGTCGCCGAGAACCCCGGCTGCCGCGTCAAGCTGCTCGACCAGAACAAAGATCAAGGTTTGATTCCGACGCGCAACTACGGCTTCGATCACGCTACCGGCGACATTCTGGGACGAGTGGACGCCGACTGCATGCTTCGCCCCGATTGGGTTGAGCAGGTCTCCCGTACCTTCAGCCGCGACCACACGGCGATGGGCGTCACGGGACCAGTTACCTACTACGATATGCCCGCGGCTGGCGTCAGCCTCGCTGGAGACAACCAGATTCGCAAGCACGTGTACCGAGCCGATGGCGGACGCACGCTGTTGTTCGGATCGAATATGGCCATCCGCGCCACGGCCTGGAAGATCATCCGTACGCAGGTGTGCCGCGACCACAAAGACATCATGCATGAGGATATCGACGTTTCTTTGCACCTCATCTCCAATGGTCTCAAAACCGTCTACAATCCTAAGATGGTCGTGGGTGTCAGTGCTCGACGCATTGACACGTCTCCGCACAGCTTCCTCACCTACCTCAAACGATTCAAGACCACGTTCGACGCGCATCCGGAGCATACGCGCACGACCAAGCCGGAGTACGTCTTCACCGCCCTCTACCCCATCCTGCACCTGTGGTACTCGGCATACCAGAAGCAGCTGGAGGAGAAAAACGTCGACCCCGCTAGGCGCATCTGGCTCCATAAGCAGATGCGCCTAGCACGTCGCCACGAACTGCAGTCCTACACCACGTACGAAGACTTCGAGAAACGCACACGCTGCAACGGCTAAGGACTGAGTGGAGTAGAACGGACGGGACTGCCTGCCCAGACGGGAGCACGGTACCGTCCGGAACACGCCACTGGCGCGGAAAAACAGACAAAATACGAAATAGGGAAAGCGGTCGAAAGACCGCAGACGCCCAATGCACCTCTCCATCGTTCAGAACCTATCGGTCTTCCTGAGGGTTCGCAGACCGTAACGAAACCCCGTCGAACACGAGCCGTCCCACGAGAACGGTCCACGCACGACGGGAACCCCGAAACGCTATCAATCGACCTGCTTCCAGTTCTCAACGTCGATGCGATGCGCCGGATTTGCCTGCCAGGCGTTCCACGCAGATTCCACGATTTCCTTGACGCCGTACTTCGCGTGCCAGCCCATGACCTCATTGATACGCTTCGGGGAGCCTATGAGTTTCGGGGGGTCTCCCGCACGGCGTGCCTCGATTTTAGCGACGAACGGCAGCCCGGAAACGGATTGGATTTCGTCGACAATCTCCTTGACGGACGTGCCAGTGCCAGTGCCTACGTTGAAAGCGCTGAACTCACGGTCATCGCGGTCGAGGTACTTTAACGCGGCCAAGTGTGCTTCAGCCAGATCGACCACGTGAATATAGTCGCGGATGCAAGTGCCATCCGGAGTTGGGTAGTCGTTGCCGAAGATGGCGGGCGCCTTACCGGCCTTCAGGTTGCGCAGCACCATTGGGATGAGATTGAGCGTGGCCGGGTCCTCCAGTTCGACTGGACCGCAGCCAGCGACGTTGAAGTAGCGTAGCGCGCAGAAACGGATTCCGAAGGCCGTGGCGGCAGCATTGCCCATCCATTCGTCGAAGAGTTTGGTCTGGCCATAAGGGTTGATTGGGAGCATTGGGACAACGTCCTCGGGCACCACATCGACCGGCGGCTCACCATAGGTAGCAGCGGAGCTGGAAAAGACGAGCTTGTTGACGCCGGAGTTCTTCATGGCCTGCAGGACATTGAGCATGCCGTTGACGTTCTGCTGGTAGTACCAGAGTGGTTTCTCGACGGACTCGCCCACCTGCTTACGGGCTGCGAAGTGGATGACAGCGTCGACGTCATACTGCTTCATCGCGTCGGTGAGCACCTTGGCGGCGCCCGGAGTGGACACATCCTGGACGATTAGCGGGGCGCTCCCGATACGGTTTTTTTCGCCGTAGCTGAGGTCATCGACGACAACGACTTTCTCACCCTGCTCGTGAAGCGCATGGATGACGTGCGCGCCGATGTAGCCGCACCCGCCGGTAACGAGAACTGTCATAACGGTCCTTTCGTCTCGTTTCGAACGCACGGGAACCCGTGCCCAGTTTTCAGGGTAATCTTCGGCTGGCTTTCAGAACAGCCGCGCCTGGATATCTTCAAGCAATGCGCGCATGGCTTTGCCACGGTGAGAGATGGCGTTCTTCTGCTCTGCCGTCAGCTCTGCGCAGGTCCACGGACGGCCCTCCTCCGCAGCCGACAGGTTCAGCTGATCGTCAGGCACGAAGATTGAGTCGTAACCGAAGCCGTTAAGTCCCCGCGGAGCGTGGGCGATATGGCCCGTCATCTTGCCGGAGCGCACGATTTCCACCGCTTCCGCGTTGTCATAGCCGCGCGGGATGACGAGCGCCGCACGACATTCGAAGTGAGCCATCCGCTTGCCAGTGGGGATATCCTTGAGCTGTGCCAGTAGCAGACGGCGGTTCGCTGCATCGTCGCCGTGGACACCGGCCCAGCGAGCCGAGAGGATACCAGGCGCAGCGCCCATGACATCCACGACGAGGCCGGAGTCGTCGGCAATGCCTGGCAATCCGGTTCGCTGCGCGACGAAACGGGCTTTAAGCAGCGCGTTCTCCTCGAAGGTTACGCCATTCTCCACCGGGTCCGGCAACCCTAGGTCGCCCGCGGAGACAAGATCGCAGCGTGTGTTACTCCGAGTTGACAACTGTTCCTCCAGCATGTGCCGCATCTCGGCGACCTTACCGCGGTTGTGCGTCGCCAGGACAATCCTTACGGTTCGCATCGTATTCCTTTTATCCGGTTCGATCTCATTCTTTTCAGTCAGTTTGCCTGCGGTAGCGGCTGCGCGAGCGCCTGGCGCTGGGTTTCTTGCAGTTCACGGTTGCCCTTAGCTGCAAGGCCCAGCAATGTATCGAGTTCGCTACTGTCGAATGGGCTCTGCTCGGCGGTACCTTGAATCTCGATGAATTTGCCGGAACCGGTCATCACCACGTTCATATCGGTGCCGGCGTTGGAATCCTCCGGGTAAGGCAGGTCAAGCATCGGATGGCCCTGGACGACGCCCGCGGACACGGCGGATACCTGGTCGGTCAGGACCTTCGCGTTTTGGGTAAGCAAGTGATGACGTTTAGCCCAGGCAATCGCGTCGGCAAGTGCCACGTAGGCGCCGGTGATGGAGGCTGTGCGTGTTCCGCCATCGGCTTGGAGTACGTCGCAGTCAATGAGGATCTGGTTTTCACCGAGGGCCGTGAAGTCAACAACGCCGCGTAACGAACGGCCAATAAGGCGGCTGATTTCCTGTGTGCGTCCGCTGAGCTTGCCTTGGGTGGATTCGCGCTTGTTGCGCTCGTTGGTGGCGCGCGGGAGCATGGCGTATTCGGCGCTTACCCAGCCGAGGCCGGAGTCTTTTCGCCAACGTGGTACGCCAGTTTCCCAGGACGCTGTGCACATGACGCGAGTGTTGCCGCAGGTGATGAGCACAGATCCTTCGGGGTTGATCGTCCAGCCACGTTGGATAGTCACTGGTCGCAGTTCGTCCATAGCTCGCCCGTCAAGGCGCACGGTCTCGCCGTCGACGATTTTCGTCAGGCTTATTTCCGTCATTCCATTCCTCTTTCCTTGGCGCCAGAGGTTTTCTTAACAAAATCCACACATAATCTCCTCTGGCCTACGGTTCCGTAACTTTTCAACGATCCTCGCCCCTAGACGCGGAACCAACACCACGGCACGCTGGCAGTCTGACCGGGTTCTCGTCTTGAAACCACTCCGACCCCCGCTAATCTAAACCTTATGCGTACCAGAAGAATCATCGTATCCCTCATCGAACTGCTCATCTGCGTCCTCGCCTGGGCTGGGATTTCACAGTCCTACTGTCAGGGCCAATGGGAAGAATTAACGTACTTCACTTTCCAGACCAACTTCATGGTCGGTGTCGTCTACCTATGGGCCTCCATCGCCACCATTACCGGCGGCAAGCAACCTTGGGCTTGGTTGCGCGGTGGCGTGCTCTTGTACATCTTCACTACCGGTCTCGTGGCAAACTTCATTCTGCCCGCTCCCGACTACGCGACCGAGTACCGCGCCTTTGGTTTCATCCCCAACTCGCTTCTCGTGCACATCAGCGTGCCAATTCTGTGCCTGCTCGACTATATCCTCTTTGAGCGCCACCGGCACTACAAGTGGTGGTACCCGCTAACGTGGCCGCTGTACATCTACTGCTGGTTCGTCTTCGTCATCATTCGCGCCTCGGCTTTCCCGCACACCGGTGTCAAGCCGGGCAGCCATGACCCGTATCCGTACTTCTTCCTTAACATCCCGAAAGTCGGCTGGGGAGGTATCCTCAAGGCCTTCATCCTTTTCACCATCTTCTTCCTGGTCCTAGGCTACATCCTCTACGGCATCGACAAAGCTCTGCCGCGCATAGCTGTCGTGCCGACCGTAACCCTACAGGACCTGCGCAAACGCGCCCAACACTCGAAGGACCGTCGAATCGCCCGCATCGAGAACCAGTGGCCACGCGAAAGCCTGTCGCTGGATACGCCAACCATTCTCGACCAGGACGGCGTTCCGCACGATCTGGACTAGAATTACACTAAAACAGTCAATAGTATCTGTAAACAAGCCGAACTACACGTATTTATTAGCCACAGGGTTCCGCTTTTCGTCGCTGCCGTATGCATCCGGTCCGTCCTTGGGGTGCCAATGCTAGGGTATCCAGTCACTGACCGGGTTCACCGAATGCTCGCACAGCACACCGTCCTCGATTTCGTCTCGTCCAGGTGGCAGTTCTATCAGGGGCGCTCCTAATAGCACTACTACCTGGCTGTTACGCGTGCTCCTGCCCGTGTCCGTGCCAGCGCGTCCTGACGCCGCCCCCAGGGGATAGGCAGTGCCCCTAAGCTTGTTCATGCGCGCCGGTCTTGGGCTCTGCCCGGCTCGAGGCCCACCGTCTCCTCCTCACGCACCATACCTCCTCCTGCACTTAGCGTGCATAATGAAGAGAACACCGTTCACAAGGAGGCGCCTATGGCAGATTTCGCTCCCATGTACCTCGACCCCAGCGTGTCAACGCCGGCATTCTTCACCGACGTGTATGAGTACACCATGCTCGAAGCGGCCCGCCGTGACGGCACTGCCGACCGCCGTTGCGTGTTCGAGGTTTACGCGCGCCATCTGCCCGCAGGACGCCGCTACGGCATTGTCGCCGGCCTAGGTCGCATCCTCGACGCCGTCAAACACTTCCGTACTAACGAGGAACAGATCCGCTTCCTCCTCGACCGCGACATCGTCAGCCGATCGACGGCGCAGTGGCTAGAACATTACCGGTTCCACGGATCCATTCGCGCTTACCGCGAAGGTGAAGTCTACTTCCCCAATTCGCCAGTTCTACAAGTGGAATCCACCTTCGCCGAAGGTACTCTGTTGGAAACAATCATTCTCTCAATCCTCAACTATGACTCCGCCGTGGCATCGGCCGCATCACGTATCACGTCAGCCGCCGGTGACCGGCCTTGCATCGACATGGGTTCCCGACGCATGAACGAATGGGCTTCCATGGCCGCCGCGCGTGCCTCCATCGTGGGTGGCTTCACCGCTACGTCCAATCTCGCCGCCGCCATGAAGTACAACCTGCCCGCCATCGGCACCAGCGCGCACGCGTTCACCCTCTTACACGACTCAGAAGAAGATGCTTTCCGTTCCCAAATCAGGGCCTACGGCCCAGACACCACGCTGCTAACAGACACCTACAACGTCAAGGACGCCATCCGAACCGCGGTCAAGGTCGCCGGCAGCGGACTCGGCTGTGTGCGCATCGACTCGGGCGATCTGGGTCAGATGGCGCGGATGGTACGCGCAGAACTCGACTCCCTAGGCGCGACGCGAACGAAGATCACCGTGACCAACGATCTCGACGAGTATTCCATCGCTGCGCTGCAGAACGCGCCCGTCGACTCCTACGGCGTGGGTACGCGCCTAGTAACGGGCTCGGGCAGTCCGACTTGCGAGATGGTTTACAAACTCGTCGAGCGCGAAGGGGACGACAGTGCCATGCATCCAGTTGCCAAGAAATCCTTGGGCAAACAAACTATCGGCTGGCGCAAGAACGCTTACCGCGTCTACGATGACCATGCCGACAAGGAGGCAGGAGACCAATCGGCCGTCCTCGAACTCGTCCTCGCCGGCTCACAGGAAAAGCTAGACTCCGTCTCGCTTGATGGCATCGTCGGGCCGATGGAGGATGCGCGCGATCTACTTGTCACTGCCATAGACCACGGTGACGTTAACGAGAGGCTGTGCAGCCATCAAGCGTTGCTCGCCGCCCGCGGCTGGCACAGCCATCAGCTACGCGAGTTGCCAATGACGGCCTTAAGCCTGTCGGCGGACGACCCGACGCTGCCCACGCAAATCGTGGAACTCTGAGACTCGGAGATCCCGCATGACCCGAGTTCGCGCCAAAAACAACAAGAGCAGTGGCTACCTTCCGTTCCTTGGGGAAAGCAGCCACCGCTCTTGTATTGGTTTGCGCTGTGATGCGCACTACCCCGCCACGAAAAATCGCGCAGCAAACCAGAGGGACGTCCTACTTTAGGTTCAGCCGCAGCAGACTGGCGGCGCTGTCCTTGGTGAGTTCGTAATTGAGCATATTGACGTTGCTGTCCAGGCGATCAAAATTGGCGCGGGGAACCCCATCGAGTGCTCCGCGAATGTGCGTGTCGTGCACGGCGTGGTTAACGTCGACGAACTCGACGAAACCATCGCCAGTAAAGATCATCCGCTCGAGCTGGCCGTTTGCGCTGTCGACAGTCTTCTCATCTATGGTGGCCCCGGCCGCGTCCGGGATGAACGCTTCGACGACGTCCTGGCCGACCATGAGAATCTGGTTCTTGCTCAAGTCCATGAGCATGACGCTGTTGTAGGTCACACCGTTGATACGCACGCGGAGCCAATCGGAGAACTCGCTAATGGCGATAGCGCCGGTACGGCCGATCCAGATACCAATGTCTTTCATGGCAATCACCCTTTCACGTCCTGCGCGTGTAAGGTCACCTCCAGTGGCCTCGTTGCGACAGGAAAAGTGTTGGCTACAGTATAATCCGGAAAACAGGGAGAAAACCGCTGTCCGAAGAGTTGACGGACCACCTCACTCGGCAGCTTCGGCGTCGTCATTGGGGTTCTGCACACCGGAAACGACCCACGAGGCCGACGGAACAACCTTGTCCCCCTCCTTCTTGTAGGCCTTAACGATTTCGGACAGGCTGCTCCCCTTACTCTTGAGTTCGTTTTTATAGGCTTTAATGGCCTTCGGGTTCTCAACATCGACGCCAGCGGTCTGGAGAACAGCGACCGTGCGTTTGCTTGGCTTATTGATGTAGTACACAATGCCGGCGATGACGGCAACACACACACCAATAGCGAAGGTTTCCAACGTGAACTGGAACATCATGTATGCGGAGACAATGAGCGCAAGAATCGGGAAAGTGTAACCGCCAGGAAGCTTAAAACCGTTGCCCGGGCACTTTCCAGTGTGTTTGAAGCAGATTACCGAGATAATACTCGGCACGTACTGGACGAAGGAAGCAAACACGAGCATATTGACCAGGTTGTCATAACTCTGGGTAGCTAGGAAGCAGGCCACGATGATGGTGACGGCAACCGAGGCCCACGGGCAGCCGTACTTGTTAGTCTTGGTCAGACCACTCGGCAGGAAACGGTGCCGACGAGCCGCGAGGGAGGCCAGGTTCAGCGGGGAGCTGAAACTAATGGAGAAGCCGACACCGAAGATGGAGATGAGCATGCCCAGGGCAATGACGATATAGCCCCACTCACCTACGGCTTCCTTGAAGGCGATAGCAACCGGCAAATCGTAGTTGACGATGCTCGGCCCGACGATACCAATGGCGAAAAGGGCCATCAGGGAGTAGAGCACCGTGCAGGTAATCATGACGGCAATAAGAACCCTCGGCACGTTCTTCTCAGGACGGTTCATCTTGGAAGCCATGATCGGAATGAAGTTGAAGCCTGTGTACATGTAGAAAACGTCAGCGAACGCTTCGCCGAAATGATGGAAGAACCCGCCGGCGCTGGTGGCCGCAGCCGGGATAACCGGAGTGAAGTTCTGCTTGTGCAGGAAAAACGCACCCACGATGATAAAGAGTACGATGATGGCAATCTTCGCGGTGGAAGAAGTGTTATTGACCCAGGTGACCAAGGTGTCGCCGAAGAGGTTGATGATACCGAAGAGAACGATTAGCGCGATAGCTGACCACATAGCAACCGTACTGTTGCGGAAGACGGGGAAAAAGCCACCGAGCGTGATAAAGAACGCGACAGATTCGGCTGCGATGGTGCAGGTACCGAGGAACCAAATGAAAATGCCGACCTCGTAGCCAGTGAACTTGCCGAAGGCCTTCGCCGACGAAATCCAGGCGGCATCAGGACCGGTGAAACGGGACGCCAAATCGGCGAAGCACAAGGCGACCATCGTGACGGCCACCGCCGCGGCGACAATCACCAAAACGGATGTCAAATCCATGAATCCGTAAATCGTCTGAATCAAAAGAAAAGCGCCAGAACCAATCACGCTGTTGACGCCTAAAAGAAACACGGATCCAAAACTTAACTTTTTCGCATCTGCATCAGAAGTCATGCTACCCCTCCTTTTCCATGCACTACGGTCGCCCTTGACCGCACCCGTTCTATCATAGTCACGGTGGCAAGAAACACCCATTAAACCCGCCAAGGCTTCGCCCTGCGTACTCGGGACGTGTGGGAAGATTCACGCGCGCTTCACTTATTCACTTTTCTGATTGCTTTCAACCTTTCATTTGCTCGTAAATACGCTTGCATTCGGGGCACAACGGGTAATCCTTGGGATTATGTTTAGGCACCCATACCTTTCCGCACAGCGCGACAACTGGCCGTCCGGTCAGGCGCGACTGCAGCATCTTGTCGCGTGACACATAGTGCGAGTAACGGTCAGCGTCACCGTCGTCCTTGAGCGGAACGGTCTTCTCCTCTGGCTTGTCCAACACGGCGGTGGAGCCATCTGGCTTGTGGTCGACGCTCACATCATTGAAAACGTCCATTCTTAGCCTCCAAATCTCCGAACGATGCCCCTCATTCACGCTTTTTATTATAGGCGAGGAACTTTTTATTATAGGCGGGGAAACCATCGTCGCGAAAGACTGCGATACTGAAGGAAAGAGCAGGAAAACGGTTCGGCAATTTTCGACAGATGGGAGTCAGCAATGAGCACCATGGGAGAAGCGAAGATTTCGAATTTCAGTGCGACAGTGAACGGCGAGGAAAGAGATCAGGGCAACCGCTCTGTTCCCCAGGCTGAGTTCACGACGGCCTTCGATCTCATCGACGACATGCAACGGATGTTGGACAACTCTAAACCGGTCGTCTTCTCGCCGGACCTCGTCAAGGTGGACCGCGGCGAGTTCTCCAGCTATCTCGATGAACTAAGGAAGGTCCTGCCGGTCCAGCTCGAGCGTGCCTCCGCTTTGATGCGCGAATCGGAGCACCGTCTGCAACAGGCCAATGACAAGTCTGATTCCATCTTGCGGAACGCGCGCACCCAGGCCGACCAAATCATCCAGAAGGCCAACGAGCAGGCGGACTTCCTAGCAGGACACCAGAACGTTATTGCCATCGCCACTGAGAAGGCTCAAAGTATCGTAGAGACCGCGCAAGCCCAGGCGGACAAGATCACCGCCGGCGCCAATGAGTACTCGGCCACGATGCTCACAGGCCTAGGTGAGGAGTTGAGTAAGCTCCAGCGTGACGTTAACGGCGGCCTTACGGTCCTACAGAGCCGCCAGCAGGAAGCGGCGGCCCGTCTGCGAAGCGCCGACGGCAAATCGGCCAACTGACGACGAGCGTAGGTGCGCGGTGAGCGAACGATGAGAACGACCAGACCGTGAGCGCCCGGCGCAACGAACAACAAGAAAGGTAGAATAATGAGTACGACACGGGACAAGCACGCCAATCAGTCGCGATGGGCGGTCCCCGTCGCCCAGACAGTATCCCAGCCTGGCGAGACACAGGAACTGGATGTTGTCTTCCCCGCACCTAGCGGCATCGGCGACGACTTCTACGGCGTGCCCGAAGGTTCTGATATTCATGTCGTGGGCACCTTGGATTCGCTTGTCAACGGGCTCATGTTCCGGGGCACCGCCAGCGCGCGAATCGTCGGTCGATGTGCGCGCTGTCTCAAGGATATCTCCCATGATGCCATGGTGGATTTGTCGGCATTCATGCCAGTGACCGTCTCGAAGGCTGCGGAAAACGACCGGCTGGGCCGCGGGTCCAAGGTCAGCGAGACACTCGTCGACGAAATGGACGAGGCGGAGGACGTCTATCCACTGACAGGCAACGGCGAGTTCGCCGACTTCGAGGCGCTGTTACGCGACGCTTTCATTCAGGCTCTTCCCCTTATCCCCTTGTGCTCGCCGGACTGCAAGGGTCTCTGTCCTCAGTGTGGAATTGATCTCAACAAGAACCCAGACCATCACCATGAGTCGCACGATATACGCTGGGATGCCTTGGAAGGTCTTAAGCAGCAGCTGGAGAAACAGGACGGCGCCACGGGAGAATGACAAATTCCAGGTGCTGCGCTAGACTGACAAAAGCTTAAGCTAGCACATCGATCGAGATAGAGGATACATTATTATGGCAGTGCCAAAGTACAAGACGTCGCGCGCCAACACTCATACGCGCCGTTCGACGTGGAAGACGTCGGCCGCTCAGACCGTTGTCTGTCCGAACTGTGGAGCACCAATGCTTCCGCATCTGGCTTGTCCTAACTGCGGCGCATGGCGCGGCCGCGTGTATGCCAAGGCCATTAAGCCGGGTATGCACAACTAACCGCCGTCCGCTGAATTGCGGTACCGACCCCTGCCATCACTGGGTGGCGGGGTTTTTTGTTACCTTTTCGCAACCGATTTTCGCCGCCTGCGAGCATACCGCCGAAGCGGCCGACAAGGAACGCCATGGCACATAGCACCGATCGACAGAGCCTCGAGCACCTGAGGCAACAGGCCTCCTTCATCAAGCCGAAGAAAAAGCGCAGGCGTCGTCGCCATAAAAACAACAAGAGCAACCATTACGGCTTCGTCATGGACAACGGTGACGCGTTACTGGCCGCGCTGGGAACAACCCTCGAGCCAGGGCTGCTCGTCCACGCGCTCACCCACCGCTCCTTCGCACACGAGAATCCAGAGCTGCCTAATAACGAGCGATTGGAATTCCTTGGCGATGCGGTACTCGAATTCGTCGTCACCGAAACCATGTACGAGCGTTACCCGGACTGGCCGGAAGGACATCTAGCGAAGATGCGAGCCAAAGCTGTCTCGGAAGGCGCCCTGGCGACTGTTGGCCGTTCAAAGCTCCACCTGGGACCTTACATCCTGCTGGGCAAGGGCGAAGCCAAGGACAGCGGCCGGGACAAAGATTCACTACTATGCGACACCGTGGAGGCCCTTATCGGTGCGGTCTTCGTGGCACACGGCATCGACGGAACGCGTTCGGTCATCCATCGCCTCCTAGACGACACCCTCGCGGAAGTCGCCAAGGAAGGCCCAGCGCTCGACTGGAAGACGGCGCTCGTTGTCCTCAGTCACCAGCTCGATATCCCCGAGCCGACATATCGGATGGAAGTCGACGGCGACCTGACGACACCAACGTTCACCGCTCACGTGCTGCTCGACACCGGCACCGACCAACAGTGCAAAGTAGCAAGCGCCACGGGTCCCAGCAAGCGCAAGGCGCAACTGGCAGCCGCCAGAGAAGCCTACCTGATTCTGTCCAAAGACGAGAACGCCGACAAGCAGGTCAACGATTCCGCGACCTACGACAGGCAGTAAACAAGGAAAACGACCCCGCTGAGCATCCTGCGCGAGTCTCTGTGGGAAAGACAAAGCCGGACACGGAGCCGACTCTAGAGTGCCGACTCTAGAGTGCCGACTCTAGAGTCTTATGTACCGTTCAGCTCTCGAGGAACTCCCCCAGCTTCATCCATTCGGACTCGAGGCTTTCAACCTGCGCGTCAACGTCCTGCAACTCGGCCGCAAGTCGACCCAGTTTCTCGTAGTCGTTCTTCTGCGCCTGCGCAGCCATTTGACTTTCCAAGTCCCGTTTCTGGTCGCGGAGCTTACCCAGTTTGCGCTCGATGGCCATGATGCGTTTACGGGCGGCATATTTGCGCCGGCGTATCTCCTTGCCATCATCGGTCATAGCTGGAGTGAACGCCCCGAGGATTGTATTCGCGGACTGATCAGGCTTCTCGCCTGTCGCGACTTCCAACTTGGCGGTCGCGACAGGCGTCTGGTTTGGCTCAGGAACACCTTTGGCCGCTCGAAAACCCTCGGCTTTACGACGGTCGGCCACAAGACCAAGGTACTGCTCCACACCGCCAGGCAGATGACGAATCTTGCCATCCATTAGAGCGAACTGCTGGTCGGTAACACGCTCCAGTAGATAACGATCATGGGACACGACGATAAGCGTGCCAGCCCAACTGTCAAGCAGGTCCTCCATAACGGCGAGCATGTCGGTGTCGAAATCGTTACCCGGTTCGTCGAGGATGAGCACATTTGGTTCGCTCAGTAGGATGAGCATAAGCTGCATTCGCCGCTTCTGACCGCCGGATAGATCGCGTACAGGTGTCATCATCTGGGCCGGATTAAAGCCCAGGCGCTCGAGCAGGGCGGCCGGCGAATAGTTTTTACCGTCGATGGTGTACGAGGAATGGTAGCGTGTCAACACTTCGGCAACTTTGACGTCGCCCAGGGCTTCTATCTCATCCAACCGCTGGGAGAGCACGGCGAAACGCACTGTCTTACCAATCTTTACACAACCCGACGTCGGCTGGATGGACCCGTCGATGAGGCCCAGAAGCGTGGATTTACCGGCGCCGTTGGCGCCCACGATGCCGAAGCGGTCACCGGGGCCAATGATCCAGTTGAGATGGTCGATGACTCTGCGCTTCTGAGCCGTGTCACCAATTTCGTACTCCTTCGTAACATCCTCCAGGCGCACTACGTCCTTGCCTAGGCGAGAGACAGCCATAGCTTTGAGTTCCAGCGACTCGCGCACCGGTGGCACGTCAGCGATAAGAGCCTTTGCCTCCTTGACGTGGAACTTCTGTTTGGTGGCCCGGGCGCGAGCGCCGCGCGTCAGCCAGGCGAGTTCCTTGCGCGCCAAGTTGCGGCGTCGCTGTTCGGTAATGCGTGCCTGCCGATCACGCTCAACACGCTGCATAATGTAGGCCGAATAGCCACCTTCGAACGGATCAATGACGGCGTCGTGGACCTCCCACATACTGGTGCACACCTCGTCAAGGAACCAACGGTCGTGTGTGACAACCAGTAGAGCGCCGGAGCCGGCGGTCCAGCGGTTCTCCAGATGTTCAGCCAGCCAGTGGATGGTGGCGACGTCGAGATGGTTGGTCGGCTCGTCGAGAGCGAGGATGTCCCAGTCCTGTAGCAGCAGGCGCGCAAGATCGGCGCGACGGCGTTGACCGCCCGACAGCTCGCCAATCTTCGAATCCAGGGGAATGTCGGCCAGCAGAGTCTGAACGATGTCCCGCGAGCGCGGATCGGACGCCCATTCGTGGTCCTCGCGTTCCCCTAAGGCCGCCTGGCGGACGGTCGCATTGCCGTCCAGTTGGTCACGTTGACCGAGGAGGCCCATCGTCAGTCCTCTCCGGCGGTTGACGCGACCGTTGTCCGGCACCATCTGCCCCGATAGCAGCTTGAGAAGCGTAGACTTACCGTCGCCGTTGCGGCCAACGATACCGATGCGGTCGCCCTCCGACACGCCCTGCGTCACATCAGTGAAAACGGTTTTTGTTGCATAGGATAACGACAGGTGCTCGCACCCCAGATCGAAAACAGGCATACGGTTTTTCGCTCTTCCTTTTCCATGTCTTTCTTTTGTTCCCCGCCCCTCGACTTTACCGCCGCGGCTTGTCCCAAATGTTTTATAGGCTCGCAGGCATGGAAAGCATCGCGTCACCGGCATCCCTCCACGGCCTCGCATCCCGTCTAAGCCTTTATGACTCTGCCACACGCTCCCAAGCGCCGTTCGTCCCCCTTGTCCCCGGTAAAGTGAGTATGTACGTTTGCGGCGCCACTGTCCAAAGTTCCCCCCACATTGGCCACATGCGTGCGGCCGTCGCCTTCGACGTGCTGCGCCGCTGGATGGAGAAACTCGGCTATCGAGTGGTTTTCGTGCGCAACGTGACCGACATTGACGACAAAATCCTGGTCAAAGCCAAGGAAGCCAGTCAGAAGTGGTGGGCGCGTGCCTATCACTACGAACGCGAGTTCACCCGTTCCTATGAGACCCTAGGCGTCCTGCCACCCACCTATGAACCGCGCGCCACCGGACACATGATCGACATGATCCAGCTCGTCCAGCGGCTCATCGACCGCGGACACGCCTACGTCGTCGAAAACCCTGACGGCACACCCAGCGGCAACGTCTACTTCGACGTCAGATCCTGGCCAGAGTACGGCGAACTAACGCATCAGAAGACCGGTACCCTCCCAGACAACGCCGATGAAGCAGCCGCACGCCCGGTGGACCCGTCCGTTGACGCTCCTCCAGCCGAAAAGACCGATAGGTCTAACCGCGCCGACGAAGATGTCTCCAGTAAGCGAGATCCCCGCGACTTCGCTCTGTGGAAAGCCCCCAAACCCACCGATCCAGACGACGCAAGCTGGCCGACCCCCTTTGGTAAAGGGCGCCCGGGCTGGCACCTGGAGTGCACCGCCATGAGCCACCGCTACCTCGGCGACGACTTTGATATCCACGGCGGCGGCCTCGACCTGCGCTTCCCACATCACGAGAACGAGATGGCACAATCCCGTGCCGCTGGATGGGGTTTCGCCCACCACTGGATGCACTCCGCCTGGGTCACCCAAAAAGGTGAAAAAATGAGCAAGTCTCTGGGCAACGGCCTATCCGTGGACCAGGTACTCGCTGACCATTCCGCCTGGGTCATTCGCTACGCGCTCGCTAGCGTGCATTACCGTTCGATGCTTGAGTGGAGCGCCGATTCCCTCGACGAAGCCGAGGCCGCGAGCGCTCGGGTTCGCAACTTTTTGGTATCCGCGAAGCGATTCACCGGCGTCCAGCCGTCGCGCGAGGAAGTCGTCTCCTTCCCTGCTGTCGAGCTACCGGTGGCTTTCAGCGATGCTATGAACGACGATGTCAACGTGGCCGGGGCGTTGGCAGCCGTGTTTAGTGCCATTCGCGATGGCAACTCTTTCATTGCCAACGGCAAGTTGTCCGATGTTCCGACTGTAGCTCGGATTCTGCTGCAGACGCGCGCCATGCTCGACGTCTTTGGACTCGATCCGCTTGATCCGCAATGGGTTGGCATCGAATCCGATTCCCGTGGCTGCGCCGAACGTAACGCTCTGAACGCACTCGTCTCCCGTCGGCTTGAAGCCCGTGCGCAGGCCCGTCACGACCGTGACTTCGTCACCGCTGATGCTATCCGTAGCGAACTCGCTGAATCGGGTATCGCCATCAAAGACGGTGATACGGGTTCTACGTGGGAACTGAAGTAAGGCGCCCGTTGCCTCGGTCAAAGGGCGTGCTTTCGTACTGAAATGGAACTCATGTCGAAGGGATTCCATCTTCCCGGGCGGGGGTCTTTGAGAACATCACTACCGCGGTGGGGAGGTTGAGACCGAGTTCATCGAGAATGAGAATCCCTTCTCCTTCAGATCCGGATCGATGCGCATCGTCGTCGATAGATTCGCCATCGTTTCCTCTCTGTACGTTGTAGCTGCATTACACCGCATTCAAAATATGTGCGCTTTTCATGCTGAGCCGCCCTGTTCTTCCAACACTGCATCTATGGATACGGGTGGTAACGGTAATCACGCTAGCGGTTGCGGTCGAAATCATCGATTGCGATGGAATCACACATTCGGGCACGGTTGCCTACGCTTTTCAGCGACTCGACCCACACCACCCACGCGAGATAGCCAGGAGAATGCTTGGTGGATATGTCTTTGAACAAGTGCATGAAGTCCAAAGGAAGGGAGTGGAGGTTGTTGAGGGGATTGACTGTACCAAACCTGCGGTCTTTGAAATCGACGTTCGCGGGAGGATGCATCCAGCACCTTCAATACTCCCCCATACGCGTTTTCTCGGCGTTTTTCTGAATTGTCCTCAACACGGCAGATGCTCGTTTTCATTCCAACGACACGGAAAAGCTTTGAGTATGCTGCGTCCCCCAACTTCATTATTTTCACGTCTCGCATCTCTAGCAACGCTAGAAATCAACCCGCTCTTTTTACACACGCTATCAATCATGATGACGGTTCTGCTATTTTTCAGCTTTCCATACTAGCAGTCGCCGTGATTCTCCTCACATCTGGCCAAGTGCTCCGTAGCGCGACGCCCCTCTCAAAATAAACTGTTGGCGATAGACTGAAAGGCATGGCTTTTAGTTCTTTAACCGACAGACTGTCTAATGCCTTCAAGCATCTGCGTTCGAAAGGCAAACTGTCCGAAACTGATATTGACGGTACAATCCGTGAGATTCGCCGTGCGCTTCTCGATGCGGACGTGGCTCTACCAGTCGTCCGCCGATTCTGCGCGCAGGTACGCGAACGCTGCCTGGGCACCGAAGTCTCAAAAGCTCTGAACCCGGCACAGCAGGTCGTCAAGATCATCAACGACGAACTAACTGACATCCTCGGGGCGGGAGTCGATCGCCCGCTGAACTTTGCGAAGAAACCACCGACCGTCATTATGCTCGTCGGACTCCAGGGTTCCGGCAAGACCACCTTGGCTGGCAAGCTCGGCTACTGGTTCAAGGATTCAGGTCACACCCCGCTCCTCGTCGCGGCAGATCTGCAGCGCCCGAACGCCGTCACTCAGCTGAAAATCGTCGGCGAGCGTGCCGGAGTATCGGTCTTCGCGCCGGAACCAGGTGTAACTGACGAAACAGGCGGCGCCGTCGCCCCGATGCAGTCCACTGGAGACCCAGTGGACGTGGCACGACGTGCAGTCGAGTTCGCCCGCCAGAAGCTTTACGATACGGTCATCATCGATACCGCCGGTCGTTTGGGTGTGGACGAGGCACTGATGCGCCAGGCGCGGAACATCCGCAACGCTGTCCACCCGGACGAAGTGCTCTTCGTCATCGACGCCATGATTGGCCAAGACGCTGTCCAGACCGCGCAGGCGTTTAACGAGGGTGTCGGCTTCACTGGCGTAGTGCTCACCAAGCTTGACGGCGACGCTCGCGGCGGCGCCGCCCTATCAGTGGTGTCCGTCACCCACGAACCAATCCTCTTCGACTCCACTGGCGAAGGCCTCAAAGACTTTGAAGTTTTCCACCCGGATCGCATGGCCAGCCGCATCCTCGACATGGGCGACGTGCTTACCCTCATCGAACAAGCTCAGAAGCAGTTCGACGAAAAAGAGGCCCTGGAGGCTGCCCAAAAAATCCACGAGGGCAGCTTCGGTCTTGACGATTTCATGGCCGAATTGAAACAACTCCGCCAACTGGGTCCGATGAAAAAACTCCTCATGATGATCCCGGGCATGGCCCAGTACCGCGCCCAGCTCGAGAACTTCGATGAGTCCAAAGTCGACCAGACCGAGGCAATCATCAACTCGATGACGCCGGCCGAACGCCGAAACCCGAGCATCATCAACGGCTCCCGCCGCGCTCGCATCGCCCTGGGTTCAGGCGTGACCGTCGCTGACGTCAACGGACTCCTCACTCGCTTCAACCAAGCTGCCAAGATGATGAAACGCGTCAGCAACAATATGGGTATGGGCGGCATAGGTGGCTATAGCAGCCCCAAGAAGAAGGGCAGCAAGAAAAAGAAGAAAAGCAGCAAGTCGGGCAATCCAGCGAAACGCGAAGCCGAAGAGAAGGCTTTGCGTGAACGTCTCGCCGGCAAACACAACACTCCGACGGGTTCGTCCTTCATGAAACAGCCGACGAATCCAACCATCGAGGACATCAAGGCACAGATGGCCAGTGGGAATATGCCCGACCTGTCCAGCCTCAGCGGGATGTTCGGCCGTTAACGCGAATCGCGAAATCACCTACCCCCCTACCCCAGTTCGTCGCCGGATCGCTTCTGAACCACTTCTGAAAGGAGACTTCTTCCTTATGGCATGGCTGTGGATTCTCACCATTCTCATCGGTCTATGGATGTGCTTGCGCTACCTACCGGCGGGGTTTGACGCGAGACGCCCAGTCGGCGAGCTCATCGCGCTTACACCTCTGCTGTGCATCCCGCTAGTCGTGCTCGTCGTCGTTTCGGCGTGCATAAACGCCTGGTGGCCATTTGCTATTGAACTATTCCTACTGGCTTGCGAGGTCTGGTTCCACCGCGGGTATTTCTTCGGCGCCAAGCCAAAAGGCACCGGTCTGAGCCGAGACAACGAGTCAACAACCAACGCGAATAAGAGCAACGTCAACAAAGATACCGCACGTAACAACGCGCAAATTGATGCCGCAACTAATACCGACGAACTGGAGCAATCCGGCCACAGTGTCCTGGACGTTCTCCTCGTCGAAAATGGCGGCGCTGAGGACAAAACGGAACCCACTCCAAACGCCTTCCTTCTCAACACCCTAGGTGAGGAGGCAGCCGCAAAGACAACCAATCAGAGCGACGAGCAGAAGCTGGCGAACGCCATAGCCGCGCCTCTGCCTGCCACAGAACAGGAGAAGCCAACAGGTCTGACGCTCATGACACTCAACTGCCGTTACGGTCGCGCCAATCCGAGCGCCATTATCAACGCAGTCCGCCGCTATCACGTGGACGTACTCGCCCTCCAGGAAGCTAGCGCCGAGTTGGAGCAATCCCTCATCGACGGGCGCCTCATTCTCGATCTGCCTTATCATACCGCCGGAGCGCCGACGAAGAACGACAACGGTGGTTTCAACATGATCTGGACTCGCGACGTGCCGGCCACGCTCAAGCCGAGCACCATCGACCTTGAGGCAGCCGCAGCACCGGGCGCTGTCATTAAGGTCGGTGACCAAAGCGTGCTCGTGGCTAGCGCACATCCCAAATCCCCGCACCGCGGCGGTCAGTATTGGGGCTACGGCATCGCGCACCTGTCCGAGTTTCTCGGCTATACGGGCCTGAGAAAACCGGCAATTCCGGCGCATGTCCCTGCTGCGGTCGAACCCATCACACCACGGCCGGAGGAGCATATCGCCGACTCCGTCATTGTCATGGGCGACCTTAACTCCAGCCTCGACATCCCGTCCTTCCGCTCACTGCTCAACGCCGGTCTTATTGATTCGTCCCTGGAGACGCACAGCGGCATGCACCTGACCTTCCCGACCTCCTGGCCTGCAGTCCCGCGTGTTCTTGAGCTTGACCACATACTCCACTCCCGTGGGCTAGTCACCACAGAGATCACCGCATTCAAAGTGCCGGGTACCGACCACGCCGCTCTCATCGCCCACCTCGTGGAAGCCTAACCCGTCAGAAACCCCGAAAAGGAACCCGAAATGGCACCGACCCGCAATTGGGCGTTCTTTTGACGACCGGTCGTCCCTATAATGAAGGAGTTATCCGTCCGCGGGAGCCCTCACAACCCGCGCCACGGGAAGCAATGCCAAGCCAAAGGCCATCCCCACATAGCCCACAGCGAAGCGACCTGAAAAACAACAAGGAGATCCTTTTGTCCACTAGGATTCGTCTCAAGCGCACCGGCAAAATCCACTACGCTTGCTATCGTGTCGTCGTCGTCGATCAGCGTAAAAAGCGCGATGGCCGCGTCATCGAAGAGGTAGGAACCTACGACCCGAACCCCCAGCCGTCTACCATCCACATCAAGTCGGACCGTGTCCAGTATTGGCTCGGTCTCGGTGCTCAGCCGTCGGACCCTGTTCTCGTGCTCCTCAAGATTACCGGCGATTGGCAGAAGTTTAAAGGTCTGCCAGGTGCTGAAGGCACTCTGAAGGTTGCCGAGAACACCAAAGACGTCAAAGCTGCTGTCGCTAAGGTCACCGACGAGGCCCAGAAACTCAAGGCCGACAAGTCAGCCCAGGAGGAAAAGGCCAAGAAGAATGCCGAAGCCGCTGAAGCCCCGAAGGCCGAGGAGACGGAAAAGAAAGCCGAGTAACCATGCTCGCTGAAGCGTTGAAACATCTAATCAGCACCATCGTTGACTTTCCGGAGGACGTCTCTGTCAAGTCGTACGACAATGGACAAGGTGAACTGCTGCGCGTGCGCGTGAATCCGGAGGACATTGGGCGCGTGATTGGCCATTCCGGACGGACTGCGAACGCCCTGCGCTCTGTCATGCAGGCCGTGTCAGACCACCGTGTTCGTATCGATATCATGGACATACGCCGATGAACAGCGCTTCCTGCGTTTGCGACGGCCCTCAGCAGCCACGGTTGCTGAGGGTCTGTCGTATCGGTCGCGCGCAGGGCCTCAAAGGTGAAGTCAATGTCTACAGCTATACCGACGACCCCGAGGACCGGTATGCTGTCGGCTCGCGGCTCGTTGTCCGCGCGAAAGATGGTTCTGCCGGTCGCGAGTTCACCGTTGTGTCGGCGCGGCGCTTCAGACAACGTTGGATTCTCCGCTTCTCCGGCGTTACGAACCGCACCTCAGCTGAGGCCCTTTTGGGTATCGAGCTATTTTATGAACCAGACCTCAAGGATGACAACGAGGACGACGGCATCTATCTAGAGGGTCTCATTGGCCTGAGCGCACAGCTGGAAGACGGCACACCGCTGGGCAAGGTCACGGACGCCATCAACAGCCCCGGCCAGACGCTCCTGGAACTGACGGAACCACACGGCTCCGTCAGCCTAGTCCCCTACGTGAAAGAAATCGTGCCAGACATAGACCTCAAGGCCGGTGTCGTTGTCCTCAACCCGCCTGTCGGCCTCCTGCAGGAGCTGTAAACGGCTCAAGCGCTGACGCAAATCACCATCACAGCACACTAAATTGCGAACAACACATAGGGCAAACGCAAGAAGGGCATATGATTCTCAGCACTCATTTCGGATTGCCTCGCAAAGCCGGCGAATACTGGCTTGACGCCGTCAGCATCCTACTCGGCCTTATCTGCGCTCAAAGTGCCCGTACTGTTGGGCAGAACTGGGCTGTCTGGATCTTCGAGCTATCGGTCTTCTGCCAGGTGATGTACTATATCGTCGACGAGGCCGCACGCTTACGCATCTGGAGGCTGGGGCCGCAGATCGTTCAACGCTTGCAGCAAGGACTGCCTGTCGACACACCCGATTTCCACAGCGTTCCTCAGGACCAGATGCCGCGGCAGTGGCCTTCAAGCACAAATCAAGGCTTCGCCGGCCCAAACCACAACGGCATCGGTGGATTCTTCCCCAACCAGATACCGCACCAGCCGTCGACCATGTTTGTAGCCACGGGGCGTCTCAAGACCCTGATTGCGTGGCGCACGCTGTTGATGGCAGCGACCACAGTGCTGCTCATTGTTGGTTTGTTTGGCACGTTGTTCTAACTTTGTCTCCCATCTGCTTCTCGGGTGCCGCATCGGCCTCCCGTCACTTCGAAGGTCCATTCATGCGCATCGATATCGTTTCTGTTTTCCCTGACTACTTCCGTGTCCTTAACCTCGGACTACTTGGCAAGGCCCAGAAGCGCGGAATTGTCTCCATCGCCGCGTACAATCTGCGTGATTGGACGCACGACGTCCACCATTCTGTGGACGATACCCCGATTGGTGGGGGAGCCGGCATGATCATGAAGCCGGAAATTTGGGCTGAGTGTCTCGATGACGTACTCAGCGACATTAAGGACGCCGACGCAAGCACCGTCGATGCCAACGGTTCGGCCGTTGATATGCCCCTTCTTATCTTTCCAAACCCGTCCGCCCCCCTCTTCACTCAGGCAACAGCCACCGAACTGAGCTGTTCGTCGCGTCATCTTGTCTTCGGCTGTGGACGTTACGAAGGCATCGACGCGCGTATACCTGACTATTACCGCACCGTCGGTAGACCGCTCACTGCTGACCACGGGGAGAACGCTCCGCGCCAGCCAATCGAGGTGCGCGAGTACTCCATTGGCGACTACGTTCTTAACGGCGGAGAAGTAGCTGTTTGTACAATGATTGAGGCTATCACGCGCCTATTGCCCGGATTCATGGGCAACCCCGACTCCATCGTCAAGGAATCCTACACAAGTGAGCCTCTGCTTGAATACCCGCAGTACACGCATCCGGCTACTTGGCGGGGTCTGACTGTTCCCAAGATTCTTATGTACGGCGACCATGGCAAAGTAGATCGTTTTCACCGAGACCAGTCACTCGCCAAAACCGCCGTTATCCGTCCTGATCTGCTGGAGCAGATCGAGTGCGCAAAGCTCAGCAAGCAAGACCGCAAGACTCTCATCGCTCTCGGCTGGGTCGTCAACGGCCAGCACCCGCGGAAAGCGTGAAGACTGCTGGTGAAAAAGCCGTAAGACATTCGCTTTCCCCACTGCCTTAGCTTGCTTTGCGCACGGAGCACTTTTGTCAAATTCTCACAACAGTGAGACACGGAA
>JAFNPO010000035.1 GCA_017386585.1 Aeriscardovia sp.
GACATGCGCATCGGTATCGATCGTTTCGGTTTGGCCAGCCCGGACCTGTACGTCGACCTAAGGGAGGTCGCTTTGCGCCGCGGCGACGAGCCGGACAAATACACCATCGGCATCGGCCAAGACGAGCAGGCCGTCGCGCCTTCGAGCCAGGACATCGTGACCCTGGGCGCCGCCGCCGTGATGGAATTCCGCGGCGACATCGACGACAACCGCCTGGGCCTGCTCGTCGTGGGCACGGAGAGCGGCGTCGATTCCAGCAAAGCGAGCGCCCTGTACATCCACCGGCTGCTGGGCCTGCCGAAGTCCGTGCGTTGCCTGGAGACCAAGGAGGCCTGCTACGGCGGAACCGCCGCGCTGATGATGGCCCGCGACTACGTGGCCGCCCATCCGGACAAGCAGGCGCTCGTCATCGCCGCCGACATCGCCCGCTACGGGCTGGCCACCAGCGGCGAGGTGACGCAGGGAGCCGCGGCCGTGGCCATGCTCGTGAGCGCCGCGCCGCGCGTTCTCGACATCCACGACGACTCCGTCGTGCGTTCCGAGGATATCCAGGACTTCTGGCGTCCGCTGTACACCGATTGCGCCCTGACGCGCGGCAAGTACTCCACGCTCAAGTACATCGAGTTCTTCGACGATGTGTGGGACCGCTACCGCGAGGTCCACGGCTGCGGCCTTGACCGTTTCGCCGCCCTGTGCTTCCACCTGCCGTTCTCCAAAATGGGCCTCAAAGCGCTGCGCTCAGTCCTGCCGCAGGTCGGCGAAGAACAGCAGCGGAAGCTGCTGGAGCGGTACCGGGCCAGCACCCGCTACTGCCGTCGCATCGGCAACGCCTACACCGGCTCGCTCTACTTGGGCATTCTGTCCCTGCTGGAGAACGACGACACGCTGCGCGCCGGCGACGAGCTGGGGATTTTCTCCTACGGCTCCGGCGCGGTCGGGGAGTTCTTCACCGCGTCCCTGGCCGAAGGCTACGCCGACAATCTGGACCGCGACGGCCATCTGGCGAGGCTCGCGCACCGCAGGAAGCTGAGCGTCGACGAATACGAGGCAGTGTTCTCCGACAAGATCCCGTACTCCGCCACGGACTACCGCACCGACGAGAAATACCACGCCGGCCCGTTCGTGCTCACGGACGTCACCGGACAGGAGCGCCACTATGCCGCCCGCTGACACCCCCTCCGCCGAACCCGCTGCCGATTCCATCGGCCTTGGCTCTGTCGCCGCGCTCGACGGCACCGACCAGGACATCGCCGTCCTGAAGAACCTCGACTTCGCCGCGCTGGACGCCGCCCGGGCCGAACGGCTCCACGCGGCGCTCGCCGCCTGGGCGGAGCGCGACCAGATCGCCTACTACGTCCGCGACGCGCCCGTGTCCTCCGACGCCGCCTACGACGCGCGTCTGCGCGCCCTGCAATCCCTGGAGAAGCGGTTCCCGTCCCTGGATTCGCCGGATTCGCCCACGCACCGGGTAGGCGGCACTTTCTCCAACGACTTCCCCTCCGTACGCCACCCCTCGCGCATGCTCAGCCTCGATGACGTGTTCAGCCTCGAAGAACTGCACGGCTGGTACGACGGCGTGCGCCGCGAACTGCGCGTCGCCGACGGGCAACCGTTGCCCATGACCTGCGAGGTCAAGATCGACGGCCTGGCGCTCAACCTCATCTACCGCGACGGCGTGCTCGCTCAGGGCCTGACGCGCGGCGACGGCGTCATCGGCGAGGACATCACCCTCAATGCCCGCACGATCCCGACCATCCCCACGAAGCTGGCCGGCGATCGCGTCCCGCACCTGGTGGAAGTTCGCGGCGAAGTGTTCATGCGCTTCGACGACTTCGCCGCCCTCAACGCGCGCCGCGAGGCCGAAGGCAAGACCCCGTTCGCCAACCCGCGCAACGCGGCCGCCGGCTCGCTGCGTCAAAAGGATCCGCGCGTCACGGCCCAGCGCCGCCTCAGCTTCTACGCCCATGGCCTCGGGCTCGTCCAGTGGGGAGCGGCGGCGCTCGCCGACGGCGCTCCGGAGCTGACGTCGCAGTCGCAGGCCTATGGCCTCTACCGGCAGTGGGGCGTCCCCGTCTCGCCGCACAACCGCCTCGTCGGAAGCTTCGGAGAAATCGCCGACATGATCAAGCACTACGGCGAACACCGCTACGACATAGAGCATCCGCTCGACGGCATCGTCGTCAAGGTCGACGACCTGTCCCTGCAGTCGCGCCTGGGCGACACATCCCGCGCCCCTCGCTGGGGCATCGCCTACAAGTATCCGCCCGAGGAGGTCAACACCCGTCTGCGCGACATCGTCGTGCAGGTCGGCCGCACGGGCCGCGTCACGCCGGTCGCCGTGCTCGACCCGGTGTACGTGGCCGGGTCCACCGTGTCCCGCACCACGTTGCACAACGCGGACGAGGTCAAGCGCAAAGGAATCCTCGTGGGCGACACCGTCGTGGTGCGCAAAGCGGGCGACGTCATCCCCGAGCTGGTGGGGCCTGTCGTCGCCGACCGCGCCGGCCGCGAGGAACAGCTGCGTGAGTTCGTCATGCCGACGACATGCCCGAGCTGCGGCGCCGAACTGGTCCACGCCAAGGAGAGCGACGTCGACTGGCGTTGTCCGAACGCCGAGTCCTGTCCGGCGCAGCTGACCGAGCGCGTCCTGCATCTGGGTTCTCGCGCCGCCTTCGACATCGAGCATCTGGGAGAGGAGGCGGCCATCGCCCTGACGAACCCCGAGTTCAACCGCCCGGACTCGGTCGACGTGTATGCCCCGGGCTTGGGCAAGGAGATCGACGTCGCTCCGGGCGAGGAACCCGAGCCGTACGAGCCGCCCGAGGGCCTGCGCCTGCCAGAGGTCCAGAAACCGGTGCTCACAAGCGAGGCGGGCATCTTCGACCTGACGCCCGAACGACTGCGGTCGGTGCGCGTGTGGCGCGAGATCCCCGTCGTCGAAGTCGAGAAGACGACAAGCGCAAGCGGGCGGAAGACCAAGCGCCGGCGGCGCGGCGGGTCAGGCCTGTGGCGTCAGGTGCCGGCGTTCTTCAATGAGCCGAAGGCCGGCCAGAACCCCGCCGGCGCGCGGCCCAGCGCGACGACGACCGCGATGTTCGAGGAATTCCGCAAGGTCGCGTCCGCCGAACTATGGCGCGTCCTGGTGGCGCTGTCGATCCGCCGGCTCGGCCCGCCGACCGCGCGCCTCATCGCCAACCGCCTAGGCAGCCTCGAAGCGGTGGAGAACGCTACCGTCGAAGACCTGACCGGCATCGCCGGCGTGGGAGAGGAGATCGCCCGCAGCGTGGTCGGCTGGTTCGAGCGGGCGAAGGACCCGTCGGACTTCCGCTGCCAGGTGCTCGCGTCGTGGAAGGCCGCAGGCGTCGGCTCCCAGGCGCGCCAGGCACGGAACGCGCCGCAGACGCTGGCGGGCCTGACGGTCGTCGTCACCGGCACTCTGACCGGCTATTCGCGCGAAGCCGCGAAGGAAGCCATCGAAGCCCATGGCGGCAAGGCCGCGGGATCAGTGAGCCGGCGCACCGACTACGCTGTCGTCGGGGCGAACCCAGGGGCAAAGGCCATGAAGGCCGAGCAGCTGGGCGTGCCGATCCTCGACGAAGCCGGTTTCGACGCGCTGCTGCGGCAGGGACCGGGGAACGCAACGAGCGCGAAAAGCGAAGAGCCGCCGGCCACGGGGACCACGGAACCCGTTTCCGATACGCTTGCCGCGCCCGGAACGGATGACGCCGCCGATGCCGTTGCGTCGTCTGCGGATTCCGCGTCCACCAGCCCGGCCGGTTTTGAGCAGACTCCGCTGCAGATAGACGACGGGAGCTGACGATGGGCGACTCCGGGAAGAACGCCGACAGGAACAACGCGGCGTACGACTCCGGTCCTACGTTCCGCCGCGCCTCGTTCACAGCGCTAGGCCAAGCTGAGCCCGCCGCGCGCGCCGGCGTTCCGCCGCGGTTCCCGACACCTGCCGAAATCTGCATGCCGAGCGCCTCCGGGGATGCCCGGGCCGATGCTCTTGAGCGCGCCGTTGTCGAACGGCTGGGCCATGTCACGGATCCGGAACTGGGCCGTTCGGTCGTCGACCTGCATATGATCACGCGCGTCGAAGCCGTCCGCCGCTCCGCCGGCTCCGGGATGGAACGGCCCGTCCAGGCCGGTCCGGACGACGCCGTCTACGACGTGCGCGTCGATCTGGAATTGACCGTGTCCGGCTGCCCGCTGACGCGACGTCTGCTCGACGCCGTCACGGCCGCCGCCCAATCCTGCTCGAGGCCTGGCATCCTGGTCGTACCGCAGATCACCGTGAGCGCCATGAGCGAAGCCAAACTTTCCGGCCTGGTCGCCGAGCTGCGCGCGTCCCGCCGCCGCAACCCGTTCGCCGACCCGTCTCGCCGCACGAAGATCTTCGCCATCGCCTCCGGCAAAGGAGGC
>JAFNPO010000036.1 GCA_017386585.1 Aeriscardovia sp.
GCCGAGGACTTTGACATTGTCAGCCCACCAGAACGGCACCTCGACAACGAGACGGAACGCGAAGAGAATAGCCCACGCCCAGGTAGCACGCACGTAGGAACGGCGCAGCGGCAGGTCGGATCGCCACTGGCGTGCCCAATGGCGCAGACCGTTCTTGAAAGGTGTGTGGAAGGCTTCAATAAAAACACCCAGTAGCGGGAAACGGCATGCCAAAGAGATGAGCAGTACAATCACCGCGACAAAATCGAGGATGAACGCGGGTGTGTAGTAGTTCTTCGCACTATGGCTGAACCAGGCTGATGCTAAATAAATGCAAGCCAGCACCAGTCCAAAGATCGCGGAGCGTAACTGTTCGCGCTTGACGAGACGCCATACCACGAACGCGATGGACACTAGGCCGGAGAAGACCACGGCGACACCCAATTTGTGCGGAACGGTGATGAACAGAACGAGGAAAACTAGTGACGGGGCTACCGCTTCGATAATGCCACGCACACCGCCGATAGCATCCATGATTGAGAAGTCCTCTGACTGAGCGATGTCGGCCAGGCTTTTCTTGCCGGAGGACCGGCGTTGAGCGCCGGACATCCGACCGTTGCCGAACCGTTCACCCTTTTCGAAGATGGTATCGAAGGGTTGGGGGGTTGAATGGCCTGTGTTGAGGGCGCGTGGACTGCCGGACGGGAATTCCAGGTTGGACACGACCCGTCTGCCGACGCGTCTGTCGCTGCTGTTCGGATTGTCGTCGAGGAATAACATAAGAATACTGTGATCCTTTCAGCTGTCAGCGGACTTCGCTGAACATCGGTCCCCTTTTGAGGACGTTCTGGACGCTGGTTTTGGCACGCACGTCCTCGGTCTTAACGGTCGGACCTTGCGGCCGGCCGGGAAGATTGGGCGAACTGGTATCCTCCCTATCGGTGGGACGTTGGTTCTCCGGCAAGAGTTGCTGAGGAAACAGTAGGATCAGCGGTTCGCGCGGGGCTCGCGGCTCCGAGCCGCGGTCGACGACAACGGACGCGAAAAACTCGTCCAGGACACGCTTCTGTTCGCCGGTGCGGGAAGCTGGACCGGTGAAAATGCCCCGCAGCATCCAGCGTGGGCCGTCAACACCAACGATGCGGGTTGGCACGACACGACCGTCGGGGACCGGAATCTCTAGCAGGACTTCCTTGCCGAAATTGCCGTCAGCCTCGTGGGCTTCAGGGGTGCCGTCCAGGAGGCCCTCGCGCACCGAGTCCCAGAGGCCCATGGCGCGGGGGGCTGCCAACGCCGTTAGCTGTAGGCTCGACTGGCCGTAGGTCACGGTAAGGTTGGTCACCTGCGTCTTGTCGCTGTTGGCGGTCAGGCGCAGCTGGATACCAACGCGGCCAGGGATTTTAATGGCACCCAGGTCGAGGTACTTTTTGTCCGGAATGTTCTCGTCATCCACGTCATACGGGCCGACGTATTCGACACGGTTCTCTTCACCGTTGCCATTGCAAGCGTTTTCGGTGCCGTCATGAAAGCTGTCGGCACTCGTCGCGGCATCGGTGTCTCCTTTCGTCCGTTCGGCGGTTTGAGGTCTCCTGCTGGTGAATTCTTCAGCACTGTTTTTTACAGTGTCGTGCTGGACCGCGTCCTGTTCGGCGATGGTGGAATCGGGATCTTTGACGGTTTTTTTCTTACTGCGTCTAAAAATAGACATATCGTGGTCACTTTCCTCTGCCGCTGAGATGAACAGGCTCGATTTTCTCACGACCGATGGTCAATCACCGCAAGGTTTGAAGGTCGTACGAAATCGTCAAAGGTGCATGATCTGACCAGCGAGCGTCGTAGCTGGTGGCTTTGTCGATGACAAAGGACCGGGCCGCCGCGGCGAGCTTGGGTGTATCGATCTGGTAGTCGAGTCGCCATCCGACGTTGTGGTCAAAAGCCCTTCCCCACTGGCTCCACCAAGTGTATGGCCCCTGGACTGGTCCGGCGAGCGTTCGCATCGTATCGACGAGGCCCATGCGATCGAACCAGTTGTCCATATAAGCGCGTTCTCGCGGCAGAAATCCGGAGTGGGTTTCGTTGGATTTCGCATTCTTAATGTCCCGGGACGTATGAGCGATATTGAAGTCGCCGCAGACCGCCGTTTGGACGCCGTTTTCCCCGCTGGCGCGGTCTTGGAACCAATGCAAGCGCTGTGTCATCGCGTTGAGGAAGCGATATTTCTGTTCCATTTTAGCGGGGTTAGCAATGTCACCGGCATGCACGTAAACACAGACGACCGTGAGTGTCGCATCGTTCGGAGTTTTGATATCTACTTCCAGCCAGCGGCCAGTATCAACGTCTTCATTCAGTCCTGGCAGTCCGTGGCGAACGTCTAGGATGGGCAATGGTGTCATGAGAGCGACCCCCGCTCGTCCTTTGATGCGGCAAACGTCGTCCTGATTCAGCAGGTTCTTTCCGTTGGCGGCGTAGATTTTCGCGAAGTCAGCGACGATCGGGTCGATAGCATCCTGTGGGGCTCGTGTTTCCTGCAGACACCAGATGTCCGGCATCACGCGTTCAACCCAGTGTGATACTCCTTTGCGGTGGGCCGCTCGCAAACCGTTCATGTTCGATGTAGCAATCGTCAGGATGTTTTCTGTCATTCCTCGAGCCTATCAGTCGACTTCAAGCAGGTTTGCCAAGCTGCGGGTTTAACGGAACGCGTTGTTTCAGGCGCGCGGGAACGCCTGACAGTATCGGCGTTTCAGCTGTTCGAGAGACACGTGAGTGTAGCGTTGCGTCGTCGCCAAGTTAGCGTGACCCAGCAGCTCCTGCACTTCACGCAGATCAGCGCCCCCGTTAAGCAGGTGTGTTGCCGCAGAGTGGCGCAGCGCGTGTGGGGAGATATCGGGGACGCCAGCTTCTGTGGCTTGCCGGTGCACAATGATTCGAACCTGCCGCTGATTAATTCTTCGGCCGCGGATACCAAGGAACAGCGCATCGCCGGAGTAATCGTTCTTCAGGACAGGACGACCCTCATCCAGCCAGGAGTCCAGCGCCTGCTGTGCCGGCACACCGAAAGGAACAACGCGGTCTTTGCTGCCCTTGCCGTGAACGAGCACCGTGCGCGTCTGCTCCGACACGTCGAGCAGGTCGATGGCCGTCAGCTCCCCCACGCGGATACCTGTCGCATAGAGCAGTTCGGCGATAGCACAGTCCCGAACGGCCTCTGCTCGTTCCAGCGCCAACTGCTGAGGGGACCCGAAAACCGTACCGCCAGCTCCCTGTGCTCGTCTTGAATCATCCGTCTCGCGTCTGTCCGCAGCATCCCCTTTGAGCGCCGTAGCGCGGAGAGCCTTGACAGCCTGCTCGTCTGCCCGATCCATCAATGCTCGCGCCTCCTGTTCGTTAAGGACTTTCGGCAACTGTTTGCCAATTTTCGGCGTCAGCAGGCGCGCCGCCGGATCAGACTCCCAGCCGTTGCGGTCTGCGCAGTACGCAAAGAACGACCGAACCACCACGGTCTTGCGTGCCAGACTCGACGACGCATGGGTCCGCGCCTCGTGCGCCAACCAGGAGCGTAAATCCATTAACTTAACCAACTTCAGATCGCTAATTCCCCGTAACGCCAGGACGTGCAGGCACTCGCGAATGTCGGAGCCATACGCTTTCACTGTGTTGACGGACAGACCTTTGCTGGCGGATAACCACTGCAGATAGTCATTGCAGGCGTGTTGCCACGACGGCGAGAGAATGGATCCCATGCTTTCAGCATAAGGCAGACACGATTCTTGTCGTTGACGTGCCACTTCCTTGGGAACCTCTTTTATGCTGAGAACATGAATGGTTTGAGAAATATGGCGATTTCCCCCGGCATCCGCGTCAGCCTTAGCATTGAAGCCGACGTGGACGCCAACGATCATCGGATGAAGTACTCACACTACGTGGGGCATGTTCTCTCCAATGACGGAACAACGTTAACCCTTTCGCGCGACCGGGCCGCCGACGGAAGCCGTTCGGCGGAGACGATCCACATCCCCTTGGCGAAGATCCGAGCGTTGAAACCAGTACCCGAACGCAGAACGCGGGACTTCACTCACCATGGACTGCGGCAGGGATCCCTCTCCTAAACCACCTTTTCGGCAAGAACATTACCAAGATTTGAACGATGGTTGAACCCAACAACCAGAAATATCCGGCGCGGAGGCTGAAGAATGTGGTGAATGCCGCCGATCCAACAGGGACGAGCACGCTGCCGTCGGCACCGCTCGTTGTGGCAAGAATCCAGATGACCAGCCCGCTGACAATGAGATGGAAGCCGACACCCATCATGCCGAACCGTTGGCGAGCAAACGCCGCTGACCAGCCAATCAGCAGGTATGCCAAGCACAATCCCCACGGCAGATTGGCATCGACGCCGGAGCGGTGCAGTGCTGTGCCCACCAGGGCCGTGGCAGTGGCAAAGAAGGCGATTAGCGCGACGGACAGCAGCCACGGGAGCTTTCTCATTCCTGTGGCGTTTCTACTCCGGAATTCCTGTGATTTATACACGCCACTTACCCTCCTTGCACACGGGCCGCGCTGGCCCTTGTCTTGCTCGCTCAGTCGTTGCTGTTGTTAGCGGTCTGCTGTTTGGCGGCCTGGTTCTTGCGGTACTCGCGAGCGTTCCACTTGTACCATTGCTCTCGGTCAAGGATGATCTTGCGCACGCGAATGGACTCCGGTGTCACCTCAACGCACTCGTCGTCGTTCGCGAAGTCGAGGGACTCCTCCAGGCTCATCTGAATCGGTGGGGTCAGCGTCTCAAGGACATCAGCAGTCGAGTTACGCATGTTGGTCATATGCTTGGCGAGGGTGATGTTCACATCCAGGTCGCCCGGCTTGTTGGCAATACCGACAATCTGGCCTTCATACACCTGACTCTGTGGCTGCACGAAAAAGGATCCACGAGCCTGGAGCTTCTGCATGGAGTATGGAGTCGCTTGGCCGCGACGGTCGCAGACCATGGAACCGTTCTGACGCATGGAAATGTCGCCCGCCCATGGCTTGTAACCCGCGGAGAGGGACGAGGAAATTCCGGTGCCGTGTGTCTCGGTCAGCAGGCGCGCGCGGAAACCGATAAGCCCGCGGGATGGAACAAGGAACTGTAAGCGAACCCAGCCTGATCCGTGGTTGACCATGGAGGTCATCTGGCCTTTGCGGGACGCCATCAACTGGGTAACGGCTCCCATGTACTCCTCCGGCGCGTCAATCGTGGTGTTCTCATACGGCTCGTTGACTACACCATTGATAACTCGGGTGACGACCTGTGGACGACCAAGGGTCAGCTCATAGCCTTCGCGGCGCATCTGTTCGGCGAGAACAGCCAATGCCAGTTCGCCGCGTCCCTGCACCTTCCAGGCGTCTGGACGGTCAGTGGGAAGCACACGGATGGAGACGTTGCCAATGAGTTCGCGGTCGAGGCGGTCCTTGATCATGCGGGCCGTGAGCTTATGGTCCTTACCTTCAGTTCCAACTAGCGGTGAGTCGTTGATGCCGAAGGTCATGGAGATAGCTGGCTCGTCCACGTGAATGAGGGGTAGCGGACGCGGATCGTTCCGGTCGACAATCGTTTCACCAATCATGATGTCGTCCACGCCAGCGACAGCGACAATGTCGCCGGGACCTGCCTGCTGGGTCGGCGTACGGTTAAGGCCCATTGTGCGCAGCAGCTCGGTGACCTTGAAGCTCTCGATGGTGCCATTGACGCGGGACAGGCCATAGGTCTTACCCTGCTCGATAGAGCCGTTATAAATGCGGATGAGTCCCAGTCGGCCGAGGAAGTCAGAGGAATCGATGTTGGTGACGTGCGCCTGTAATGGAGCGTCGGGGTCGTACTCCGGCGCTGGAATATTCTTGAGGATGGACTCGAACAGCGGCTCCAGGTTATTGTTCTCCGGCAGAGCGCCATTCGCTGGCGGCCGGGTATCGACGCGGCCAGCCTTGGCGGACGCGTAGAGAATCGGCAGGTCGAGGAGCTTGTCAACGTCGAGATCGATGCCCTCCTCAGACACGTCGTTAGCCAAACCCAGTAGCAGGTCAGTGGTCTCGGAAACAACCTCCTCGATGCGGGCGTCCGGACGGTCGGTCTTGTTGATGACGAGAATGATTGGCAGATCCGCTTCCAGTGCCTTGCGCAGCACGAAACGAGTCTGTGGCAACGGCCCCTCGGATGCATCCACCAACAGCACGACGCCATCAACCATAGAAATACCGCGCTCAACCTCACCACCAAAATCGGCATGGCCCGGCGTATCGATAACGTTGATGGTGATGCCGTCCGGCTCGCCCATCTCAGAAGCCAGCGGACCGGTATAACGCACGGCAGTGTTCTTAGCAAGAATAGTAATGCCCTTCTCGCGCTCGATGTCGCCGGAATCCATCACGCGGTCCGGGACCTTGTCACGATCCGAAAAGACGTGCGACTGCTTGAGCATCGCGTCAACCAGCGTCGTTTTGCCGTGATCGACGTGGGCGACGATAGCGACATTGCGAATATCCGAGCGAACTGCCATAAGGGCAAACCTCTTTTTACTGAAATGACTGACTTGCTGATAAACATCACAATTCTACGCATCCACCACGACGGCGTACGCGTAGAATCAGGCGACAATACCACGCGCGATAATCTCGCGCGTTGCCTCACGGTATTCCTTGGCCACCTTATGCTCTGGAGCGAACACGGTGATGGGCGCGGCGGCCACCGTAGCGTCTGGCAGCTTGACTGACCGAGAGATGACCGTGTGGAACACCGTCTCACCAAACGCCTCGTAGATACGTTGGAGTACCTCCGCGGAGTGCAGCGTTCGCGTATACATGGTTGGTAACACGCCGAACACCTTAAGAGCAGCGTTGATGCGCGTTTGCACCTTCTCGATAGACTGCATCAATAGCGCTACACCGCGCAGCGCAAAGAACTCTGTCTCCACCGGAATGATGACACCATTCGCCGCCGTCAGCGCGTTAACCGTCAAGAGACCCAAAGACGGCTGGCAGTCGATGATAATCGCGTCATACTCATCCACCAGCGGCCGAATAGTCGATTCGAGGATGCGCTCGCGGCCCATCTCTGTAACAAGCTGCACTTCAGCCGCGGACAGGTCAATGTTCGCCGGGATGACGTCAAGGTTCTCGAACCGTGTGTGGACGACGGCGTCGCGCACGTCGAAGTGCGGCTCGAACAAGGCGGTGTAGATGGTGTTCTCCGCCTGATTTCCGTTGATGCCTAGGCCGACGGTCAACGCGCCTTGGGGGTCGAAATCGATGGCCAAGACCTTGCGGCCGTACTGGCTTAAAGCGCCGGCGATGTTGATGGAGCTGGTAGTCTTGCCGACCCCGCCCTTCTGGTTGCACATGGCGATGACTGTGGCCGGGCCATGCTGCTTCAGCGCTGGAGGCGCTGAGAAAACGCCATAATCGCGTCCGAGAAGATCTGTAGGCATGATTTCACTTTATACGATGCGTCCCCCCCACCCGTGTTTGCAAACTTACCGTTTAACTGCCCGCGGATGCGCAGTGACGTACTCCTCCATCAGTATCGTCGGTGTAATGTGCATGTAGACTTGCGTGGTCGACACGGACGCGTGGCCCAGCAGCTTCTGGACGGTCCGCACGTCGGCGCCTCCCTGGATCAGATGTGTAGCGAATGAGTGCCGCAGACTGTGCGGGTGCACCGGTTTACAAAGACGGGCACGGGAGGCGCAGCGCCGGATGATTTCCCAGGCGCTCTGGCGGCTCAGTCGTTTGCCCCGCTTGTTGAGGAATACCGCTGAGGTCTCCTGCGTTCCCTTGGCTGCGCGTTGTAGGGGTCCGCGGCCCATGTTGAGGTAGCGCATCAGAGCGTCGACCGCATAGGAGCCGAATGGAACGAGACGCTGCTTGCTGCCTTTACCAGTCAAGCGTGCGACGTGCCCGTCGAAGTCGAGGTCGCCGAGATTAGTGCCGATGGCTTCAGAAACACGTGCTCCCGTGGCATAGAGAAACTCCAGCAGTGCGCGGTCCCTGAGGCTGATTGGATCCGTACCGTCGCCGATAGATGCAGCATCGATGAGCTTGGCTACTTCCTCAACGCTCAGCACCTGCGGTAGCTGGCTGCTGGTTTTTGGTGCCTTGATCTTCCGCGAAATATCGATGTCCGTCAGGCCTTGGCCTAAGGCGAACCGGTGTACGTCGTGAACGGAAGCTAGCGTCCGGGCGCGGGTACGCGGACTCAGTCCGGACAGCGACTGCAGAAAGCTGTCGACGTCCTGTGATGACACGCTGCCGATTGTTGTTTTCTTATGTTCAGCCAGCCAGGAAAAGTATTTGACTAAGTCGGCTCGGTATGCGGATACGGTCGCCGGCGATAGCCCTCGTTCCACCCCGCTGTGCACGAGAAACTGCTCTAGTAAGTTGTCGAACTCGGTGTTTCCTATGGATTTGTCCATCATGGCGCCTCGTGTTTCCACCCATCACGACCATTGCGGCCCCAAAGGCCCTCCGCAGAAACTCGATGTCCTCTTGGAGTCATGGGATAGATAAAAACAGCCCGTCCGCTACGCCACGCTGGCATAGGGAACGGGCTTGCTGCCGAAGAGGATTAGTCCTCGACCGGTTCGTTGACGTCAACCGGAAGAACCGGCGCGTTGACATCAGCTGGAAGAACCTTCTTGGCGGCTTCGACGATTTGAGCGAAGACCTCCGGCTCGGCGATGGCGAGTTCGGATAGAGAACGACGATCCAGCTCGATGCCGGCAAGACGTAGCCCCTGCATAAAGCGACTGTAGGTCAGGCCTTGGGCGCGGACGGCCGCGTTGATGCGCTGAATCCAGAGCTTACGGAACTGGTCCTTGCGGTGACGGCGATCACGGAACGAGTAGTTGTAAGAGTGGAGGAGCTGCTCCTTCGCACGCCGATAGGAACGGGAGCGGGTTCCGCGATAGCCCTTCGCCCGCTCGAGAACGGTACGACGCTTCTTGTGTGCATTCACCGCGCGCTTAACACGTGCCATTGTTCGACTTCTTTCTGTTAACGACTATTACTGATCGGTTGAAGACTGTTGCTGATCGGTCCTGCGCTCAGCGGCACAGAAGCTCGGACATGGTCTTAAGATCGTCTTTGGCGATGCGCTGGTCGCGGGACAGGGCGCGGCGAGTCTTGGCGGATTTGTGCTCCAGATGGTGACGCATGCCGGTGCCACACGCCATGAGCTTTCCGCTGCCGGTAACGCGCACGCGCTTTGCTGCTGCCTTCTTAGTCTTCATTTTTGGCATCGCTGCCCTCCTTGGTTGTCGGTTCTTCCGTAGAAGCCTCGTTCTTCTTCGCCTCGGCAATCGCCAAGTGTGCGGCCTGACGTGCCTGACGCTCCGCGCGGGCTTGCTGGCCGCGACGGCGCTGCTCGGACTGGGTGTGCACCTTCTTGCCCTTGGGCGCGAGGGTCATGTAAATGTCGCGGCCCTCCTGACGCGGCTGGGATTCGATAGTGCCCAGCTCCTCGACATCCTGCGCCAGACGAAGGAGGAGTTCTGTGCCGCCAATTGGACGGGACCTTTCACGGCCGCGCAGCATGATTGTGACCTTGACCTTGTCGCCACCCTGAAGGAAACGGCGGACATGGCCTTCCTTGGTCTCGAAGTCATGGTCATCAATCTTCAGCCGAAAACGGATCTCTTTGATTTCGACCTTGTTCTGGTTGCGACGAGCTTCGCGCTGCTTCACCTTTTCGTTGTACTTGAACTTACCGTAATCGATGAGCTTGGCGACCGGCGGCTTGGCGTTCGGCGCCACCTCGACTAGATCGAGGTCTGCCTCCCTCGCGAGGTTCAAAGCAACCGACGTGGCGATGACGCCGACCTGTTCCCCGTTAGGGCCAATCAGGCGCACTTTAGCCGCTCGGATGTCCTCGTTAATGTTCGGTTCGCTGATGATGACTCCATTCAATCAACTGTGTGTCCGCGTGGAATTCAGCGACTCTCGTTCTACGAACACATCCTTTGCGGGACGTGGCGGGATGCGAAAAACGCGCAAACCCAGGACTACGAAAAGCCCTCAGGTGGGAAATTCCACTTTCTTGATTCCTCAAGCCAGCGGTAAGTGTATCACGAATTGACGGAACGCGCATCCTTTAGCCCTTTCCGAAAATGGCTCTCGCCTCTTTGGTAGCGGACTGGCTTTATTCAGCCTTTTGACATTTGTTGCACCGTTTTCGCGTCTTAGCAAGTACAGAGAAAGAAGTACGATGAAATGGGTTTACACCGGTTCTAGGAGGACGCAATATGACAGTAAAAATTGGTATCAACGGTTTTGGGCGCATCGGTCGCCTCGCCTTTCGCCGTATCTTCCAGCTGCAGGAGCAGAGCGGAGAAGCGAATGCCATCGAGGTCGCTGCTATTAACGATCTGACGACTCCGGCCATGCTGGCTTACTTGCTCAAGTACGACAGCTCTCATGGACGATTCCGCCATGCTGATGGAAGTGCCGTCGAGGTCGAATCCACTGAGCACTCCATTATCGTCGACGGCACGGAGTACACGGTCTACTCTGAGCGTGATGCCCGCAACATCCCTTGGGTGAAGAATGATGGCGTCGACTACGTGCTCGAATGCACCGGCTTCTACACCTCCGCGGAGAAGTCTCGGGCTCATATTGACGCTGGCGCCAAGAAGGTCCTCATCTCCGCTCCAGCCAAAGACGATGTCACTCCAACCGTCGTGTACGGCGTAAACCAGGAGATTCTCAAGGCCTCTGACAAAATCGTCTCCGCCGGATCTTGCACCACCAACTCCTTGGCCGCCATGGTCAAGCTCCTTGATGAGAAGTGGGGTGTGCGCGCAGGCCTCATGACAACCATCCACGCCTACACCAGCACCCAGATGATTCTCGATGGCCCCCGTTTTAAGGACGGTCGTTCTAACCGTTCTGCTGCGATTAACACGATTCCACACTCCAGCGGTGCGGCCATCGCCATCGGTAAGGTTGTCCCATCGGTTGATGGCAAACTCACCGGCCACGCGCAACGCGTAGCGACGCCAGACGGCTCTGTCACCGAGCTGACTACCATCCTTAACAAGAAAGTCACCGCTGAGGAGATTAACGCTGCTTTCAAAGCGGAATTTTCTGACCGCGAGGATTTCGGTTACAACGGCGACGGTATCGTTTCCAGCGACATCCTCGGCGATACCCATGGTGGCGTATTTGATCCAACCCAGACCGAAGTCCTGCATGTGGGCGATGACCAGCTAGTGCGTACCGTCTCCTACTATGACAACGAGTATGGTTTCACTTGCAACATGGTTCGTACGTTGCTCTACTTCGCCAAGATCAACGAGGGATGAGGAACCCACCTCAGTCTTGACCCCTGTAGACGCGACCGAACAGGCTGATGGGCGACAGGGAGGGGCAGCGATGATCCTTCCCCCCTGTCGCCCATTTTCGTTCTTATTGCTCATTCCCCTCGGCGATGTTGACAACGGTGTATCTTTTGCTGGTACTGATTTCGTCCGCGTCACGGTGTAAAGCAGCCATTTGCTTGTCAACTGTCCCTTGGCGATGTCGACGACCTTAATCCAACCGACCGCTAGTAGTTCGAGCGGGTCGATTATGGCGTTGAAACTGTGCTTGCTGCCGACACCGTTTCCCCTCTCGCCGACCCTTGAGACGCCGTGTGTGCGTGTCCCGTGACGTGCACGCCCTTTTTCGAATCGGTCATCTCTAGCCTCTTGGAGCCAGTGCAGTGGCGAACTTTCTCATGTCCCGATGGGCCGGATCACCGGCACCACTCCGTTGTAATCTGAGGCGGTCGCACGTCTTGAACGCCTGAGGCGGGTCCATGTGGAGCCTGTGAGTACTTTTGTCTGGCCACTATTTACCCGTTGGATGTGGTCGGCTGAATTCCCGTACTCCATCCTCATAACCTGCCCTCCCGCCTCTTACTCTCCGCGTTACCTGGACTCAGCCTTTCCGCTTCTTCCCTTCTTGCTCATGTGGCCCAGCATGGAAAAACTCCCAGAACCATTGTTGCTGTTTCTTGCAATAGGATTGGTCTGACGGCCGCAGGCGCGGTCAAGGCCGCTCGGACCATGACCTATATGTAACGGAAAACCATGACGTCCGTTGGCGTTGACGGGCGAACAGGCGACGATATTTTCCACCGGTATGCAACAAGAGTTCCGTTACGGCAACCATTCCCGCTGGAGGAACCGGTGCCAGTTGACGTGGCGCGGGAATCGGCTGTCATCATTCTGTTCAAACTGTACGAGCCAATTGCCGCTCGTACGGCACTATCCTGGCATTCGTCAAACCTAAACCGGTATCGAGGACGATTGGAACATCTTCAATATGTGCCTTCTGCGTGCTCTAAGCTACTGGTCTCGCTGGATGAGCCTGACTCTGGGGAAAGCGACAAGCATGACAGAGTTCGATACCCGCGCGGCGAGTAAGCTCGGCGCGGATGCTATCAATCGCAACAGTGGACAGCGCCAGTTTCGGATCAGCACCTAAACACATGTCCATGTCATCGTACCAGTGAACTGACTGCTGCCGATCGGCGCCAAAGATGTGGACGATGCGCTGCACCACACTGTGGCTGACGGACCTCTTCTCGAATGTCCAGTGGACAACGGTGTCCGGATTACCGTCACCAGCAACGGAAGTATCAACGTTGGACAGGTGTGCAGCGCCACCAGACTTTCCGACGAAAACCACCGAACAGCGTCACTGTCGAATCGGTGACCACACCGGTGAGGAAGCCCCGTAGCACAGTCCGCCTCAACACAAACCAATGGGGCATGGCGTCGCTTAACACTAGTGACCGTAATAAAAGCACAAGCGCATGCAGCGATGCGTCATGGCAATACAGTAGGAACGAACGAAATAAAAAGGAGACCCACCGAAGCGAACCTCCTTTTGCGTGAATCAAGCATTTGGCCTTTTGCCGTGATTCGCGGCATGATGCCGACGAGCACGACGCATACGCCCGCGCTTACCCATGTTTTCTCCTTTGCATAGACAACGAAGCTGGACTCATTGTCTCACAGAGGCCCCGACAGCACAAACCCATTTGCCGAAGAACTTGGCAACAAACAGATTTTCTCAAGCATTCTGTGGAACCGGCCTCACCGCGAAAAGTACCGCGCTTCACTGTCTTTGATGGAGATTTCCTCCCCGACGTCATTGCGAGAATCACCACTTGCTTTTGTTGTCATCGGTTCAGTGTTCGTGCGGTCTGTCTTTTCGTTCAGGTCATCCGCGCTGACCTCATCCAGGGAACGCAGGCAGCGTTCCAGCAGACCGCTGGGAGCCCTCTGCGGGCGAAGGAACCGGCGCAGCGCCGACAGGATGACCAGCTCCTCTGGGGTGCACTCACTATCCGGGTCGAACCCGTCGGAGAATGCAGGGATATGGCCGGAATGCTGGTTCGACACTGGGTCGTGCTGATACAGGTTGCCGAAATCCTCGACTAGTTCAATCTGCTCGTGGCTGCGGCGCCGGGCCGTGGATGTCACCGCTATGATGTCCGTTGACAGGGTACCGTTGGAAACAATCGACCGGCAAACGGTCGTTCTCCTAATCTCGCTCACAGGTCCTCCTTACCGCACGCCGATCCGCTTCCTCACGCTCCTTTCGCGCTGTTCCTTGTGGTTCCGTGGTCGGCTTTCCCTACTGGATGGCTCCTAAGGGTACTAGAGGCAACAGCTTCGTCACTATCGTTATTCCGTTCGGCGCCGACGGAGCGCGATTCGGCGTTGTTGGTGGGAGAAGTCTTTCCGCTTATCGCCGACTTGCCGTAGCCCCGTTCCCGAGCGTAGTCGCCGAGCTGTTCACGCAGTTGCGTGCGCGCACGGTTGAGACGGCTCATGACGGTGCCGATTTTAATATGCTGCTCCTGAGCAATCTGCTTATAACTTTTCCCATCGACGGCCGCGTCGATGAAGACCTGTCGGCGCTCCGGTGAGAGTGACGCCAGCGCCGTCATGATCTCTTGCGAGGTGAAACCGTCAAGGTACTGGTCTTCGGCCGATTTCATCAGACTGCTTGCTTGACGGCTGGCGGCACCGTATGTCTCGTGGTCGCTTAGCTCGCTGGCGTCGGAGTCGGCGCGCTTTGGACGGCGTTTGGCCTTGTGATACTGGTTGAAATATGTGTTGCGCAGAATTGTCGTCAGCCACGCTTCGATGTTGGTGCCGCGCTGGAAAGAGTCGAACGCCTTAAAACTACGCTCAAAGGTGTCCTGCACCAGATCCTGCGCTCCGTCGGGGTCATTCGTGTACTTCATCGCCTGACGGTACAGCATGTCGAGAGCCGGAACGGCAAGGCGTTCAAATTCCGCCCGCTTCTTCCCCCGGTCAGCGGTATCGCAGTCGAGAGTGGCGTTCTTCTTCGCAACGCCCAATGTCATAACCCCCGTTGTCGTCATAAACCCATTGTCGCTATACGGACTGGTCATGACAAGGGTTTCTATAATATCCCACAGATACAACAGACGAATTTCCGAGGCTGTCGACGCCGTTATGGGGATGTCGGACGGGAAACGCAGAATATGGGGATGTCTACTGCTCTAATGACGAGTTCCGCTGTAATAGCGGCGCTGCGCGACTGTCGGCGACAAGACCCGTTCACACCCCTGCGTGATTCTCTCCTTCTGGGTTTCGATACTGAAACCACGGGCCTGTCCTCGTCTGACGCCATCGTGTCGGCGGCACTCGTGCTACGTACCCCAGCTGCTGGACGCGACGGGGACGCAGCCCTGTCCTGGACGATTAATCCGCATCGACCCTTATCGCCTGCCGCGGCGGCCGTCAATGGCTTCACAGACGAGGAGCTGCGCCGATGCGGCATGGAGCCGCAAGATGCGCTGGATACCATTGCTGCTATCATCGCCTTGGCGCAGAGTCAGAATATCCCGCTGCTGGCGTATAACGCTCCTTTCGATGTCCGAATGTTGCGTAACGACCTACGCCGATGGCATCTACCGACCGTTGCCGATCGCCTAGCTGGAGCAGACGACTTGTTCAACGATTTGGATACTGTTGCCAGCGTGCCCCTTGTCATTAGTTCCGAGAACCCACTGGTTGTTGATCCGCTGGTGCTTGACCGGGCGGTCAGCGATCGCGATGAGCGTAGAAGGTTGGAGGATACGGCGTTCTACTATGGCGTCAGTCCCCGTGGCGATTTTCACGACGCGACGATTGACGCCATCGCCGCGATGGACGTGCTGGCCTCGTTGTGCCGACTTTACCCGGACGTCGGATCGCTGCCGTTGGCCGAAGTGGGTGCTTGGGAATGGGACACATGTCAGCGGTATGAACGGCGACAGGGATGTCGCCGTTCATACCGCTGACTGTCGTTAATGCCGGGTGCTTCCATAGCTGTTCCACGGTGACGCCAGGGAGGGGTGGTCGATTGGGGATGATTAGGGCGGAATACTAGGGGTCGATTCCAATCCGCGATAGAAAACCTAGAATTGAAGCACTTTTATTGAAACATCGTGAAAGAAGCAGCCATGACCACTTCCGTCCCATTGCCGGCGCCGCGACTGAGCCTGCGCGACGCCGTCGGTTTCCTTGCCAAACAGGGTCTTCTGCGTGAAACGATTCATGGGAACGACTGGTCCCTCGACATCGCTGCCCTGCCGAATATGGATTTTGACGCCATCAGCTATGACAGCAGGACCGTGACGGCTTCGACCCTGCTGTTCTGCAAGGGTGCGTTCAAAGGCGAATACTTGACGGCGGCCAATGCCTGCGATCTGAGCTGCTATGTCGCCGAAACGCCGTATGACGAGGCAGCTGATGCGTGGGGCATCATTGTTACCGACGTTCGTAAGGCCATGGCGCTATTGTCGGCGCGGTTCTATGGTAACCCGGAGCGCAAGATGGTCATCATTGGCATCACCGGCACCAAGGGTAAAACCACGACCGCGTACTACACGCACGCCATCCTCAACCGCTGGACGAAAGGTCACACAGCTATCCTCAGCTCTGAGGCCGACTGCCTCGACGGCGAACACTGGATTCCCTCCGACTTGACAACGCCGGAATCCCTCGACCTGTTTCACCTGATGCGCGAGGCTCTGGACAACGGAATGACGTATCTAGTCATGGAGATCAGCTCACAAGCGTACAAAGTCAACCGCGTCTACGGCATCACTTACGACATTGGCGCGTTTCTCAATATCTCACCCGACCACATCTCTCCCATCGAGCACCCAACGTTCGAGGACTACTTCTACTGCAAACGGCGCCTTGTGGTTCATTCCAAGCGGGCCGTCATCAACGCCGCCCTCGGGTGGAAGACTACACTCGTCGAACAGACCGCACAACTCGCGGGTACGCCATATACCACTTTCAGCATGGACAGCTCCGTCACCGCCGACGTCCTCGGCTCGCTGGGCATCTCCGGCTCAGCGCACTTCCGCAGTTTCAGTCAGAACGTCGACCTCGGCACCTACCATCTGGCCATGGATGGTGATTTCAACTACGACAACGCCTTAGCCGCCGTGTCCATCGCCCTAGTTGCTGGCGTTGCTCCCGATGACCAGGATGCGCTGCATGCCTTCGAATCCGTTAGTATCCCCGGCCGTATGCAGCGGTTTGATATGCCCGACGGCGTCATTGCCTACGTAGACTACGCGCACAACTACATCAGCCTTAAATCACTACTGGAGTACGTACGCGGCCAAGAACCGAACGCGCGAATCACAATCGTCACGGGCACTGCTGGCGGTAAGGCCATCGACCGGCGTGCAGGTCTAGCGAAGGCTGCTAGCGAAAACGCCGACTGCTTTATCCTCACACAGGAGGACAGTGATTTCGAAGACGTCCACGCCATCAATGACGAAATACAGCGCTACGTCACCAATCCTGCTCTCGACGTGCGTCAAATCTACGGCCATGGCCGCGAGGATGCTATCCGCGAGGCGTTCCGCCTAGCGTCAAAGGACCAGCAAGACAACGAGCGTGTCAACGTGGTCCTCGTCATCGGTAAAGGCGACGAGGATTGGGTGAAAATCAAAGGCAAACATGTCCCTGTCCGCTCCGACATCGATATTGTTTCCAGACTCGCCGCCGGCGAGCGAGGCTGAAGACGCATTAGCAACAGTTAAACGGCGCACCTGAGAACCCCGGTTGCCTGCTTCCTAGAGCTGCCTCCTCGTCCCTTGATTGCCCACGATCTAATTGTCGCGTCAGCGTCCCCAGAACTCGTCAGCCAGAGGGACACGCTTAGGCGTGAATGAAACGCATTGGGTGATCGATGAGTTCGCGCAACCCGACGGTGGCCGCTCCACGCAACGCTGGATGGTCTGGGACCGGGGCAACCAGGACGGAAATATCCATGGCGTCACGGCCTAAGGCATGCTTCTGGATGCGCTTCTCCAGCTTCTTAGCAACAGTGTCAGTAAAGTTCGTCCAGAAGCCGCCCAGGACGATGGTGTGGATGTCCAACAGGTTAACTGCCGAGCACAGCCCAGACGCCATAGCAGCCAGACCGCGATTGATGGCCTTGACGGCGCGCTCGTCTCTCGCTTGCCAGGCAGACAACAGCCGATTCACGGAGTCCATGGATGCGGATTCCAATCCCGTAGCGATACCGGCCGCTTCTACAAGAGCACGCCGTCCGGCGTACTGCTCTAAACAGCCGCAGCGGCCGCAGGGACACTGAGGTCCGTTCCAGTCAACGGACAGATGCCCAATCTCGCCGGCGAAATGATGCTCCCCTTCCATCACCTTGCCCTGACTGACGACAGCGCCGCTGATCCCGACGTCAGTTGACAGGTAGATAAATGAGGACTCAGTGTCCAACATGTCGGGACTAGAAATCGGCGCCGCGGCATAGCCCGAGATCTGGGCGACGGCGGCGACATCAGCCTCATTGACGGCGATTGCGTTAAGGCGCCTGACGACGGCGAACCGGCGCAGGTCGACATCCTTCCACCCCAGGTTACGGGCGCCCAGAAGTACGGAGCGATCCTTGACTAGGCCCGGAACGGCCAGGCCAGCGCCGCATACGGTATACCCCAGAGCTTTCAGCTCCCTTTCGACCGGTTGAATCATGCGGTCAAGCTTGGAGAAAACATCTTCCGGAGTGACGTCGACCATCGTGGCACTCACCCACTCCGTGTGCACACTGCCGCCAGCGAGATCCAGGACGGTGAAACCATAGCCACTGGTGTCCACTTGAAGGCCGATACCGGCCCAGTGCCGTGAGCAGAACGACAGCGGTGTACTTGGACGGCCGTACGTGGAATCCGATACCGGTGTTAGCTGGCAAAAGATGTTATTGCGAATGAGGATTTCCGAGAGCATGGACATGGCGGCCTTCGTCAGTCCTGTCGACTTGGCGAAATCGGCTCGGCTCATCGGATGTCCGGCGCTCAGCAGCGTCTGCATGACGATTGAGAGATTATGCTCGCGGAGGTTATCCTGGTTAATCTTCCGGAGCTTAAGCATAACGACACCTCACCTTTCGCGAAAAAACGTATCTTCCCAGTATATCCATGGATACCGCGTTGCCGCTTGTTTTTTCACTACCCTTTGCTCAGCCCTTGGTGTCTCCCAGCGTCCTAAAAATCAGCAAAGCGCTGCGGGGAACCTGCTGTCTGACGAGCCGTAGGCTAGCAGAGTGCCGCAGATCGCCAAACGTGGCAGAATCATCCACGTCAACCTACGCAAAAAGTACTCCTCGCGGAGCTTCGTTGACCAGCCGCTGCAGCTCTCGTTCGTCTTTAGATCAATGACGAGCAGTCTGCCCCTCAGCTTCTTCCTTCTGAGGACGATAGATTCTCATGCCGCTGATTCCCGGACGGACACGGCCTGATGCACGGCACTCGCGCGACCGCACTGGCCCTTCCATCGGCTCGCCTTGCGAAGGCGCGAGGGCCTATGCCACTTTGTACATCGAGGTCGCCGACACCCTCTTTAGGGAGTTCTGAGAAACGCTGCCGCGGCGCATCGCGAGACAAGGAGCCACCTTTCCAATGGGTCTTCCTGCTTCCTCACTGCGCCAAGTGGCGCGGAACCACACACGAACGAAGACGAGCTGGACAGAAACAATGGTTTCCTACCAATTCATGCTATATCTCTTTGTGATATGGGTTCCGAATCTAACCACTGACCTGGGTGTTCAGTTCCTTCGGCATGAATGCGCATAAAAATCCTCCTGGTGCGCTACAATGGGTTAGAGTTGACTTGGAGCCATAACTCACAGGTCGACAGTTCGGGCCGTAGCGCAGTTGGTAGCGCGTCCGGCTGGGGGCCGGAAGGCCGCGGGTTCAAGTCCCGCCGGCCCGACGAGGAGGAATCCCTCCCAGTCCGAACGGATTGGGAGGGATTCCTTGTTTCAGGCCACTAAACTAACGGCCAGAGGTCAAGTATTACTTGAAGGCCGTGGACTCAAACGCGTCCTGCTTGGGCGCATTTTTCTCATAGGCGACGTGATGGCGAGCGTCGTAGTCCTTGTTCCAGGCCTTGGCGGCGGACAGCCAACTGTCCTTGCGGAAGTGGTAGATGACGAGCGGAATGCCCGCAAAGATAATCGTGAACACAATCATGATAATCGCCGACAGGGTGGAGCCAGTGGCGATGGCCGTAATGGCCACGAATAGCAGGCCGGCCCAGAGGAAACATGTCCACATCCAGCCGACAGCGTTGCCCTTCTTTCCTAGACGGAACGGACGCTTGAGATCCTTGCGGTCATAGCGCAGCTTGATGAAGGCGATGGCGATGAGCGTGTAGACCACGACGTAAAACATAGTGGTCGTGTTGGTCATGAGCATGAAGATGTTGTTGACGTTCGGCAACGCGTATAGCAGAGCAAATAGCGAGATGAGGGCAGCCTGTGCAATGAGAATAGGCTTGGAGACGCCGAGTTCATTGTGCTGGTAGAACCGCCACTTTCCCGGCACAAGTCCTTCGCTGGCAACCTGGATCATGGTTTGCGACGGGCCGGTGACCCAGCCGGAGAGCGCAACGAGCACGCCGATAAAGCCCATGGCGCTGAAAATGTTATTTAACCACAGCGGCCAGCCGAGAATCTGGCAGAAAAGTATAAGCGGCTGTGAGATGTTAGTCAGCTCAATGTTGCCAGCGGTGACGACGTTCGCCATGAGAAATGCTGGGATCTCGTTCATCAGTACGACGATGACCAGAGCAATGATAAGGCCACGCGCGAAGTTGCGTGTGGCGTTCTTGATGCGCGGGATGTACACGCCCAATGTGGAGAGGCCGCAAAAGATGAACGCGATGGACGCCACGTACTGTAGTGTGCCGGCTTGCGGCAGCAGGAGCTTCCAGTGAAAGGTACCGAGCAGCATGCCTGGACGTATGCCCGTTTTGATCATGGCAGCCAGGCCCAGCACGAACATGAAGGCGATCGGGATGTACACGCCCAGCCACACTCCGATGTCGCCGCCGATCTTGGCCATGTCGAACTTAAGGTTTAGGAGCGTTACCAGCCAATAAATGACGATGATGCTGCCCATGATGAACCAGTGGTTGTTGCCCAGCTGAATATCGCCGATTGTGTTACCGAATAGCGGTCCCAGAGGAGCGGCAACCATGACCATGCCGGGAAACATCTGTGCCCACAGCAGCCAGGCAACAACGAAGCCCCACCGGTCAGACAGACCGGTACGGACCCATCGCTGGGGGCCTCCGGCGCCGGGAAGCATACCTCCCAGCTCGCCGACCAGTAGCGCCAGCGGCAGCGCGAAGAATAGCACGGCAATGATCATGTACACGATCATCTGCCAACCAGTCGCCGCCAGCTGCGGAACGCTTCGCACTGAAGCGATCAATGCCATGGAAATTCCCACGAAAGTGCCTAGAGTAATTTTGATCCGATTGCTCATCGCAAGGACTCCCCCTTTCCCTATTTCCCGGTTCGCACGGGGACGCTGGCTGCTTAGGCCTGCCAAAAAACTTGCAGCGCATGAAACCGCGCGCGCACCTTTTTTATGCTAGTTTAGAGGAAGGAGCCGCTTGTATTTTGCGCGCGATTCGCAACGGTCGGTTGGAATGTTTTGATTAACCGCCGAGGAATGAAGGTTATGCTGGCCCGCGTCAGAAACAGCGCGGGCCAGCATAACCTTCGCTTGACGCAGCGGTCAGCGGTCGGGTCCGAACTGTCCGTCCAGACTTCTTTCCTCGGACCGCTTTTCCGTGTCGTCCAGAACAAAGCGAGTGTTCCAGCCAGTATCGGCATCTTCGAGGAAACCGAGGGTGTAATGTTCGGCGATGCGAAAGATAATTCCCGTGGGCGCGGCGCCGAACATCCGCTTTTCGAAGATATGCCGCAGCCGCTGCCGGTCATCGGGGAACAGCCGACGCATCGCTGCGCTGTTGCAGAGACACTTGACGATTTGCGGTGACGAGCATCCCCGATTCCATGCACAGGTCGGCGAGCGTGTGGTCCGGGTCACCGAAACAGCCTGGACTCTCTCTTTCGAACAGGTTGACCATACACCCGACCGTCTTCCTAGGAGTGAACACCTGATTTGTCTTCTGCAGTGGAATATAGCCAAGAATATCCTCCGTCTGATCTTCGTCGAACCGGTTTGCGAGCTTCTCACGCAAGTCCAGGAGAATCCTCGCGGAATTGTTGAAGACGGTTTCGTTGAAAAGATGCCCCTTTCAAATGCTTGTTTTCGTCGGTCTTGTTGTCCGGATAGTCGGCGCATCCGCGCAGGAGCGGAACTCCTCCGGCATGATGCCTGCGACGTCTTTGAGCACTGTGGATGGAATCAGCTCGTCGAAGTTGGCAAGCGTGGTGTTCCCGTCGCCGTAGGCCATGAGGAACGAAGGGATGGTGCGCGAGAACCCGCGCGGACGGTGGCGCGCTTCGTTCTCGATATCGTCCTGCGTATGCTTCTTTCTGTTGGTTCACTGGTTTTGCGGCTGCCTGCGCGACTGCCACGGAAGTGTCCTTCACGGAATTCTCGAACTGGCGTTCGGCCTCGATTTGCTTTCGCGCGGAGCGCTTATTGACGGCGTTCTCTGCCTTGCTGGTTTCCGCAGCGGCCGGTTCCTGTGCCCGGCCGCTTCTGATCTGGTTGCGGCCGACTTTGTACTGGCGAGTGTTTTGCTCGATGCTGCGTGAGACGATTGGTTCGAGTTCCTTTTTCAGGTATACGCGTGAATGACGGGGCCGCTGGCCGGAGCGTTTTTGATGGACGGAGCATATTGGATGGATGCCATGGTCGCGTCATCTCCTTCACGTGCAGCTCGATGAAACCGATTTCGTTATTGTCCAGACCATACTTGGCGTACAGCTTTCGGTCTATGCCGGCCACCGTCCGCAACCAATCGATGCCGAAGGAAGAAAAGAAATCCTGAAGAGGAGCATACTTCCAGGTAGACCGTCGGTTATTTTTGTGTCCGTTTCAGAATATGCCGCAATGCGCGGAAGAACTTGGTTTTGATATGCTTCATCAAGTCCTTTGTCTTATGTCGCATTTGCGATGCACCAACACTGATAAATGAATCAGTACATCCTTCGCCTGTTTCAAGAAGGACCGGTTAGGGGCAAATCTCTTCGGAATCCCCTTGCCGACAGCTGCAGACATGGCGATGTCGAAAGCATCGATGTTATTGTTCGTTAGCGGATACTCGCGTTTGATGTAGCGCCATTCGCGTTTGTTGGCGATTCGACCGAACCCGCTGACGAGGAAAGGGCGGGGCCGTCCCACGCTTTCCACAGCGGAATGGCCCTGCCCTGCCTCTATCCGTTCACTTCATGGTTCCATACTCATGGGATTGCTCCCCGGTGTACAGCGCTTTCGCATCGGCGCCGTTGTACGCCCAAACGGCATCCTGCGTGTCCTTATCCTTCAAATCGAGATACCGGCATTCCCCGTTCCCGTCCGGAGCACTGACGGACCAGACGGATAGGAAAATGTCGGGATTATCGCGCAAATACTTCACGTACCCCTTCAGCTTGCCAACGGAATCAGCCAGAAAATCGCCATGCGGGTCGACGATCAACGGCCTGAGAGCATGAGAGCCGTCGCGCCCGAAGAAAATGAAATCAGGCTTGACCATGCCCATGCTCCCATCCGTCCGCTTGAACGGAACGCCGAAGCTCGAGGGCCGACTGGCCGCCGGATTGCGGTAGAAAGCCACCCGCTTCGAGAGGCCCGTTCTCCCCATCTCCGTGCGCACAACGAACTGTTCCAAATCATTGAGATTGAGCGGGCATGTCCCGTCCTTTGCCGCCTGATCCTGAAGGATATGCCTTTCGAAACGCGGCCAATCGGGACTCGCAGGCATCTGGCCCGACGGCCATTCCAGAGGCTCCGGCGCATTGATATTGCTGTTCTCGAGCAAAGCGTCGTACCGGCTTCGTTCCATGTCCGTCATGCCGTCGCAGTCCATGAGATGTTTCTCGAGAAGCCCGTCGCGCCTGTCAGCCGCCCGCTTCGCCATCGCGTCGACGACGCTCCTGGTCTGTGCGGCGGCGGCCAAGACCAAATTCGCTTCGTCCTCGCCGTCTCCGTTCTTCTTGGCCAGATAACGGCGGTACGCTTCGGTGAGTTTGCCGCTGCCGAAGGCGCATGCCTTGTCGGCTTTCTTGGCCGCGGCGCGCAGTCCGATAGAATCGATGCCCACGGCATCGGTGCGCTCGGTAACTCCCCTTCCCGCGCTATCAGCACAGCGGCGGTCGATGACGATGACGCGCACGTCCGTGCTGGCGATCTGGTCCGCTGCCCGCTGGTATTCTTCGTGGTGCTTTTCGATTTCCGCGTCGAGATCGATACAGAAATCCTTTTCTACTATATCGTCGGCGGCCGGGTCGATGCCTGTTTCCGCCAGGAACGTCGTCACGTTGAGCAATGCCTTGAACTCGTTGCGCGGCTTGTTGTGGATGCGTTGTACAGGAATGGACTCGTAGGCGTGGCGAATCTCGGCTATCTCCTCCTTGGAAAAAGAGCTGTAGCAGTCGGTTTCCGCTTCCCGTTTGGCCTGTTCGCGC
>JAFNPO010000003.1 GCA_017386585.1 Aeriscardovia sp.
CCCAGACAGTGCAACTGCAGATGGACGTCCATCACCAATGTAAACGAAGTAGATAAACTCATTAGTACGGTTGAATTCCGAGCCTCTGGATACGCCACCAGCCTTAATTACCGTGCTTATCATTTGAATGTTTCCTTCGGGGAATAGTTCCTCGAGTAAACAACCAAGACGCAGGTATTCTTTCTCGTCAATCGTGACAATGAGCACGGAGTTATCCGGATTCAACAGTGTTTTCGCGAGCTGGAGACGCCGTTCCATCCAGGCGAGCCACTTGCTGTGACGGTACGCGTCGGTCTTGCCAACGTAATCGTTGTTGTACTTCCAGTCCTTGGCTCCTGTGTTGTACGGCGGGTCGATGTAAACGCAGTCCACTCGGCCCGCATAGCAGAATCCCAAGGCTTGGAGCGCATGATAGTTTTCGGCGTTGATGACCACGTGATACGGTTTGCCGCCCGGGTCGCCGAGACTGCCGCCGCCTCGTTCGACACGGCCGGTTTCCCTCAACCCCGGGTAGATAGGCTCCCCGGGTTCGCAGACCGCCACCAAATCGGAGAGATCAACAGTACGCCCCCCCCCGTGGGATCCTGGGCGCGGCCGACAGGCCGGAGCATGGCGGTCCCTTTGTCGATCTTTCCGACAAGCCAGGGAACCCGGTTCCCGGTCTCCTCCCTTTGCCCGCGTTCGGGCAGAACATTCACCGTGTCGCCAGGCTTGATCGGTTTCCCGTACAAGCGCATCGCCTCTGGCCTGTTATGCTCGAAAACCAGGCCGTACTCCCTCGAACGCGCGAACCTTCCGATAGCCTCGGCCAGCCGCGGATCCCCATCCGCGACAGCCCTGTCCATGAGCGCTTGCGCCGTGTCAGCCGCATCCGCCATGCTTGCCTCCATTTCGCCATCATCACGGGTCCCTTCTGATAGTACCGCCGACGGAAAGCAGCTGGCCACGGCTTCCGCGAGCGCTGGTTGCTTTGTTGGTTGTCATGCGTTTTGCGTAGTGGGCTGTCTATGGGGCTTATGGAAGGCCGATGGCCCATCTGTGGGAGGATTTCGTTCTGGTTGCCGGTATTGGTGTGCGGTGTTTTGGTGCTGTTCCGTGGGTCCGCTGGTTTTGTTTTCTTTCCGACCAGGTTTGGATGCCTCCTGCTTTCGTGATTGCGTATAGGGACGGGACGGTCCCGGACTCGCTCGCATCCGAGTGTTACCGGGGTTGTTTGTTATGCTCGGTCCATCCGCCGGTCAGAGCCGGATGCTATTGGGGGTCGATGCCTGTTCTTCGTACTTTTCTCTTTTCTTTTTCGAAGCGTTTCCCGGTGTTGAGCAAAGTACGGGTACTCTTCGCAAGCCGCGAGCATGCGTATGGATTGCGTTTCATTCGTTTTGCTTCGTCTTCGATTGTTCATTGGAACCACCCGAAGCCGTTGCAACGGCAATAAAAATCCCTCGTTCCAGCGATGCGGAACAAGGGATCTTCTTTTTGTGGTGGAGCCGCCGGGAATTGAACCCGGGTCCGGTGACCGAACTCGCAGTATTCTCCGTGCGCAGTCCATTAGCTTAACGGCAATTTCTCGGCCCCTGCGGATGCCATGGACAGCCCGCAGTGGGCCCAGCAGCACTAAAAGTCCCCGAAGCGCCGTGCAGCGCAACGCTTCGAGCAAGCCTTCTCAACGACGCTCAACTGTCGGGCGAAGACAACCCGACGTAAGCGGAGTCGCTGACTCGCTGGTTAATCCTGGCGCAAAAGCTCAGGCAGCAAGAGCGAACTCAGTGCGATTAGATTTAGCACTTATTTCTTTGCGGAGGAACGTTAACGAGCAGACCTCCGCGTTCTCGGCACGCTTCCCTGCGATGGACAGGCCACCGTCGAAACCGATCGGCCCCTTTGCAATTATCAAACAGCAACGACTTACGCCGCATGCCTCATCATAGCATTCGTATCGATGACGATGGTCATTGGTCCGTGGTTCACCAGCGAAACTTTCATATCCGTGGCGAACAGGCCGGTCTCCACGGGTACTTTCCACTTGTGCTCGAGGATCCTGTTGAAGCGTAGCCACATCTCCTTGGCGTGCGTCGGTTCTCCCGCTGCTGAGAAGTTTGGTCGCGCGCCCTTGCGCACATCAGCGAAGAGCGTGAACTGCGAAACGGACAGGATGGAGCCGGCGATATCGGCGACGCTGAGATTAATGCGTCCGTTTCCGTCAGGGAAGATCCGTAGGGAAGCGAGCTTACGGGCCATCCATTCGATTTCGGCATCACCGTCGGAATCGGCAATGCCCACGAACGCGACGAGCCCACGCCCGATGGACCGGTGCCAGCCCTTACTTTCGATATCCACGGTCGCAGAATCCACGGCCTGCACGACAACGCGCATTCGGCTCTCTCCTTTTTGCGGTTCTCTTCCGCTCTTCCGTTCTTCCCGCCGCCGTCGACCATCGAGCCGCGGGCAGCTTACTGCGACATGAGCTGGTCGAAGGTCATATGCGACGATGTGCCGCTAGGTATCTCAGCGTTGGAGCCGTTATTGCTGACCGTTGGGCGTTTCGGGTTGGCTACGTTGATGGTTTTATAGCCTTCGATGCCACCGCGAGCGTAGATGAGATGCTCAACGATGTCGCACTTGAGGTACATGTTCGAGGCGTTTCCCCAGACGATGGTGTAGCCGTCCTCCGTGGAGGTGCTGATCGAGTCCGCCGACATGGCGGTGACGGCCATCAGTTGGCTGTGCAGTGAGGGAGGGATCTGAGATAGCACGTTCAACGCCAGTTTGACGCTCGGGCTGTGGATCTGCGAGCGCGGTTCATCGACCGTGATGGTTGGCACACCAGGGATGTCCTGGTTAGTCGTACCGATGGTGCGGCCGTCCTTGTCAACCACGGTTATGGAGCCGTCCGACCCCTTGAGGACGGCCTGTGGGTCGGCCGGTGAGACGACGATCTTCAGACGGTTGAACAGTGATCGGCTGATGGAAATGTGGTCGACGCCTGGGATTTGGTCGAGGCTGTTCGATAGGACTGAGGCCGACACCAGAAGCACTGGTTTTCCGACCGCTGACTGTGCCTTTCGCTTCACGGTCTGTGCGGACACCCACTGGTTGGTGCCGGTGATGTCGATGGATGATGGCGTCACGCGGCACCAAGGAGCAAACAGGAGCGCCCAGACCGCTACGCAAATAGCGGCCACGACACCGACGCTGATAGCGGTCACTTTACTGCGGGCAGAACGGCGGGCAGACCTACGGGCAGCAGCGTTGCGGAGGGCTTGACTTTTGAGTTTGGCGTCCGGATTAGACGAGTCTGCAAACAGGCCTTGTTTTGTCGCGGCGTCGACGGCGATTTGGTCGGCAACTGGCAGGGGGGGATCTAGACGGCGCGCATCAACGAACGACGCGTCGGATGTGTTTGTCGACCTGGCAGCGCGGCGAACTGAAGCCCGTCCGGATGCGCTGTTCCGGCTAGAGTGCGGTGTTGAGGAGGCCGTACGCCCTAACACGTTGGACGTGGTTTTGAGCGGCTTGTCTTTTGAACCGGACGCCACTACTCGACGGCGCCCCATCAGCGGCGCTTCTCTGCGTTGGACATGGACTGCTCCGCCGTGCCGGATCTGAGAAGATGGGCGGCTCGCTGGGCGGCTCGCTGCTCCTCCAAGCGACGCAACTCTTGAAGAATGAGAGGATCGACAAGGTTGATGTCGCCGCCGCCGACGGTGGCCAGAATGTCGCCTGGACGAGCGTCCCGGGCCATGGTGAGAGCCGCAGCAGACTTGTCGTTGATGAGGACAAACCGGTCGCCGACGCCGCAGTGCTTTGCTTCCTCAATCAGTGTTTGTGAAGAGACTCCAGGGTAATCGCTGGCGTTCTCGCGGGCGGCGTATAGGCGGCTGAGATATACCGCGTCAGCTTGGCTGAGCGCGTCGACCAGCTCCGCGGCGAAGGTCCGGGTGCGCGAGTACGTGTGCGGTTGGAATAGAACACGGACCGTAGCCCCTGGGAAGCGGCGTCGAATGGCGGATAGAAACGTGGCGATTTCCGTCGGATGGTGAGCGTAGTCCGTATACAGGCGCACACCGCCAACATTGCCCTGAAAATCGAAACGCCGGGCCGTGCCGAGGAACGTTACAGCGCCAGCAGCAGCCTGGATGGGGTCGACGCCCGTCAGAACGGACGCGAGGATAGCGGCAGAAGCGTTGCGGGCGTTGTGGATGCCCGGAACCTTCAGGCTGACATCCAGCGTCAAAGCGTCACCGTTCAGCAGGGCTGGGGGCATGACCAGAGCAAAGGTCTCCTGAATACCTTCGTCAACGATGACGTTGCGGTTTGAGTCCATTGCTGTGATGGTCGCATCCTCTAGTTCTTGCCGGTGGCAGTCGTTGCTAACAGAAATCTCGGAAGCCGAGCCAACAAACGCGAAACGGCTAGCGTCCAGTCCCGGCATCAGCGCGGATAGTTCGTCGAACGGCGTGGTTGCGTATACGATAGTTCTGTCGACGACATCCTGCGGCAGGTGGTTGTAAACTTCGCGCGCGCCTTCATCATCGCCGCACAGGACAATGGCCTGCTGTGCCTGACCGGCGAAGGATTTGAACGCGGCGCGGTAACGGGCAATAGTGCCATAGTGATCGAGGTGATCGCCCTCAGCATTGGTAATGACGACAATTGTCGGACGATATTTTCTGAAGCTGCCATCGGATTCATCGGCCTCTGCAACGATCCACTGCCCCGTTCCGACATGTCCACCCGAGACAATGCCGTCCAGTGTCTTTAGGGATCCGCCGATGGCAAAGCTCGGCTCTTTTCCAGTTGTCTGCAGAATCGTGGCGATCAGGGATGAGGTAGTCGTTTTTCCGTGCGTGCCGGCGACCGCGATGGAGTGGTGCACGCGCAGCAGCAGCGCCAGGATATCGGAGCGGTGCGCCAGACGTTTTCTCAAGTGACGGGCTTCTAACATTTCGGGAGCGTTCGCTGGGATAGCGCTGGACCAGACAACGGTATCGACATCGTCCACGTTGTTCGCCTTTTGGCCAATGGTGACCGGGATGCCTAGATTCTCCAATTGGCGGGTGTACGAAGATTCGACGCGGTCTGAGCCAGCGACGGGCACGCCGAATTGGTGCAGCATGCAGGCCAGCACGCTCATGCCAGATCCCCCGATGCCGCTGAAGAAAACAGTCCCTAGCTGCGCGGGGTCGTCAATGCCTGCCAAGGAGTCGTCCGTTGCCAACGGACGCGCTGGGAAAGCTTCCGTTGTTCTGCGGTTGTTTGTATCGTTGACATCGTTGCTCATGCTCATTGCCGCTGTCCCTTCCTACCGATCGTGATCACCGCGTCTGCCATTTGCGCCGCTGCGTCACGGACACCATAACGCCATGCCGCTGCACGCATATCCTCCAGCTTTGCCGGCTGGGACAGTAGCTGTGGCACGGTGCGCGCCACCCAATCTACCGTGAAATTAGCGTCATCGACGAGCAGACCGCCCCCGGCTTTCACGACGGGTTTGGCGTTGTAGCGCTGTTCGCCGTTTCCGATGGATAGCGGCACATATATGGCTGGCACGCCCAAAGCTGCGATTTCGCTGACCGTGCCGGCACCGGCTCGGCAGATAACTAGGTCGGCGCAAGCGAGGGCAAGTTCGATGTGCTCGAAGTATTCCGCTAGATGGTAATCGCCCTTACCGGCCCATTCGGGGCCGATGCCTGCTAACCGATTTTCCCCGACGGCTGCCACGACGGTTTGACGCACAGGGTTGGCCTTGCCAGCTCCGCACAGATGCACAATCTGTGCACAGGCTAGTAGGTCTTTGCAGGCGCCAGCGATGGCACCATTCACGCTCAGCGCGCCCAGTGAGCCGCCGGTAACCAGCAGGATTGGTCGGTTAGGGTCCAGGCCGAGTTGGTAAGCGGCCGATTGTCGGGCCGTGGCAGGGTCCTTTTGCATGTCGGACGCTGTGGAGGCGATGGCGGGACGTAGTGGCAGGCCAACGCGGCGTATCGTACCCTGGGCGCTAACTTTCAGATCGGTATTCTCGTAAGCGGTGCCTACGAATGTCGCCCACTTGGCGCCCAGCTTGTTTGCCATGCCGGCGCGGGCGTTTTGCTCGTGGATGACGATCGGTAGGCCCAGGCGTCGTGCGGCTTTGTACGCTGGAGCGGCCGCGTATCCGCCCACGCCTACGACGACGTCGGCGTGGGTGTCTTTCAGGATGTGTTCAACGCGCCTGACCTCGGAAATCCACCGGACAGGGAATGCCAATGCATCGAGGTTCGGTTTGCGCGGGAATGGCACCTTGGGGATGGTCTCTAGCGGGTATCTCGCCTGTGGCACTAAACGTGCCTCCAGGCCGGATTTTGTACCTACGACGGTTATGTTGGTCCGCGGGTCCTTAGCGACGATAGCCGAAGCAATGGCCAGCAGTGGGTTGACATGTCCGGCCGTTCCGCCTCCTGCCAGAACCACCGATAGCGGTTTACTTCCCCGTTCCCCTGGAGTTGCTCCTGTACCCATGTTTCCCTTCTTCCCGAGCTTGCTCGCCCTGCGTTCGTCCTGTCATCCGGTGGTGCCGGTGCTGCTGCTTCTTGGCTTTCTTTTTCTTTGCGTTCGCCGCGGCCGCGGATCCTAAGACGCGCTTGATGTCGTCTTGCTGGCGCATCATGCTAACGCACACGCCGGCTGCTGCCAGATTGCTGATCAACGCCGTTCCCCCGGCCGAGATATACGGTAACGGCAGGCCGATTACCGGCAGTAGCTGGAGGACGACGAGGATATTGATGGTCGCTTGGCCGCAGGTCCACGCGGCCACGCACACGAGGACGAGTCGTTCGTAGGGATGGTTCGGCATGCGTAGCGCCACGTTGATTAGGCACCAGCCTAGTAGTACGAAGCAAAGGATAACGATGACCGCGCCCACGAATCCCAACTCCTCGCCGATGATGGCGAAGATGAAATCGTTGCGAGCTTCCGGCAAATAATCCCATTTCTCGCGACTGGCTCCTAGGCCGACGCCAAAGAAGCCTCCTGAAGCCAACGCGTACTGGCCATGAATGACCTGATAGCACACCCCTTGGGCTGCTCCCTTGGCTTCACAGCCGGTGTACGCTGCCATGATACGGCGCATGCGGTTGGAACTGTGGGCCACAAACAGGAGGATAACCATCGCTGCGACGACGACGATACCTCCCCAAAACTGCTTAATGTCGAGACCGCCGACGAATACGGCCACTGCGCAAATCATCAACAGGATGACACCAGTGCCCAAATCGCCGCCCAGCATGACCAGGATGAACGACAGGAAGCAGGCGACGAGGGCCACAGCGAAGGACTTGCCGCCACTAACCTTGCCCTCGTGTTCCACGGAACGCTTCTTGCCCACCGTAATGGCGAACGGCATCCAGAGACAGAGGGAGAACTTGAGGATCTCCGCGGGCTCGAACTCGATAGGGCCGAGGGCCAGCCAGCCGCCATTGCCGCCTGCGTCACGGCCCAGATGCGTTAATGTCAGGGCCTGCAACAGCCCAGCGGCGACGAGGATCCAAAACGCCCACTTTGGGAAATGTTTAGCGTTGACGAAGGACAACGCAACGGCGGTCGCGATGCCCACGACCGCGTAGGCACCCTGGCGGATGAGTTGGGTGTAGGGCGATTCACCATCCGACAGCAGATCCACCGTAGATGAGGAGAAAACCATGATGACGCCAAGGAACGTCAATAGCAGAACAACGGCGATAAACAGGTAATAGCACATCAGGGGATCCGTCAGGAACTGGCGCCACCTCCAACGGTGTGAAATGGCCAACGAGGAGGAGGACGGCGCGTTCGACGAAGAGCCGGACGTCGCTCCTCCCCTCTGCTGGCGTCGGCGTTCTGGCATCGACTGGCTTTGGCTGCGCCGTGGCGCGCGCCGGGACCTAGACTCAAGCATGCTGCTCAATCCACGCTCGCGCGGCGGCCGCGAACTTATCGCCACGGTCGGCCATGTTGGCAAACTGGTCCATGGACGCTGCTGCCGGAGCCAGCAGCACCACATCGCCCGGATGGGCGAAGGACATCGCCACATCAACAGCCTTCCTCATCACGGCTTCGCCGCTATCCCCCTCGATTTCAACGCGCGGAACATCCGGGGCCTCACTTTCCAGCGCTTTAAGGAATGGGATCCGGTCCACGCCGATGACAACGGCGGCTACCAGCTTGGAACGGCAGGCGCGCACGAGGTCCTCGAAGCGGGAGCCTTTAGCCAGACCACCGACAATCCATACCACAGAACCGTCGGGGAAACTAGCCAGGGATGCGCTCGCAGCATGGCCGTTGGTCGCCTTGGAATCGTCGATGAAATGAATGGCCTGTTTGCCAACTAGCCTGTGCGACGCCACCGGTTGGATGCGGTGGGCGTCCGGATGGAACGCTGCGAGCGCAGAGTGGATCGCTTCGAGCGGCGTGCCGAACGCCAGGCAAGCCGCTGTTGCTGCGAGCGCGTCGGATGCCAGGTGGGGGTATATGGTGCCGTTGGTGTCTTTGAGTGTGTCGTTCACCTCGGCGAGTGCCATAATGGGGCGCCCTTGTGGTGTGTTGTTCAGTGCGCGGTCGAGGATCCAGCCGTTCTCTATGCCGATGGAGCCGGTTTTTGGTTTGTTGAGAGTGAAGCCGATGCGTTGGCAGCCTTGTTCGGTTGGGGCGGTGTGGGCGATGCGGGTGACCTGTGTGTCGTCGTGGTTGTAGATGATGGCGTGACGTGCGTTGGTGAAGATTTTGGCTTTGTCGTTGCAGTAGTTCTCGAAGCCGTTGTGCCAGTCGAGGTGGTCTTGGTCGATGTTTGTCCATACGGCGATGTCGAGGTGGAGCGATTGGGTGAAGTGAAGGGCGAAGGAACTGAGTTCGACGCATAGGATGTCGTTGGTTGGGTTCTGTGCGGCTTGGGACACGGATACGCCTATGTTGCCTACGGCTGGGGCTTTTTTGTTGTCGGCTGTCATGATGGCGGAGATCATTTCTGTGGTTGTGGTTTTGCCGTTGGTGCCGGTGATGCCGATCCAGGGGATGGGTTTGTTGGTGTTTTTGTGGTTGGTCTGTGTGCGCCAGGCGAATTCGATTTCGCTCCATATGGGGATTCCGAGGCGTTGAGCTGTGAGTACCCAGTCGGTTTGGGGGGTGAAGATTGGTGAGATGACGATGAGGTTGATGGTATTCCAGTCGACGTCTGCGAAGGAGTGTAGGTCGGCGTTTGTTTTTTTCTCGTCGACGGTGATGGTTTTGATGTTGTGGGCACGCAGGATGTCGTTGACGTGTGTGCCACTGGTGCCCATGCCGGCGACGAGAACTGTCATGCCGGTGAAATCGTAGTGCCCGATGCGAGTACTGTTCATAGTGTTCTTTTGCGCTTTCCGTAGGGGGTGTGGCCCGGGTTGTGGGTTTGAGGTTTTGGGGTGGGTAGCGTTAGTGGAGTTGCCCTGATTTGACGAGCCAGTCCATGTAGAAGAGGATGACTGCGATTAGGGTGAATCCGAGTTCCATCATCCAGAAGCGGACGACGACGCGGGTTTCTTTCCATCCCAGCAGCTCGAAGTGGTGGTGCAGTGGTGCCATTTTGAACACGCGTTTGTGGAATAAGCGGAAAGCGGAGATTTGGATGACGTCTGACATGGTTTCCATGACGAACAGTCCGCCGAGCACGATGGCGAGTAGTTCGACGTGCAGGTTGACTGACAGTGCTGCGAACAGGCCACCGAGGGCTAGGGATCCGGTGTCTCCCATGAAGATTTCGGCCGGGTTGGTGTTGTACCACAGGAAGCCTAGGCAGGCGGCCACTGTTGCTAGGGAGATGAGCGCCATGTCCTGTGGGTCGGAGGACGTGTACTGGAATCCCTCGGCGTGACTAGTGACTAGATGGTAGCTCTCCCAGAAGGCAATGACCGCGAAGCCGGCGAACGCGAAAGTGGAGCTGCCTGATGCTAATCCGTCGAGGCCGTCGGTGAGGTTAATAGCGTTGGTCCACGCTGTCATCAGGGAGTTTACCCAGATGATGAACAGGATGATGCCGATGGTTTTACCAGCGAAGTCAAGGTTGATGACGGGTGTTTCCACCCAGGAGATAGCTAGACGGGCTACGTGGAAGCGTGAATGTGTCGGAAGGATTAGGGATAGGATTGCGTATACGGTGGAGATGATGAACTGGCCGATGAGCTTGGCGTGGATGGTCAGGCCGAGGTTGCGCTTCTTACGCACTTTGAGGAAGTCGTCGATGAAGCCGATGAGACCGAAACCCGCCATGCAGAATAGCGTTAGCAGGGACGCGCAGGATGGGACGGTTCTTCGTGAGTAGTAGCGGTATAGTGCTGCGGCTCCCCACCCTAGCAGGACGGACAGGATGATGGCCGCGCCTCCGAGCGTCGGGGTGCCGCGCTTAACGAGATGCGACTTTGGACCATCCTGGCGGATGTACTGGCCGTAATGGAGTTTCTGGACGACATGAATCGTTACCGGCGTCAGGATAAACGCGGCGACGAGGGCCACGACGAATGCGATGATGTAGCCTTTCACCGGCTATGTCCTCCTTGTGTTGCCAATTGTTCCATCGAGGAACGCGCGTGTCACCGGCAGTACCGGGCCAAATCATCCGCCAGGGAACTCAGCCCAGAGGCGTGGGAACCCTTAAGTAGGACGATGCAGCGGCTGTAGGTCGCCACTTCTTCAAGAATCATCTTTTTCGCTTCTCCAGCGTTGGTGGCATGCCGAATTAGCACAGAATCACCGCTCTGGGAAGTTTGGGCGCCCTCCGCATAGGCATTGGCCAGCTTCTGGCCGCTCTCGTCTCCGGAAATGCCGACAGTGATGAGGGTATCGATGCCAGATTGAGTGGCGTACGCGCCCACTCCACGGTGTAGCTTCTCCCCTTCGTCACCCAGCTCAAGCATCGGACCCAGGACAGCCACTGTGTGCGGTGAGTCACCCTGCGCGGTGGATAGGGTCGCCAGAGCGTCGAGGGCAGCTTTCATGGAGTCCGGGTTGGCGTTGAACGTGTCGTCTAACAGTATGAAGGGGGTTCCGTCGGCGTCCAGAGAGCACAAAGCCATGCGGTGCGGGCTGAGGGCGACGCTCGCGTTCAGGCCCGTTGCGATGGCATCGGCCGCCATGCCCACGCTCCAGGCGATGGTCGCAGCTGCGACGGCGTTGATGACATTATGGCGCCCCACTAGGCCCAGCTGCACACGTCCGACGCAATGGTCTTCCACGACCAGTTGGAAGCTTGGATGGTTGAACTCGTCGGAGCCGATGCTGCGAGCCATCACCGTCAGCGGATGTTTGTCGGACGCGTCGGACTCTAGGCCGAACCACACAACATCAGCCTGGGTGCGAGCCGCCATGCGTACAACGTTTGGATCGCCCGCGTTGAGCAACGCTTTTCCATCATGCGGGAGAGCCTCCACCAGCTCGGACTTGGCCTCATAAATGTTTTCCACACCGCCGAACTCGCCGACGTGCGCAGTACCGACTTTTAGTTCTACGCCTAGGTCTGGTGGGGCGATGTGTGTCAGGGACTGGATTTCGCCTAGATGATTTGCACCCATCTCGGCAACGAAGTACCGCGTGTTCTTGTCTACCATGAGCGCTGTTAGCGGCAAGCCAATCTCATTGTTGAAGGACCCTATCGGGGAGACGGTCGGCGCGAGTGACGCCAGTAACGTCTTGGTGAGGTCCTTTGTCGTGGTCTTACCCACCGAACCGGTGATGCCTATGAGCGTGAACGGAGTTCCCAAGGCGCGACGCTTCTCGATGTTGTGCCGTGCTAGCAGGCCTAGGGCGGCGACCGTCTCGGGCACGACAACCAGCGGCAGCGAGGCTCCCTCGATGGTGTGGTCAACGATGGCTGCGACGAAGCCGTGCGCGGCGGCGGATTTCAGGAAATCATGACCGTCAACATGCTCGCCCTTGATGGCGACGAATAGACCGTTGCGTACAGGGAGGCGCGAATCCGTACCGGCCACTAACACGCGCATCTCTTTGGCCTGCTGCGGGGTGATGCCCTGCAGTTGTCCGTCAACACTGGCCGCAACTTCTTCGAGATTCATCGAAATCATGTGTCCACTACTCCTTTATTCTGCTGAGAATTCCTTCGACACGGCGATGGCTTCCTTGATTGACTCTGGTGTAATGTCAGCCGCAACGGCCATGGAGATGGCGATACGTGTCGCCGGTTCTCCCATGGGAACCACGTCGATGAGCTGGTTGAAGATGTCGCTTCCCACAGACACGTCGTACGCAGACCCGTTGCCCACAATGCGCGTTTCGGAGTCGAAGACGGCGCCGAACAGGGAGCATGATTGCGCTGACAGTGCTGGCTCGCCGGATACAGCCCGCGGTTTCTCCGCGCTCGTCAATACTCGTCGTCCGCAGCAGATATCGACCTGTGTGCCGGCTAGGGCCCAGGGAGCGAGGGTTTTTTCGTCGGCGGCGATGACCAGCGCTGCGGCACCATCTTCCACTGCCGCCGCTTCAATCTGCTGTAGTTCGGGTCCGTTGAGCGGATAGTTTGGCTGCAGCGGACGGTTCACGGAATACGACTCTGCGTCGGCGCATACGAACCCGACGGGGTTACCTAACAGGTGCAGCAGCGACGCTAGTTTAACGGCGACCGGGGAAACTTCCGGTCCGAAGCAGATGAAAACGGCCGCTTTCAGCGACGGATCATTCTCCAGGTAGGAGCTAATGAGGCCTAGATTCCGCTCGACGTCACGCATCTGCACGATGGGAATGTCCACTTGGAGTTCGTCGAGGCCTTTGCGTTCCTCCAGCAGGATTCCGTAAGCACCTTTTAGGACGGCTCGCTGTAATATCGGTTCCTGCTGTTCGCGCGGATCCAAGGGAGCGAACAGGGATCCCGGCGTCACGTCCCTTAAAACCGTAGGTACCGACGTAAAAGTGACGTTGCCAACAAAGGGTCGCTTCGTTGTCGCAGCGAATGTGCGCCGTAGGTAATCAACCGTCAAATGTCGGTTCTGTGCTTCGTTCGCAACCATTTCGCGTCTCTCCCTTCCGTTTCCGCAGTTCCACGCGCTGTCACCGACGCTGCGTCACTGTTTGTTCATACTGTCGGTGGAGCTGTCTTGGCTGGTCCAGTTAGTGGGGATAGCATCGACACGCGGTGTTGACTCCGGGATACCGTATTTCTGCATCAGGAAGGCGCCAATCTGCATCGCGGTGACGCCGGCGTTGAGACAAGCCCAGGTGTTGTCCGGATTGAGATAAGCTACGAACACGGCGAAGCGCGGGTTGCGGTACGGGAACACATCGAGCATGTCGGCGACGGTGTCGGTCAGCTGGCCGGTTTGTGGGTCGGCAACCTGTGCCGTACCGGACTTGCCGGCGGACACGTAGCCGTTGACTTTCTCTATACCTGCGTACAGGTCGTTGACGGAGGCCATCATGTTGAGCACGTCAGCGGCTGTTTGTTTGCTGCAGATGCGCGTTTGCTTGTGGTGGAGCATGTCTTTGGTTTTGCCGTCAACCGTCACGGACTTAATGAGACTTTGCTGGTTCATAACACCGCCGTTGGCAAGCGTCGCCGCGACGTTGGTCATCTGCAGGGCGTTAGCTGCGTAGCCCTGGCCAAAGAGGACAACCTGCTGAGTGCGGCCCTCCCAGTTCTGCCACGGACGCAGGAGGCCCACAGACGTGCCGGGCATACCAATACCGTCGGGCTGACCGATACCAAATTTCTTAATCCAGTCGTAGCGCTGTTGGAGCGACATCTTCTGGGAGGCGAGGATCATGCCGTCGTTGGAGGAATGCTGCACGATACCGGCAATGGTCCAGTTGGAGACTGGATGGTCCTCGGCGTCTTTATAGTGGAGACCCTGGAAAACGAGCTCGTGGGGTACTGTGAACTGCGAGCTAGTGGTAATGTAATGGTCTTCCAGTAGACCGGTCGTCGTGATGAGCTTGCCTAGTGAACCCGGTTCGAACACGGTAGCGAAGGCGCGCGGGCCACGTTCTTGTGCTGATAGCTCGTTGGCATCGCCGTCGGCTACGGCCAGCAGTTCGCCAGTTTTCACGTCCTGAACCACGCCGATAGACCATTTGGCGTTGTAGGCTTTCTCGCCCTGGCGGATGGCGTTCTCCACGTACCACTGCACGTCAGAGTTGATGGTGAGCGTGACGGTGCCGCCGTTGTGCACTGGCACGGATGTGGTGGTCGTTCCCGGGATCCTCTGACCATCGGCGCCTTGCTGGTAGGTAATCTTACCGTTCTTACCAGAGAGGACCGTGTTTTCCATTTCCTCGACCCCGGCTACGCCTTTTCCTTCGAAATTGACGAGGCCCACGAGCGCACCCATATCGCTTTGGTCTGGGTAGCTGCGATGGGTGGTTATCGTCGCGCCGATGACGCTGGAGATGTTGAGCTTCTCGATATTACGTTCCACGGTCGGTACGACGTTCTTTTTAAGGACGACGTAGCCGCTGGTGCCGGTCAGCTCTTGAGTCAGTGTCTGTACGCTGATGCCGATAACCGGTGAGAGCAGCTCCGCCACCGCTTGGGGTCCGTTGCCTTGCACGGAGCGGCCGTTGACGGCATTGCACACGTTCGTGTTTGTCTTGGTGCACGGGATTGGCGTGAAAGTAGCCGCCGTTTTCTGGTCACCGAAGATGGTGTACCGTTCGACACTTTGCGCCAGAACCGCCCCGTTCGAGCTGACGATTTCGCCGCGGCGGGCTGGCAGGATCTGCGTGACGGTGCGGGAGTTGGCCGCCGCCTGCGCGGTGGTTGGCCCTTGGATGAGCTGGACGATGACGAGCTTGGTGAGACACAGGACGATAGCGGCCGCTAGAATGATTGCTAGGATGCGCGTGCGGCTGTTGAAAGTCGTCGTGTCCCCGCGACTCTTGCGGGCGTTGCGGTAGACCGCCCAGAAGCCAAGCGGCTTCTTGCCTCCTCTGGCTTCGCCACGGGCCGTCTTGCGGCCGCGCTTGTCGTCGTGTGCGCTCGTCATAGAATCCCTTTCATCGATGGGGTTTCAGTTAGCTCGATTGTGCGAAAATGCCTGCGGAACACCGAATCATGTCAGGTTTGGCAGCAGGACGTTGGTGTAGCCGGGATTGATTGGCGTTCCTAATGGCTTGGCTAGGTTAATGGTGATTGAATTCGTAGCCAAGACCATGCCCATCTGCTCGGCTTTCTGCGGCAGCGAGTATTCCTCTTTGTTGAGGGCTATCTGTTCGTCCTGGACATCCTGGGTGAGTACGCCGATGGTAGTTTGCAGGGACGCCATTGTGAAGGAATCCTGGTCCATTTTGACGTGTAGGAGCAGCGAAGCGCCCAGTGACAGGACCATCGCGACGACAGCAATGGCGAGCCAAGTTCCGACACTGACGCGCGCGACGATGCCTAGGAATCTCGCTCCGAAGCTATGGCTTTGTCCGGAAGGGGGGCGCCTTTTGGGTCGGCCTTTCTTCTGTGCGCTCATCGACGTTTCTCCTTTCCTTGCTCAGCGAGTTTGATATCGTGGAGCATCTCGTTGCGAACGGCCGGCGGTAGAGGGAGAGTCAGTTCGACGGCGCGCAGGCGAACGGACCCAGACCGCGGATTTCTAGCAATTTCGTCTTTGCTAGCTTTGACAGCGCCGTGGGAGACGTCGCGGAAATAGGGGCGTAGCCCCTCCGGAATCTGCGGCATACCGTGAGGCATGTCTACGCGCGAGCCGCGCGCGAAGAAACGTTTGATGATCCTATCTTCCAGGGAATGGTATGACTCCACGACGATGCGACCGCCAACGGCTAGGCGTAGGGCGATCTGAGGCAAGACGGAGCGCAGCTCGTCGAGTTCCCCGTTAACCTCGATACGGAGGGCCTGAAACACGCGTTTGGCTGGATTGCCGGCGCCGCGGTTCCTACGGGGAACGACACGGTCGACGAGGTTTACCAGTTGAGCGGCATGCCTCAGTGGCTCGCGCTGTCGTTGCTCAGCGATGGCCTGGGCGATACGGCTCGCCCAACGCTCTTGGCCGTAGTCGCGAAAAATCTGTGTCAAGTTCTCTACGGAGTAGGAGGCGAGGATATCCGCCGCGGTTAGCGACTGAGTGACGTCCATGCGCATATCCAACGGGCCATCAGCGCAATAGGAGAAGCCTCGGTCCTTCTCATCAATCTGCAGGCTGGAGAGACCCAGGTCCAGGAACGCGCCGTCAACTTCGTCGACACCCAGCTTGTCGAGGACCATGTCAAACTGACTGAAGGACGCGTGGACGGGTGTGAACTGGTTGGCGTGGGTCCAGAGGCGTCGCGTGGCTAGCTCCAGAGCCTCCTGGTCACGGTCAATGCCGATGAGACGGACGCCTGGTGTGGCTTCGCAAAAAGCGAGCGCATGCCCAGCTAGACCCAGCGTGCAGTCCACAATGAGGGGATCCGTTCGGTGTTCAGCTGGCAGCAGGAGGTTGACGCACTCGGCCAGAAGGACAGGCCGGTGGATTCTGGCGGCGATGCTATCGGTGATGTCCGCGGCCCGCGCGATGGCTCCTGGAGCGATATCCTCTACAGAAGCCTTCTCATCCGCCATCTTTCACTCCATTCACGGAACGCGCCGCAGGTCGGTTCCCGTGTTCGTGCGTCTCTATCTCGTTTACTGTACCTCTCTACGGTGTATGAGTCCTGGGAATCGCAACAGTTGGACGGTTCTCTTATTTCGGTGGCATGGCCGGCGTGGTCTCTGGCAGATTCGGGGCTATAAGTCGTAAATCCGGGTATAATGGGATACCCAAAAACTATTGCATTCTCACCGCTTTCTTGCGGCTACCCACGGAGGGTCCATGACCGACTACGCTGACCAGCTCGCCCGCGAACAGAAAAAAGTCGATTCCATCTACGCGCGTCTTGACGAGCTTTCCCGTATTGCGAGAAAACGCTTGACGCAGGTTCGTGCCGAGGGTGGTAAAGGCTCGCCCACTCACCAAGCGGAGCGTGACTCCTTCGCTGCCATGTACGAGGACCGGCTCACGCAGCTGCGTGCTGTTGAAGACCGTTTGGTCTTCGGCCGATTGGATTCCGAATCTGGGGAGACGAGTTACATCGGCCGTATCGGCCTGTCGAGCGAGGACCATGATCGTATGCTCACCGACTGGCGTGCGGAAGCGGCGCGCCCGTTTTACGAGGCAACCGCTGAAAATCGCATGGGCTTGGTCCTGCGTCGTCACCTGTCACTGAAGTACCGCACCGTCACCGGCATCGAGGATGAGGTGCTCGACATCGATTCGCCGTGGGCACGCCGGGCGGCGCAAGAAGGTACGCTTAATGGCGAGGGCGCTCTTCTAGCATCCTTGTCTTCGCGCCGCACCAGCCAGATGACCGACATCGTAGCAACAATCCAAGCGGAACAAGACCGAGTCATCCGTGCGCCGCTCGACACGGTCACCGTCGTTCAGGGCGGTCCGGGTACTGGCAAGACGGCTGTGGCGCTGCACCGAGCAGCGTACCTGTTGTACGCGCACCGTCGCCGGTTATCACATTCGGGTGTACTCATCGTCGGGCCGTCCAATTCTTTCCTCCATTACATCAGCCAAGTGCTCCCGAGCTTAGGTGAGACCGGTGTGCTCAGCCGCACCATCGGTACGCTGCTACCAGGTTTCGAAGCCACCGGCACGGAGAGTCCCCTGACAGCGAAACTTAAGGGCGATGCGCGCATGGCGGACACCATCAAAAACGCTGTTCAGCTTCATATCCGCGTTCCCAAAGATTTGCCGACTATCCCGATGGGACCAGTCCGTATCCCAATCGAAGCGAACGATATCCGCACTGCGCAAAACACCGCACGCCGCACGCATCTGCCGCACAACCGCGCGCGCGTTACCTTCGTCAATGCGATGATCGCGGCGCTGACGCGCCGCTACGCCGATGCCCTCCCCTATACGCCCGACGCCGACGAGCTGAATCACGTCTCCGATACTCTGCGGCTCGATGATGTTGTCAAAAGGACTTTAAACCTCTCCTGGCTTCCCCTGACGGCTACCTGGCTTCTACAGGATTTGTGGGCCAAGCCATGGCACCTACGCGCTTGTGCACCTTGGCTGTCGGACGAGGAAACGACAGCGTTGAAACGCCAGAAGGGTTCGGCATGGACCTCATCCGACATCCCGCTGCTAGACGAGGCGATGGAGCTTATCGGCGACGACCCACGCTCGAACGCTCAGACGGCTCGTGACCGTGAACGTGCTGCAGCAGAACAGTTCGCTAAAGACTCACTGGCCACATACGGCGTTAGCTCGTCGATGGTCAGTGCCTGTCAGCTTGTTGATAATATGGAGGGCGGCTCGGATGACGATTCTCTCATCGACAAAGCAGCCCGCGACCGCTCCTGGACGTACGGCCATATCGTCGTCGACGAAGCGCAGGAGCTGACAGCCATGGACTGGCGGATGCTCAGGAGACGCTGTCCCTCGCGCTCCTTCACTATTGTGGGCGACGTGGCACAGACTTCAGCTCTGGGTGGCACGCGCAACTGGGCGACGACGATGAATTCTGTCTTCGGTGCCGGCCGCTGGCAGCTTGACGAGCTGACGATCGACTACCGCAACCCCAAACAAGTAGTGGAGCTGGCCAACACATTCGCCCGCTCCGCGGGCCTAAAAGTTTCAACGACGACCGCGGCTCGGGAGGTCCCCACTTCCGTGTCGGCCAGTATCGTGCCGGACAGCGAACTTGTTCCCCGCATTGTTGACGCCGCGGTGACCCTGGCTCGCGAGTATCTCTCCTCCGACGGCACCGGCCGCGTGGCCATCGTGGGGGATGCTGAAACGCTGAGGAGGGTGGAAAAAGAGCTGTGGACGGCCATCGCGGCCAGCTGTGGCTGGAAGGAAACGCAACGGCTGCGATCCCAGTCGGCGTGGGCACGCCAGCTAAACCTCGTCACGCCGCAGGAATCGAAGGGTTTAGAGTACGACGCGGTGGTCCTAGCGCAGCCCGGCGCCATCGAGACTTCTGGTGCGAGCCGTCTGTCAGCTGCCGCGGATATTTATGTGTCCATGACTCGTCCCACGCAGAAGCTCGTGATCCTCCAGACGGCGAAAGACGCGGAAGTCGTGCGTTTCACGTAGGAGCAAATCAGCGAGTAGAACAGCGGAAAATGAGGCCCAACGCGGGGCAGCTAGTCTCAGCTCACGAGGCTGAGAGCATCTTGCCGGTCTCCTCCACTGCCTCTGCTTCACTTGCTTTCTGGGCACCGCAACGACGAAGCTCTTCGACAGCTTTCTCAAAATCGTCGAGGCTGGAGAAATTCCGGTAGACGCTCGCGAAACGCAGGTAGGCGATTGTGTCAACATTTCGTAGCGGCTCTAGGACGGCCATACCGACTTCTTCACTGGTGACCTGAGCGCTGCCGCTAGCGCGCAGGCGTTCCTCTACTTGGCGGCCGAGTTGACGTAAGGCGGCGTCATCGATATGGCGACCCTGGCAAGCGCGGCGCACACCGTTGATGACTTTGTCGCGGCTGAATGGTTCGAGGTCACCGTCACGCTTGAGGACCAGAAGCTGCGTGGATTCGATGGTCGTGAAACGACGCCCGCACTGTAGGCACACGCGGCGGCGACGGATGGAGTTGCCGTCGTCGCTTTCGCGCGTGTCGACCACTTTCGTCTCAGGATTCTGGCAGAACGGGCAATGCATATAGGCAACGATAGACCGGGACGTTGCTGCGATTCCGCTCCTTCACACTATCTTGACGGCTTCGGCACTCGAACCAATATCGAACGTTCGTTTGATTTCCCAGTGTTTTCGGGATATCCTCAGACCAGCATCGTCGAAGGAGCATCATGACGCCGAACACCCCGTTTCCTCCCAACGCCTGGGATCCCCGTCCCCGGCTGACGGACCGGCAGCGGAAGATTCTCGAATGTATTCGCACGCACATTTACCAGGACGGCTTCGCTCCATCGTTCCGCGAAATCGGCGCAGAAACGGGTCTCAGCAGCACGTCTTCCGTCAAGCACCAGCTAGGCATGCTCGAGAAGAAGGGATACATCCGTGCCGGTGCCGGCAAGGGGCGCGCTATCGAGATTATCGATGGCAACGTCAGTCCCAGCAGAGACGTCTTTAGCGCGATGCACCCGCAGCTGGATAAAACGGTTTGTCCGTTGATTCCCGCGGATCGTCAGTCTGTTTTCAATTCCGTGTCCGTTCCGCTCGTGGGCAAGATTGCCGCGGGAACTCCTATCACGGCCGAGGAACACGTCGACGACGTGATGCGCCTCCCCCGTCAGGTGACCGGCAAGGGCTCCCTGTTCATGCTGGAGGTCCACGGAGACTCCATGATTGACGCCGCTATCTGCGAGGGCGACTACGTAGTTGTGCGTCGGCAGAACACGGCGGAGAACGGCGACATCGTGGCGGCACTCCTTGACGGTGAAGCGACGGTAAAGACATTCCAGCGCAGTCGTGACGGACATGTTTGGCTCATGCCACACAACGTTTCCTACGCTCCCCTGGACGGTACCCGCGCGCACATTATGGGGAAAGTGGTGTCGCTACTGCGGAAAATTTAAGAGTAGTCGCTCTGGGCGTCGCTCCTCCAAGCGTGTTTCCGTTTCGCATCAGCGTTCCCATCGCAGCGCCTCAAACGCGTGTTACTCCAGACCGCAGAGCGCGCGCATCTGGAGCAGGTAGCTTTCCAGCCGCGGCTCAAGTGTCCAGTCGATACGGTCAGCGGCCGCTAGACGTTTCGCACCATATAGGGCGAGTAGTACAGCCAGCTGCGACTTCCAGGATTCAATGAGCCGTTCCAGTGCCTCTTCCCCGTCGGATAGCAGGACATGGAGGAACCGGCCGCTGACGCCAACCCAGCGTGCACCCATCGCCAGGCATTTGAGGACGTCCAATGGATTGCGCACTCCACCCGAGGCGATGACGATTGGCATGGTCCCCTCTTGCTCGTTGACGCCGTGGGCTATATGGCTCGTTGAACCGTGACCGTTTATCAGTTGAGCGACGATTCGCGCATTCAGTAGCGATTGAACTGTGGATGCGCCGATTCCCTGCAGGTAGGAGAAGTCTGAGCCACCGGCTGCCAGGGACCGGGCGTTCTCGATGACGGCGAAGTTGGTGCCGCCTTTGCCTGACACGTCGACGGCGTTAACGCCGACCTGGGCCAGCATACCGATGGACGCGACATCGAAGCCGAAACCAACCTCTTTGACGACAACCGGCACTGATACGGCGTGGTGGAGGCGTTCAATGTCGTCTATCCAGCGGAAGTCGCGATCACCTTCCGGCATGACGGCTTCCTGCACAGCGTTCACATGGATCTGGAGGGCGACGGGCTTGAGTCTGTCGATGAGCAGGCGTACAGATTCGACGGGCGTCGTCGGGTTGACGTTGACGAGGATGGGGCCGTCGGGATTCTCGGCGCGTGCCTGCAGAAATCCATCCAGACGGGAGAAGTCCTTGGAGACGATGTTAGCTGAACCAAAAGCCATGGCGATTCCGGTTTTACGGGCCACGCGGCATAGCGCGCCGTTAATGTCCGTGGCTTCGTTCGTTCCGCCGGTCATCGCGTTGATAAAAAACGGGGCTGATACCGGTACTCCGAAGAGGTCTGTCAGCAAGATGCGCTGATCGACGCGGGTCTCAGGCAGCGCGGGACGGACCAAAGACACCAAATCAAAATCGTTGGACTGCAACACTGCCGCCTGTTCGTCGGCTAAACGAATATGGCTGCGCTTGCGCTGAACCATCCTCTGACCAGGATTCATCGCCCTCCCCTATCGCTATCCGTTCGGACCGAGTATGCGCATCTAACAGGTCTCATCGGAGCGGCATCCGTCAACCGCCACAGACTTTCCATACCGCACGGCGTGTCGCGAGGCTGGTGAAGAGACCGGAGCTGCCTACGCGCACGGCTGCGCGGCACGGCTCCAGCAACCTGCCACAGCCATGCCTTTTGTCCCGCTGCCTGGCCCTCTCCACGACGACGGCAATATGCTGCAGCACACCCCCTCCCCGCAATCCGCATTTCCAGCGAGAAGCGCCCCGATTCGGAACCGGACATAGGAAGCTGTCGGCCGTGGACGATCAGGAGCTGACGAAGGAATCGGAGCCAATCGCCAGCGCTCGCGCCAACAGCTTTCCCGTTGACGCCAATGATGGCGGAGGACGCTAGATCCGCCGCGGTTCCTTGGATTTTTACGGAGAAATTCGCCTGTTTCTCGGGCCGGAACGCGCCGCCGTTCACCGAAGCAACCGGGCGTGATCGGTAACCGTTGCGGCGGAGCGCTCCGGATCTGGATTGCCGCTTTGAGTCTATAGGAAATTCCATGTTGCGTTTCGAGCGCGGCCGGACATGGGTCGGGTGTCGGCGGTTTCGTATGGTTGGGCCGTCCAGCCAGCGCTCGAGTTCCGGGACCGCCGGCGGTCGAGTCGCCACCGTCTGCTCTCCGCGCACAAACGCGCGGCTCGACGCCTGCAGGTCCAATTCGCGAATCGTCCAACGGTGATTACTCGGGAATTGGACGCCAGGCTATTGTGCGGATCATGGGAAGCCGATGCGGAAAAACAGGGTCCGCGACTCGTTCAAGACGTTGCGGACCCTGCGGTTATTCATCGGTCATTCCGATTCTTCGCTTCGTTTCCTCCAAGCTGCTGCCGCGGCCACAGCGATCGCTGCGCAGGAAACAATGAACCCGACCATGATCGGAGCGAGAGAACCGCGGCCGCCGGTCATCGGAAGGGAATTGACCGACACGACCCATTGCGCGTACAGCGTCCGCGTTCCATCGATGATGGTGATGCTTGCTCCGGGTTGGTAGGAGGTGCCGCTCCCGTCGGCTTCCGTGTTCCATCCGGTGAACGTGTACCCGGGACGGGTGAACCCGTTCTGCTCAAGAGACACGGACGAACCAACGCCGCCGCTCTGGCTTGCCATCGTGCCGCTTCCGCCGTTCGCGTTATAGACGATTGTTCCTTCGTCACGTTTCCATTGCGCGTACAAGTACGTCGTATGACCGGGGATCGTGTATGAATCGTTGGGTTGGTAGGAGGTGCCGCTCCCGTCGGCTTCCGTGTTCCACCCGGTGAACGTGTACCCGGAACGGGTGAACCCGTTCTGCTCCAGAGACACGGACAGGCCTTCCGTTTGCTTCTGGGTCGCTGTTGATCCGGACGTCGCGCCGTTCCCCTCGTAGATGACCTGCTCCTCGGGGTTCTTCTCC
>JAFNPO010000037.1 GCA_017386585.1 Aeriscardovia sp.
CCAGCGTCCGGGTCGTGTTCGTCGAGGTGATTGGCTCGAAGCTGACGAGGTTGAGACTCGCCTCGCCGCCCACGGGCTGGTTGATAGGATGCAGCTCCGGGTTCAGGTGTGCCTGACCCTGCAAACCCTGAAGCCCTCCGCCTGGCAGAGACATCGGGTCGAGGTTGCCCGGCCCCGGCACCATCTGCGGCACGTTGTTGGTGCCGCCACCGCCATCGCCTCCGCCGCCGTTGCCCGGCTTGATGCTCGCATAGGCCCACATGGCGCAGACGAACACGATTACCGCCAGCTGCTTCCCGAAAGGCAAGCGCCTGAACCTAGCCGCAAAGTCCCGCAGGGGATGAAAGTCCTTCTCGTATGCAACGGCGACCGCCAGTGCCACGAGCGAGGCGAAAAGGAGAAACAGCAAGGAACCTGTCCACATCTTCGTCAGCATGGCGTCACCTCAGCCTTATGGAGAACGACTGGTACTCGATGTCGCAGCGAACCCACTCCGACGGGATCCCCGCGCCGCGCCGCACGATGCGGGCCATGTCCCATTCGCGCCTAAACAACCACGCTGGAGGTGGCGTGGCCGCCAAGGAAGCGAACGCGGCGACGCCCCCACAGGTGGCCGCAAAACGCCTCGGAACGGCGGACGAGTTGTTTTGTAGGCTGACCTCGAGAACGCCGCACAGGGCGTTTGTGGCGGCTTCCGTCTCGATCCTGTCCCATCCAGGGACGTTCTCTACGAAGTAGCGCCCTCCCCGCCAACCGTAGACCGTCTCAATCTCCTCGATTTCTAGGACTCCGTTCGTGTTTGCATCGACCCCGAAGGCGACCTCGAGGTCGTTTGTGGGCGTACCGGCTATCTGAATTCGGAGATCGAACCCCCATGTGTCAGTGCGCCCTGCATGCAGCGCGAAATTCGTCGAAACCTCGGTGTCAAGATAGGGCGACACAGGCTGAGTCGGCACGAGGATTGTCCGGGCAAGCGCGGCAAAAGGCATCGCCACGGCAAGAAAACACGCAATCCGCGTTCCTGCCGACCAAAGGCGCACCATGCCAGCATACATGGCGCCATCCATTACGGTGTCTCCTTTAACAACATTTCGGCTCCTAAGAATTTTATTTATTATACCAAATCGCAACCCCGCCAGAAAGCGCCACGGGGATTCCAAGTCTCCACGTATCACTCTATGTCGTTGAGTTCACGACCATTATACCAAACGAATCTTAAATCTAATCTTAAATCGTAAAAAATTTTTGAGGCTGGAAAACGAGCTGATGTTCGTGCTATGACAGCGCGGACGCCACACAAGATGTGTGCTGGGATTTACCGCCAGAGTGTGATGGGAGCGGCGGCCCATTTCCCGTACCCCCTTCTGTGCCCCCTTTTGGTGTTGTAAAATGAAGTCAAACAGTGGCACATCGAACAAGTCCCGCATTTTTAGCGACACAAAAGAAACCCTTGATTTTATTGGGCTTCGCGCAAGGGGAAATGGTCGGACCGACGAGATTTGAACTCGTGACCTTTTGCACCCCAAGCAAACGCGCTAC
>JAFNPO010000038.1 GCA_017386585.1 Aeriscardovia sp.
TCGAGAAGGAGCCCATCATGAAGAAGTCATCCTCGAAATTCTGGAAGTTCCTCGCCTACATCTTTGGTGCCCTGCTCGTGGGCGGCATCTGCTATTACATCTACAAGCAGCGCAACCCGAAGTATGATCCGTGGGAAGAGCCGTGGGAGAACAGCTCCTTCCCGGTCGACCTAGGCCTTGATACCACCGACGACACTAAAAATGACAACGATACCGATAAGCCAGCTGACGCAGCCAGCGACACCACCGCTAGCGACGGCGCAGTTAGCGACGCCGCGGACGGTAATACCGCGGCTGACGCCGCCGAGTGATGCCACTCGGTGCGACGTCCAGCTGATAACAGCTACTCCCGAAGCGACAGCCAGTCAGCAACTCGCCGTCAATGCCACCGATAAAACGAGGCACCTCCCCTATCTGTGCCGTGCACGGTAGCGGGAGGTGCCTCGTTTGTTGTTTCAGCGTCCACCGTGAGCGTCGTCTAGCCCGGTTTCGCTTGTTTCTACGGCAGGGAATCAGTGAACCGGATGTGAGTGAAGTAACCCTCGATTGAGTAGTTAAAAATAAAGTAGCCTACGTCAAAACTGTCGAACACCACCTCACAGAGATTGCGGTGCGTATTCTCGATAGCCAGCTAAAGACACGATGGACACAAAAGAAAACGAACACCATGAAGCGTCCCGGTCGGCAGAGTGGGGAACGAACATATCGTGAGCATACTTACCGCTGGTACAAAAATGCCGTCCGCGAAGAAGTCGACGACACCCGTGAACTCCAAGTCGGATTCATAGAAAGAGCGCAACCCCTAAATATGGGGTGTAAAAGCTTGGACCTCACCGACTAGAGAAAGAAGTTGTTCCCTCCTCCACGATGGCGGATTTCGGCGTCCTCACCGTCAAGTATGCCAAAAGTGAGGACGACCCCTGTTGAACGCCACGACGCTACTCATCGACGACACTCTCCTCGGAGATACAGCGGATAATCTGCAGGGACGACACGGGATATAGCCTCCGTAGTTGAAGCGGCGACAGATGACGGCCCAAACGGCGCTCCACACACAGCCATAGACATCAACAGGAAAACACTCAACTCCGCAATGATGAGAATCGGAGGGTACCGCTAAGACCAGAAGACCATCTTCCAACGTTATCAGATCGTAGTTCTCCTGCCTTCTAGAACAGCACAATGGCGTTGCGCCGCGGATGCATGTCCGGAAGTATCACTACTAGTCGAGACGCAAGCACCTGTTAGCGGTGTACTCCTTTTGAGAACACCTTGAAACGTTCGGCGTAGTTCTTATCGAGCAACTTGGTCGTCCTCAGAGCGCCTGAACGCTCAGAATCGACTCATCCAAAGAGCACGCACTCCGCAGATGCAAAGCGCTAACGCGAGTCGATTCCTACCTCAACACAAGAGACGGTTATACGCCAGAGCTTGAGCAAACTAGTCTGGCATACACACGCTGACATCCCCAACGCTCTCAGGACCACTGCCGAAACCGATGCGCTGAATACACCAATGAACCCCCACCCCAAAAAAGACGTCGTCGTAACGCAGCCCAGATCCAGCAACTCCATCTGAAAACCACCTCACCCCACTTCCGACAGAAAATACCATAAATACGGTGGGCTTCCACAGCCAATGTCCAGCAAATCACTGTAATAGGCGCTTAGTCGCACCAGACCCCGTCCCCGTACTAGATCTTCCTCACTGAGCTGCCCACACCTGACGTCGCAAACCCGGTCCTTCAGAACCATCACCAAAACGTTCTTCCCACCCAAACCCAGAACAGCGTTCGGCAGTTGCATATCCAGAAGCTACTATGCGACTAGACAGCCGACAGCCTTCATTGATTTTCCAACGCGTCCTCCCGTGTGCAGATTGCCAAATCCACCCGATAATCCCACACCGTCACGACCCCCACCATCCCCCTATGCCCGATACCATAGAAGTATGCCCGTCATCCGCAACCAGGACCTCGAAGAAGGCCGACACTGCTTCCTCGACTGTCAAGCCGCTTTCGCCACCGGAACCCAAGATAGCCTAAGCCGCTCCACTATCGCGATGGCCACACGCTACTCCCTGCACGTACTGGAGAAAGTCGCACCTGGCCCTAGCGTCGAAGTGCGCGTAGCACCGTGGGGAGCCGTCAAAATCCTACCCGGCCCCGACTCCGACCCACATAATCTCACGCCGCCCGACGTCATCGAAATTTCCCCGATGACTTGGCTGGCGCTCGCCACAGGCACGCTCTCTTGGCAAGACGCGAAAACCGAAGGATATGTCGATACTGTGGGAGGTCGCGACAACCTTATCGCCCGTTTCCTACCCATCCAGGAATAGAGGTCGGCACAAACCCCACACCAGGGCACTTTCCACTCCCCCTTCTTCTTCGTGCCTATTCGCCTTTTCGGAAGGCGGAACCATTCCCACAAAAGTGAAAACATTCCCACCACAATCTGGGAACCTTCCCAACGCGAAACGCCCGTTTCCCTGCAGAATCCGATTAATACCATGAGGGTGTCGCCGCGGGACTGCGGACATCGCCACCCACACCCTTCGGCGGTTTGAAGGAGTGATACAAAAATGGACAACGATTCCCAGGGGAGCCACAGCACGACCGTCAGTAGCGGCACACCAGCTTCTGTTCCCGATAAAGACAAGCGCGTGTACATGTCCATGTGGGCGTTGGCCATGCTCAACGTGGCTAACATGGCCGGCATCGGCAATGACGTCCAGATGGCGTTCTACGGGCTCAGCTCCGTGACATACTACGTCGTGGGCGCCATCGTCTTCTTTATCCCGACCGCTCTCGTAGCAGCCGAGTTAGCCACCGGCTGGCCGCAGCGCGGCGGTATTTTCCGTTGGGTGGGAGAAGGCATCGGCAGAGGCTGGGCATTCTTCTGCATCTTTCTTCTCTGGTTCCAGAATGCTCTGAACATGGCGGGCGCACCGGCATCCGGCGCAGCGACGATTATGTTCTTCACCCCGAACTACAACTTCGCCGTCAAATTCGCGGAGAACCCATACGCCTATGTGGGCCAGTCCGGCGTGTTCTGGATTTCCATGGGCTGGCTGGCGTTCTACTGGATACTAGCCATTCTCTCGACGTACGGCATCAAGGTGCTCGCCAAAGTCGCCTCGTGGGGAGTCATCGTGGGCACTATTTTTCCGCTCGCCTTCATGATGATTTTCGTCATCGTTTGGCTCGCACAGGGCAACAAGTGCGCCATTAGTTTCAATCCCAAGGGCCTGGTTCCGCAGTACCAGGGCCTGAGCACCCTGGCGTTGGCCGCCTCAGTATTCTTCAGCTACGCGGGTGTCGACTTTAATGCCGCGTACATTAAGAACCTCAAGAACGCGAAACGCGAGTTCCCCCTTGCCATGTTGATTGCCATGATCTTGTCGATGGCAATCTTCATCTTCGGTACGCTCGTTATCGCCATAATGGTGCCGGAAGGCCAAATCAACGTCCTCTATAGCCTGACGACCGTGATGAAGGAGCTCGGCGCCACGATTGGTATTCCGTGGATTTACGTGGTGCTCGCCTGGACCGGCATTCCGCTGACAATTGCTTCGACCATTACCAGCTACGACGCGCCATCCATCATGCTTGGCCAGGCGGGTGGCTCCGGCTTCCTACCGAAGTGGCTGCAGGGCACAAACAAGCACGGCATGCCGGCCCGTCTGGTCTACTTCCAGACGTTCCTCATGACGGTTCTCTCGTTCTTCTTCATGCTCATCCCGAACATTGAGGCTTTCATTATCATGCTGACCCAGGCTCTCACCGTGCTATACCTGCTGTATTACGTGCTGATGTTTATCGCCTATATCCGGCTCAAATACCAGCAGCCGAACCGTCCGCGCTCGTTCGTCATCCCCGGGGGAAGGGTCGGCGCCTGGATTACCGTAATTGTTGGCATCGCCGCGTCACTCTTCGGCATTGTGATGTCGGTATGGCCGCCAGCGCAAGTATCGCAGGAAGTCGGATCGCCACAAATCTACGTTTGGTCGATCATCGGCATCACGCTGGGCACGCTGGGTATCGCCTTCGGTATCTACTGGGCGTCGCGTCGTCAGGGCCGCAAGTGGGTCAACCCGAACAACAAATTCGCACCGTTTACCTGGGAAATTGAAGGGATGCACAAGCCCGGATGCGCTCTGTCCGACATTCCCACCGAAGTTATATCTTACGGCCAAGATCCGATGGGGATGCCAATTAAGAAGCCGTTCGCCCCTGATGCCAAGCTTGCTGATGTGCCGCAAGCCATCATCAAGGCGACGCAGGCCCAGGCTCAGGCCGGCAAGGACTGAGCTGTCGAACTTGGTGATGAGTCCTCTGACCCGGGGTTTGTCACCATCGAATCGGACGGACACTGGGAGTGGACCGGAACCAGTCCCATTGGTCTATTCCCGGTTCCGTCCGGCAACACGTCCACGGCGTGGCCGATGTCTCCGCGCCGCGCGCACGAACGCAGGGACAGGATTGCCACTTCGTCGGCAGCGGCGATCTGGACCGTGCGATGTAGTTGGGGGTTGTGGAAGACCGTCGGTTTTCCACAACCCCCAACTTTCATTCTGAGCAAAATTGCTATGCTACGAGCAGCCCCATCGTTACTCCGCTTCAGACATCACTATTAGTTGCTTATCGATGGTGGCTGGGTCATCCACGCTGTGCACGAGGACAGCGGCCACGTCGGCGCGGCTAGTGACGGAGCGGCCGGGCAATTTCCGGCCGCTCGCCGCGTCGATTACCACGGGATGAGCGGTGGCTGGCCCGCTGGTCAGGAAGCCCGGATGTACGGTGGTCCAGTCGAGGCCGCTGGCGCGCAGCAGCGCTTCGCCGTTCTCGTGGTCGCGGAAGACGGAGTCGAGCGGCGAGTTTGCTATTTGTTCGGCGGTGAAAGCGGAGTTTTTGATGGTTGCGCCTACGCCCAGTGCCGACAACACGACGACGCGGCGGATATCGTTCGCTTTCGCGACGGCGATTATCGATGACATCGCCATCGTGATGACGGGGGTACGGCCCTCGGGTGCAGGTCCACCAGCCATAACCTCCGATGCGCTAAAGTCCATGCCCTTCATGCCGAGCGTGACAAGAATTGAGTCGCAGCCAGCGGCTGCGGCTGTCATGGCGGCAACATCGTCAAGCTGACCTCCGATGACGGTCAAGCCGTTCGCTGGTTTCATGGCTTCGGGACGGCGCACATAGGCGACTACGTGGCGGCCTTCCGCAAGCAGGTCGGCGACGACTAGGGAGCCGGTTCGTCCACTAGCGCCTAAAACGAGCGTCGTGCGAGTGTTTTCGGACATGACATTTCCTTCGACGATCAACTACAGACTGCGGCTGCGAAACCACGGGGGCATAGTCAGCCAAACTATGGCCATTATCGCACCCATCTCAGTAAAATTGTGACACTATGCCTATGGAAAAACACCGCCGGAAAAGTGGCACACCCAGTGCCGATGAGCCGCGCGACGCCGACATCCTGCTCGGTCCCGACGGCTTGCTCAATTCGTCTCGCCTTCAATCGTGTCCAGGAACCACCGTCCGTACCGCTCGACCTTCGCTTTGCCCACGCCCCAGACGTCCTCAGCCCGTCAAGCGACGTTGCCTGAAAAGTCGAGCGTGCGGGTGAAGACCTAGAACAGCAACCGGCCCTCCTCCTTGGAAGGAGTCAAGCGAACCCCTTACAGCTGGGCGAAGAAGCTCACAATCGTAATCAAGCTCGGTCGGACCAATACCGGACACCGTACTGCCGTCCGCGCCAATGGCCACGTCCCAAAACTCTGACGCCCCGACCTCGAACGACAATCGCGCAGCGACGAGTACACGACTCTTCCACAAGTCTAATCGGCAGCGAAAAGTTCTGGCCTGAAGGCGTCCTCAAACGGGGCCGAGCGGCAGCGTGGGAAAACGGGTTCCCGAAATCGTCACTGTAAAAGAGGTGGTTAAGGATTTGGCGTACCAGCTGCGGCAGCACGTCCGCCAGACGTCCGTACTCATCGATGTCGATCCAGTCGCTCGCTTCAGCTAACCCTTCGCAGGATGTAGGCGCGCAGACAATCAGTAGTCGTGCGGTAGCCCTGCATAGGGCCGGGCAACTAGTAGTGCGCCGATTGACGATCTGCTCCTCTTCGGATGGTCAGTCGCCCGTGTTGCTGGTATCGATGAAGTATCGGGAGATGGAGAGATTGCGAGGCGTCCAGAGAAGCAGGCAGTTCGAAGACCGGACGTTACGCTCGATCCGGTTGGCTCTCTAGTAGCACTTTCCTTGGTGCTCTTCAGGGCGTTGATGCACGACCTAGCCACGGTCTGGCTTATCAGACCCATGCCGAAGACGCTAGTGGACACGATGAGCCGCGATCATTCGCAATGAACCTATCCTGGTTGCTGGTGCGTGACTCGTCGTCCCTATCTGCATGGTACGCCCGACTCACACATCTGCGTCCCGCAAGTAGATTGGCCGTTATTTCGGTTTCCCTGCGAATCGAGCAGGAGAATGCTGGAGCCATTCGCGTACTCCACGGCCCGGTCGACGCGGTTTTCGTGGTCCTTCTTCGACGTCATTTGCTCGATTTTCCACGTGAGGTTCGGTCGATCGAAACATCACTATCCTCTGCGAATCACCCGACCTTAGGCAGCGCACACTATTCTAGCGAGTGCGCTCAGTGAACATCGCTGGAAATACCCCCACGACACAAGCCTGACCCGATTACTAGATGGCCGGTAACGGGCATGTGCTCCACGAAAACCAGATGTGCAGGTATAAAAGCCGGACGAGTTGTGCCCCCATTGGGACACGCAGTGAGTCTCGGAGACGGCATGAAGTCCACGCGAACTTGCGCTCGCTCCGCCCAGCGGCAGAAGTCTCCTCTTTAGGCGTTCCGGGGAACACGTAGAGAATCATCAGCGCGCGGCAGGCTTGGACGATGACATCGAACGCGTCCTGATGGCGCTGCTGATTTCTAGATCGAGGTGATGCAGGCGGCATACAACCCGCTTACGCAGGTCGCTCACTTTGCTGGGCCAGGAGGGATATGAGCAGCGTTATGACGATGATCATGTCGTCTAGCATAAGACTGGGCAGCTAGTGGCACAGAGATTTACTGACTCCTGTGGGCACCATGCCCCAGTGTCGGAGAATAGCTTCGATAAGTTCTGGGCGAGGGAAAGTCCTTTCAAGCCGGAAACCTCCTGTAGGACCGAGTGAATTGCGCGGCACACCGGATTGCTCTGTTCCACGTCGGCCACCCTCTCCTATCATTCGCATATCGCCAGTTATAGGCTGACGCGGCCGACATCCGTAGCCATTGTGAACCTATAGAAAACGCGAGCGCGCGAAGCGGTTAAGCGTCCACCGTGACAGTCCCGCAAGGAAACGTGGCGGCACTCTCTCCAACACTGGGAAACCGCTATATTCGAAATGTTGAGTTGACATCGTAAGGAGCCTCGTCATGGGTGATAATCACGCTGCCATCACCTGCCTCAACTGCGGCGCAGAGAACATGCCAGGTAGCCGTTTCTGCTCCATCTGCGGATGGCCGCTGCTTGCCCCCCCGACGAAGCCCGGCGAAATGCCGCCGCTGCCAGCAGGTGTCGCTCAGTTCGAAGCGATGGAGACCATGCCCATCACCGTGCAACAGCAGGTCATCGGGGAATCAGCTAAAGAGAAAGCTACCCCAGAGCCAGCAACGCAAGAAACCGTTGTGTACACCGACGATCAGAATCCGGATGACGCTTTCACGGGTGGTTCACCGTCCGAGGACTTCGTCGAGGAACAGACTGAAGAAAATTCGGCCATCGCACCATCCACCACGATGATGACGGTTACGAAACGCGCACCGGCACCCGAACCGCAACCAGCCTCCATCACCCCAAAACCGCTAGCGTCGAACATGATGACAACGCACGCCCCGTTAAACGCGTTGCCCACGACATCATCCACAAACAGGGCTGACGCACTGAACCCCGATACGACGGCTGGCGCGACTCGCGCCATAACTTCCGCAGCAGCTGCGACACCAGTCCCGCGACGCCGTAGTGTGCACGCCACAGCCACGCCACGACCGGGTAATATTCCCTCTTCCATCGCACCGGAAAATCATTCGCAGACAAGCGACGAAGCACCAGCAGCTCCATCATCGTCAACATCCTTGTCAATCACAACCTTGGCATCGACCGACGCCGCGGACCCGTCTGCGCAGCAGACGCCGGTCACCGACCGCGCCGACCATAATCCACCCACTCCAAACCCGGCGATTGAACTACCCCTCTCCCCGCTGGAAACGGCACTCACCAAACCGACCTTAAACTCCACGACGCTGTTCCTGGACGACGATCTCGCCATCCCCGACCTGCCCATCTCGAAGGACCGGGAACCTCAACCCGTTGCGTCGCAGAACGACTCCACTGCGGCAATCAAGGAAACCACGCAGACCGTCAAGACTGTCGTGCCAGAATTCTCAGCCATTTCGCCTGCGACTACCGCGCCAGCGTCGACCGAAATACCTTGGGCCACAGAAACTCGTCATACTTCCCCGTACTCTGACAATACCGCCAATAAAGCCAACACGGACACCACAATTAACACTTCAAAGCCGACAGCCGCCACACAGTCCGACTCAGCGCAGCATCCAGACAACAAAACCCCCGACCGAACCACGTCTGAGCAGCAGCGCGTTGCTGCCGCAGCACGGAAACCGATTACAAAACCACATCCCGCAAAGAAACTAAACCAGCAGCTCGAAGCAGTAAAGCACTTCTTCCGCATCAGCATCATCACCGCCAAGGAACGTGCGACACTGAAGAAAACCATATCCCAAAAGGTGACCACTCGCTCCGCCCAATTGGGTAGCCCCTTGCCCAGTGTGTTCGCGCACGTCGACGCGTCCACAAAATCTTCCACCGCTAAGACCACCGCGGAATCCCCGTCACTGACCGATCGCACTAAGAACTCCCGCCATCGCGACACGGGAACGGCAGCGAAAGACATTCCCCAGCAGCGCACGCCGCGCGAGAAGCGCCGCCTCGCGGTCACACTCGTGGTAGCGTTCCTCGTCATCGTGGCTCTCAGCCTTGTACTCGGACACCTCGGGTCGGGTTCCACTCCCCATAGCGCAAAACCGTCCTCCAGTACTTCAGCGAGCGCCAAACCGGGCGCCCAACCCACTGAGACGAAGCCAACAACACTTCTCGATGCCGGTCTCGTCTCGCAGGCCTCTCAGCAATACACCAACAGCGACTACGGCTTCTCTGTCAACTTGCCGCAAAGCTTCACGCAGACCCAACCCATCAACGCCAGTAGCGTCAACGACGCAGCCCACCGCAGACTGCCGATCAATTCGACGGCCAACGGTGCTATCTTTATGGACCCCAATAGGGTCATGAGCGTCAGCGCGTGGGGCCAGTCGACCACCGCCGGTCAGAGTGCTGCCAGTGTGTGCACAGACGAACAGAAGGGTTCCGGCCATTCCAACGAGTACGTTTACCAACAGGGCGTGCATTGCGTGGTCAGTTACGAAGCCAACAGGACTATCTACTATGATGATGCGTATATTTACCCCGGCGCCCACGGTCGCAGCTACTTCCTCGAGATTCAATATCCGGCTGCCAGCAAGAGCGTTGGAGGCGAACTCATCGATAAAATCGTCGCATCCTATGTCCTTGGACCGGCCCGGGACTGAACCAGCAGAAAGGTAATGATGATCACTATCACGGAGACGAACCGCGAGAATTTCGATGCTGCGGCGGCGCAGGCGAACGTTACGTTACCGATTGAGCAGACAGCGCAATGGGTTCGCTACCAGGCCGGTATCAGCGGGCGTTCTCCGTGGCGGAACGATAAGGGCGGCTGTCTGCTCATCCAGGAAGATAACACGACTGTCGCATTCGCCACATTCATCGACTTCGAAACGCACGGCTACCATTACCTGCGTTCCGCGCATGGTCCGGTCTGGATCGCCAAGCCAACCGAGCAAGAAGAGTTCGAAGCGACCGACGCGCTCGCCGCGTTCGTCAAGGAGCATGATAAGCGCATCGTGTTCCTGCGCATGAGCCTGTGGAACGAGTTACCTCAAAGCTGCCTTACGCTGTCCATCGTTCCGTACGATCAGACCGTCGTCATCGATGTGACTGGTGGTGCCGATGAGATTCTCGCGCGTATGAAGGGCCGCGGCCGACGCGACGTGCGCAAGGCCCTGCGCGAATGCCCGGCCGAGTGTGCCGACGAGACTGAGCAGGCTCTGGAATCTTTCGTTGACTACTATGACGTGATGGTCGAGACTGGTAAGCGCGATGGTTTCACGCCGGCTCCGATGTCCGACTACGAAGACATGATCCGCGCGCTCGCGCCGGACCATGTCCGCGTTTTTGCTGCCCGCATCGACGGTGTTGTCAACGCCTGGTCCATCGTCACCGTTAATGGCACGCACGCTGTACGCTACTATGCTGCTATGCGTTCAAACGCCATGCGTTTGCACATCACTGATAAATTGCTTTACAGCGAATGCTGCGAGCTGGGCAGGCAGGGCATCACCGAGTACGATCTCATGGGCATCGGTGACGATTTCGCGCCGAGTCTCAAAGGCCTCAATGAGTTCAAGACTAAATTTACTCAGGAGATTACGCCAGTTGCGCCGGACCGCGATGTGCCAATCCGTAAAATCTTCTACAAGTTCCTGACCGCTGCTAAAAAAATCCGGGGCTAAGGACGTTTCGAACCTCAGAGCACAAGTAAATCCGATACTTGCAAAAAGATACGAAAGATGAGGTTACCAGCCGCTGTGAACGCTGCTAGTAACCCTATCCCTCACGCAAACCACGGCTACAACATCGTGCTGTTCATCACGCTCCTAGCGCTACAAGGAACCAGGATGATTGGTCACTCGGCGGAAACCGTGTCGGATTCAGCCGGAGCGACGGCGGAATCATCCTGGCAGGTTTCGCCGTCCATGAAGACCGCGCACGCCGCGCCGCAGGCGAACACAGCAGCCATCATCAAACCACGACGCATGACCTTCTCCTTGCCAGCGGCCAGGCCTGCCGCCGCGACGCCCAGATGGACGCCAACCAGCGCGAGACTACAAGCAAGCATCATCTTCGAGTTACCGCCGCACGCCGTTTCACAAATGTTTTTCATGTCTATACCTTTCATTCACGAGCGACTGTCGGTTTTCCATGCCGAACTGCTCTGCCGACGACCGTCGCGCCCCACTCTACTCCCGCAAACATCGGAAAAACACAGGCGGCCGCTCGCCCATCGCGGAATCGGAGCGCGGCATCGTTCCCTCAGAAAAAGCGCCTGCCAGAAGCCGCGCCACACGCCTGTCACTCTTGCCGATCGCCTTCCTCGTGGTCGCCGACGAGGCCGCACTGCTCCGCGTTGGCCTGCATGCCCCGGATGCAGCCGTCAATGACGTCGGACAAGTCCCAGCCCATGCGCTCGCAGCCGTCGGAAATGTGCCCGCGGTCGATTTTCGCGGCGAACTTTTTATTTTTAAACTTCTTCTTGATGGAAGTGACCGTCGCGTCAAAGATTGACCTTGACGGGTACATCAGGCAGGCGGCGTTGATGAGGCCGCTGAGTTCGTCGACGGTGTAGAGCGTTTTCTCGAGCATGGTGCCTGGCTCCTCGCCCGTCAGTTTTGGCTCGTGGCAGAGCATGGCGTGGACGTACAGTGGGTCGACACCGCGCTCCTCCATGATCCGCTTCGACATCGCGCAATGCTGATCCGGGTACATCTCGTAGTCGAGGTCATGTAACATGCCGGCTACGCCCCACACTTCCGGGTCCTCGCCGAAACGTTCGCCGAACCACGCCATGCAGGACTGCACCTGGCGCGCGTGGACGCGCAACGCAGCGCCCTTCGTGTATTCGGTCAGCAGCTTCCAAGCGTCCTCGTAGGACAGTTTTACGGCCGGAACGGATTTTTCCACAGCTTGGTTTTCCGCAGTCTGGTTTTCCATGGGATTCTCCTCGTTGAGCCGCCGGAACCGCGCGGGCGGCGGCTATCCCAGCTTATCCGACGACGCGCGGCGAAGGCAATCGGAGCGGACCTGCGGGAAAGGAAGCCGAGGGCCTCTACGGCCGGTTTTCCGGAAGGGGCCGCGACAACGCGTTCCCGGATGTCTATGGCCGAAGGATCCGCGGTCGACGGATGGAATCCGCCGTGTTCAATCATGGACCGAAGATCCTCGGCCATAGGCATCGCGCAGGTCATCCAGTGTCCTGCCATCGGGCAGCCTCCAGAATGTCCAACCATCGCGGGAGTGGCCCGTAACAATCTCCGCCGCTTTGCTAAGCGAGGGGTACGGCTGTCCCTCGATTTCGATCTTTCCATCGCCGCGAACCGTGGCAACCACGTCCTGGTACTGGCCGCTCGCGGTAGCGCAGATCAATTCATCGCCGTCATGAAGCAAACCAGCATTCACCAGATCCTGCATCTTCACCGATGAACGGCGACGCTTCCTCTCCGGCTGTTCTTGTTCCGCCTCCCCTGGTTCTGCGGTTCCTGTTCTCACCGCCGCGGCATCGTCGCTCTCCTCTGCGCCGCGCTGCTGGGAATCGGAGCCTTCCTCATCCATTGCCGCCTTCTCCAACCGACTTTTGATGCGCTGGTTGATGTATTCCTTCAACGCCTCCTCGACGAGCGGCTTGTATTCGGTCTCGACTGTGTGGTCGTGCGTGCCTTTCGCCACCAGCTCACCGGCGAGAAGCTTCACGAACTTAAGGGACGGGTCCGATAATTCGTTGTCGATGCGCCGACGAATCAGCTTCATCTTGCGGCGGCGTTCGATATCCTCGCGCGCTTTACCGGAATCGAATCCCTTTTTCGTTATGTCCTGCAGCAAAACGATGACGTCGGGGTCGGGACTGAGAACGTTGAGAACGGCATACGGCTCCTCGTCCATCACGTTGTCGTTGTCCATATCGGTATAGAACTGCCAGACACGGCCGTTGGTCAAAATACCGAAACGAGCGCTGGGCCGCGTGTTGAAATACTGCCGCAGCTGTGCGACGTGTTCCCGCCTCAAATCAGAGCCAGGACCCAGTTTTTTGTATTCGATCAGGATGCGCGGAGTATGCTCCGAATCGTCATTGAGAATAGCAATGTCAACCTTCTCGCCCTTGTTGTAACCGACATTAGCCGGGTACTCCGGCTTCACCTCAAACGGATTCTCGACGTTATAACCAAGCACATCGCGCAGGAACGGAAGGATGAAAGCCGTTTTCGTCGTTTCTTCGTTGTCGGCGGCTTCCCTTTGCGTACGAAGCCTATTCCCGATCCTATCAATGGCATCGCTGATGGCAGACACATCAGCAGCTGCGTTTCGTTCGCTCATACGGCCATTCCAACTGGGGGGAATGACGGCTGGCATCGGAATCGACCGGTTCGCGAGCAAACAGGAGAAGAAAGAAGAGCGGACGACGGGAATCGAACCCGCCTCTGGAGCTTGGGAAGCTCCCGTTCTACCGATGAACTACGTCCGCGATTGCTTGGAAATCATGCTTTTGCATTATAGCAGATCTGCGCCGTCGACACGAGAGCCGGTCGCGCGCCGAACCGGTTCCATCCGAAACCGGCGCAACCGCGCCGGGCCGGAACCATCCGACGACCGCCCGGGCCATGACGGCCGCAGCGCCGAACTCCAAGCCGATGCCATGCGCTGATCGCGCGCCAGTCTCTTACCAGCCGGCGCTGATCCGCCGCATCCGCTCCGCGTCGACGACCTTGACGCGCTCACGGCCAACGGACTCACCTTGACGGCGTTCGTAGGCATCAAGCCGCTTCCAGCCGTCGAGACCAGTGAACGCCACGCCTCGCGCGCGCAGCAGCTTTACGATGGAGTCCTGGTCTGCGTCGATGTCGGCGCGTCCGCCGCGCGGCGCGGCGGCACAGTCCTGCAGCAGGTTGGCGATGGTCTCGGCGGCGTCGGCCTTGGTGGAGCCGATGAGGCCCACCGGCCCGCGCTTGGCCCAGCCGGTGACGTAGACGCGCGGCATCGGTTCGCCTGCATCGGTGAATACGCGTCCGCCGCGGTTGCGCAGAGTCGACGTCTCCTCGTCGTAAGGCGCGCCCGCCGCATGGGCCGGCAGATAGCCGATGGCGTGGTACACAGCCTGCACGGGGATGTCCCGCGTGCTGCCGGTGCCGCTCATCGCGCCGTCGGCGGACACGGTCGTGCGTTCGACGCGCAGTCCGCTCACAGCGCCCATCCCGTCGGCCAGCACGGCGA
>JAFNPO010000039.1 GCA_017386585.1 Aeriscardovia sp.
AGTTGGCTGAAAGACCAGGCCGGTCCTCCTCCACAAAACCGAAAGGGTGAAAAGTTTTTCAACTTCTTCCACGCTCTCTGCCTGCTTTATGAACTTGGAAAGGAAGTCAACGTTTGCCGGCTCGAGAATTTTGTTTTCTTCGTACTCTTCAAGTTCTTTAAGCCTAGATTTTTTGATTTCTTCAAGGGGTTTGTTTTCTATGGCTTGCCCTGCTGTGTCGTTCATATTTTGCACCATACTTTTAGTCGAAGACGAGCGTCGACGGCTATGCCGGGCAGGGGAGGAGCGTCCGTCCGGTTCAACCGGCCAAACGCTCGTAGACCCACATCTGGGCTTCAAGAGCGCCGATAGCCTCAGCGGTTTCACGGACGGTCTCGAACAGGACGGTCGGATCCAAGTCCACATGGGCGGCGAACGTCATGTCCATCAGAGCGTCGATCGAAATCACGCCCACGTACATGCCTAGTCCGGCGTACTTGCCGCGCGCCTTGGCGAAATAGGTCGGAGGCTGGGAGGCGAACGTCGAATGCCGTCCGGCGACGAAGAGCAGGCTTTTGGCGCCGACCGCATACGCCGTTTCGGCGGCATGGTCGACGTCGGAGGACGTGAACGGCTTGTCCTTGAGTTCGGTGCCCATGAACGGGACGCCGTCGCGGAACAGGTCGAGGTCGCTGAACTGGCGTTTCGAGGAACCCGACTGGTTGACGGGATGCGCTTCGATCCGGAAACCGTTGTCCGCGAACCGCAGACGGTACAATGCCGTGGCTGCCAGCACGAGCGCCGCGCCGCCGAAGCCTTGGTCGAGCAGGTCGCTCATGAACCGGCGTGCCGTGAACACGCTCCTGCCGCGCGCTTTGTCGTCGAACGCGCGGAGCTGGTTTTCCCTTGCTGTTTTGGCGGCCAGCAGTTTCGTCACGATGTAGTCGACGCACTGGCGGGCTTGGACTTGGGTTTCGATTTTCGGCAGGTTGTCGCAGAGGGCCATGAGCGCGCGTTTCGGGTCGCCGGCGGCGGCGGGGTTGGTTTTGCGCAGGCGCGTGAACCGTCCTGGCTTGTTGACCAGCGGATCGTTGTTCGAACCGTCGAGGATGTTGCCCAGCATCGATTTCTGGAAGGGGTAGACCACTTTGGACGCCAAGGATCGGGCGTCGTAAGCGCCTGCCGACCTGTCGCCGGCTTGCAATGAGAGGACGTCGATCGCGGGGTCCACCGTTTTGGCGAGCAGCGCCGTGAACATGATGTAGCGGTACGTCAGGCAGTTCCTGCCGTCCATCACGAGGTCGATGGCCGAGGATATGGGGCATTCCTCGACCGGTTTTTCCGTGCAGGCGAGATAGGAAGCGTGGAGCAGTCTGGTCGCCGCTGTCTTGTCGATGTCGATCGTCATCAGGAACCTCCGAGATACGCGTCGCGCACGGACATGGCGATCGCGTGGGCGAACCGGCAGGGCACCGCGTTGCCGATCTGCCTGTACTGTTTCGTTTTACAGCCGCTGAACCGGTAGCCTGCCGGGAACGTTTGGATGGCGGCGCACTCTTTGAGCGTCAGACGGCGCACCGTCTGGGGAACGCTCCAGGTGCGGGGGGACGCCGTCCCGTCGAGGAAACTCCGGTGGTAGGTTTCGAACCAGTTGGGGATCGACGGGTTGCGCAGTGCGGCCTCGTCCACGATCGGCGTTTTGTTGCCTCCCATCGACGCGGGCAGCGTCGGAGCGATGCCGTCGAGGTCGATGGGACGTCCGGCGCCGTTCACCAGCATGCCGGCGTAGGGGGAGCGGCGCATGACGGGATTGGCTGCCAGGGTGACAGCGGCCGTGCATGTGCGTGGATTGGCCTTGGTGTCGTATCGGCCGGCCGACAGGATGGTTTCGCGGGCCGTCGCCGGGGCCGCCCGATGGGTTTCCAGCTCCCGGTAGAAGTCTGCTGGTCCGCCTACGTCATGGCGCACGCCCACGAAGACGACGCGGTCCCGGTTCTCCGGCACGCCGTAATCCGGCGTGTGATGAACCCGGTAGGACACGTTGTAGCCGAGCTTCTCGCCGCGTTTGACGATGCTCTGGCGCACGGACCGCCATTTCGCGAGCCTGCCCAGAGCGGCGACGTTTTCCATGACGAAGACCTTGGGGCGGATTATTCCGACGGCGTCCATGAACCGCCAGACGAGCCGGGAACGCTTGTCATGGGGATCCATTTTGCCCGCCACCGAGAAACCTTGGCAGGGAGGGCCGCCGAAAAGCGCGTCGACGCCCGCGTACGCCTGGAGATCGTCCAGATGATCGTTGATGTCGCCTTCCACCATGACGTGCGCCGTCGCGGGACGGTTGGCCCGCCATGCTTCGGCGGCGTCATGGTCGGACTCGTTGGCGAAGAGCGTGTTGAAGCCCGCCGATTCGAAACCGACGTCCAGGCCTCCCGCTCCCGAGAACAGCGACACCGCCCGCAAATCCATGCTAACCCTCGTTCCGTTGCGCGGACGCGTCCCCCGCGTCGCGATCCCCGGCGCCGCCCGCGCTAGGACATTTCAGTTTATCGGAGGGGAGGGACGCGTGTTTCCGGTTGCCGCGGGAAACCAGGCCGGGAACCTCGGTGGCAGCGGTCAATCTAATCGGATAATATAAGAAACGATATCAACTATCTTTCGAGTCGCGAAAGAGGGAAGATGATGACGTTTTGGGAAGAGGAGATCCCCGACGAGGACGTTCCGGTGACCGACCCCGTGTTCCGCGCCCTGGCAGGCGGAATGCTCTCCGAATGCGAGGAAGGCAACGCGGAAACCCTCGACTTCCGTTCCATGCTCGGCCGCGCGATGATGAACTGCTACCTGCTCGTGGGACGCAGCCCCAATGATCCGGAACTGAAAGCCGACGCGCGCGCCCTGGGCAAAGTCCTCCACTCTCTCAGTCCCGAAGAGTTCCTCGCCGTGCACGACGAATTCTGGGAAACCCAGGAAACCTGGCTCAACGGCGGATACGAAAACGAACGGAAACACAAGACAGACAATCCAAGCAAACAAGACAACAGGACGGCCGTGGACGGCGAGGAGGCGCGATGAGCTGCAAGAACATGGACTACCGGGAATTCAAAAAAGAAACCCATCGTCTCACCCCTTTGGGCCTGCTATTGGCCAAACACATCCGCTTCCACGCCAACAGCATCGGCGTGTGCTGGGAGCGGCACAAGACCATGGCCGAGGAAACGAACCTCTGCCAGCGGACCATACGCTGCCATTTGCGGGAACTCGTCGACGCGATGATCCTCGTCGCCTTCCCCCGGCATCGTTCGGACGGGGGTTGGACGAGCAGCGAATACGTGCTTCTGGCCGGCAACAGGGATGCCGATCAAGCGTTGGAAAGCGCGGCCACGACATGCGGCGTCATGTTGAAAGACGCTATCGGTATCCTGGAGAACACCTTGCACCGTATGGAGAAGCAGGGGATAGACCAGTGGCATGAGCTGCCGAACAAGATTAGTACATTGATTATTACATTGAAAGAAAAATAAAAAGAAGAAGAAAAAGCGACGTGCGGCGCGCGAAGCGCGACGCCGCTCCCAACAGTCGACGCTCCCTCCCTTTCTTCTCTGAAAGATGGGAAACAACCCGTTATGGGTGCGCGCCCATGGTTGGAACACTTGACCCGTCGCGTCGAAGCGTTCAACACAACCGTTACGCCATCCAGCCAACCAGGAAACGCAACACCATTATCAGCCGCCGCGGCGCAACCCCAGCCCGTCACCCTCCCCCCGAGCATCCTGATGGACATGAAAACCCATTGGAACCAATTGCGCGAAACCTATCCAGGCGGCCAACCCTGGCATGACAGGGAAACCTGGAACACCATCGGCCGGCTCCTGAAAAACCGCGGCGACATCACCATGAGCACCCTCCTAGCCGCCGCCCGCCACTACAAACACGAATGCGCAACCAAACCAGGCTTCGACCCCACGTTCCAATTGGGAGCCGTCCGCTTCTTCGAAACCGGTTCATGGGAAAACCACGTTATCCTCGAAAAACACTTGCCCAACGACAGGGAAATGGCCCGCCAATTCGACCGGCTGCACGTCTTCGAC
>JAFNPO010000040.1 GCA_017386585.1 Aeriscardovia sp.
AAGTATGTCGAGCCGGGCGTGATTCCGGCCGATGTAGTCATCACTAACGCGCATGGCGCCTTCGGCCAGGAGGTTTCGGAATTCATGTTCGCCGTGCTGTTGAGCCTTATGAAGAAGCTGGAACTCTACCGCGACAATCAAAACAAGCACGTCTGGCATGACGAGGGTATGGTGCGCACCTTGGATGGTGCTCGAGTTGTTGTTGTCGGCGCCGGCGACATCGGCACGCATTTCGCTCGCCTCTGCACGGCAATGGGTGCCCACTGTATTGGTTTCCGTCGCCACGTGCCGGACGTGCTGTCAGCTGGCTTTGAGGAGATACTGACAATGGATAGCCTAGACGCCACCATCCGTAGCGCGGACGTAGTCGCCAGTTTCCTACCATATTCGCCAGAAACCACCGGCCTGTTTGACGCTAGCTTCTTTGCCTCCATGAAGACCGGCTCCTACTTCCTGAACGGCGGCCGTGGTAACTCCGTCGTCCTTGATGACTTGTCCGATACGCTAGAGAACGGTCATTTAGCGGGCGCCGGCCTCGATGTGTTCGACGTTGAACCACTGCCGGCCAATAACCGTTTGTGGAGCATGCCAACGGCAATTATCACGCCGCACGTCGCCGGCAATATTCGCGGCGACTTCCACTTGAAAGCGGCCGCGGAAACAACAACCAAGCTGGTGTGCCAGAACCTACGCCGCTGGTTCGCTGGCAAACCTTTGATCAATGTGGTGCGCGCTCCGCAGGATTAAAATTCAGCTGCGGGAAGGTCGAAGCCTTACCCTATACCATCCCTCAATGCTCCTGACGAAATAATGAGGAATGTGCCCCGGAATTGGCTCAATCCACCTGATTTCGAGGCATGTTCATATCTGCGCATATTCCACACCACGCGCCTTCGCACCGCCGGTGTCAATCCTGTTCTTCTTCTGCGGTCTTCTTCTCCTGGCGTGTCACGATGTGGCGGCTGATGGCCACCAGCTCGTTGACGGACCAGAATAGGATGCCATAGAGTGCTCCGCCCATCCCGTAGAGCATGATGACGGCCCATGGGGCGAGGGGTTGAGGGCAAGCAAAGTCGGTGATGAACACCATACAGAGGGCGAACGCGACGAAAACGAGGGCGTTGCTCCAGAACTCTTTCAACGTTCTCTTGCGGTGCTGCTGGCGGTCCTCACCCGGGTAGAACATCACGCTACGTACGATACGTGGCAGCACGTACGCCATGTAGGCCCATTCGGCGGCAGCAAATGCCACCAGTGCCAGAATCAGCTTGCCAAAGCCGTGCTGCGTACCGCTGCGGAACCAGAAGACAATCAGCCAGATGAAGAAGAACGCCAACGCGTTCAGCGCGGCGTAGGCCCACATCGACAGCGTTGGACGGTTGTCAGCCATTCTCATCTTGGCGGCTTGCGCACGGGCGACCTTTCTACGGGCCCGCTTCGCGTTGCGCCGCGCCGCCTGTTCCGGTGTCCTCTTCTTTTTCTTCGCTTGCGCCATCACGCACCTCCACCCTCGACAACCACGAAACACACCTATCCTATTCACGTTTCCCGTGCATAGAGGACGAAGCTGCCGAAGGGTTTCTCCACCACCCTTTGCGCTCTCGTAGCCCGATAGCTTCCCCACTGGCGGAGCAGGCGCGCTATGATGCCGTTGACAGAAAACACAGTACAAGCCCAACAAAAACGAAACAAACGACGAAAGGAGTTAGACGATGCATCTCTGTCTTGGATTCGCTTGTGGATACATGATTCTGGGAATGGTCGTAGGCGTCATCGCTCGCGAAATAACACGGCGTAAAGGGTTCGACGCGCAGAAGGCGAAGACAACGAATCTTCTCGACCTGCACGTGCACACCTTCATGCTGGGCATGGCTATGTTTCTAATCCTCGCTCTCTTCGCGCACATCTCCGACTTCACCGGCAGCGTACTGTTCCGCTGGTTCCTCTGCATCTACAACATCGGCCTGCTAGGGATGCTGGCCATGCTCGCCGTACGCGGAACCCTGGAGCTCAAGGAAACGAAACCGTCGAAGGCCGTGAATGCATCGGTGTCCGGAACGGCAGGCCTGTTCCACGTCACACTGTGCGCAGGGTTCATCCTCCTCTTCATCATCCTGCTGAGCGCTTTCTGACAACAGAGACGCACGCAAGGACTGAGGTTCCTGAGCCTGTTTTTTGCGCGCGCCGACCAAGACAGCCATTGACGGTACTGACTCCGGCTGAATCTAGCTATTCTACCGGATCCAGCCATAGTGTCGCAGAGCGACATCAATACCGTCGTCATCTGCGGCCGTGGTCACGAAGCTGGCCTTCCTTTTGAGCTCCTCGCAGGCGTTGCCCATCGCAACACGCGTCCACTCCGGTAGAAACATAGATATGTCGTTGAGAGAATCACCGAACACCACCACATCCTCGTCCTGGGCGTCGAAATGCTCCAAGATTCGGCGGATACCGTACGCCTTGTCCATCGGCTCGACATAGATATAATTCGCTCCGCCGTAGCGCATCCAAGGCAGACGGCGCAGCGCGGGTAGCGTCTCTTCCTCACGCCCCTCGTCGATAGCAACAAACATGCGATTGACGTGGTCCTCGCGGGTGATGTCCAGATCGGGGATGACAACGCTACCCTGAAACGGCGTGTCCGTAAAATCGTGGAACAGCTGCGAGGCGGTGAGACGTTCGGGAATGTCCTCGGAGTCGTACGCCCATGGAATCCCCTGGGCGTCGCACTCGCGGGCCAGCTCGAAGCAAGCTTGCGTGTCGTCCAGCGGGTCGATGCCCAGCAGCTTGCCGTCAATCGTCACGCCATAGCCGCCGTCGGACACCATGTTGCGAAAACCGAGCTGCTCCATTTCGGGCACGGCGAGGCAGTGCTCACGGCCAGTGGCAATGGCAAGGAAGTTTCCTTGCGCCTCCAACTGCTCTAACGCACGGCGTGTGTTGGCCGGGACCTCGTGGTTGCCGGTGCCGGGAATGAGCGTTCCATCAATGTCGAAGAAGAAGTATGCCATTCCCCCACTGTCCGTACTGCGGCCGACAAACTGGTCGGAACCACAACGCTTAGGTCTGCTATTCCTCATGGGATTCCGGTATAGTGGGGCACACTATGACTAATTCCCATCATTCTCGTTATTCCCATCTCATCTTCGACTGGGACGGCACCCTCATTGATACCGACACACCCATCGCGCAGGCTGAATCCGCGATTTTAGAGAAGCATGGCATCCACCGCACGCCCGAGCAGATGAAGCCGTACGTAGGCATCCCAACCTTCGATACCTTCGCTCGCTTCGGTATCCACGCCTCTCCGGAGCTGTGGGATGAATGGCAGGAGGAATACCAGCGCGTCGCACGCCACGCTGTCCTCTTCCCCGACGTCGCTGAGACGCTGAAGAAGCTGTCGGGTGATGGCGTAGCCTTGGGCCTGATCTCCTCGCGCCGGCGTGAGGAGTTCCACCAGCTGTTTGACGGTTTCGGCCTCAGCGACTTGTTCGACGTGGATGTTTTCAGCAGTGACACAGAGAAACATAAGCCGGACGCTGAGCCAATGCTGCGCTACCTCGAGAAGACAGATGCAGCACCCGGGGACTGCATCTACATCGGCGACATGCCTACCGACGTCCAGTGCGCGGCGGCGGCCGGTGTTGACACCGCACTGATGGAATGGGATGGCGAATGTCGCGACCAGTCCGAATGGGCGGCGAAACCGACATACGTGTTCCATTCCGCGCAAGACTGGCTAGACCTTGTCTAAGGTCTGTGCTCGACGATGCACCGTCGATCACAGAACCTGTCCTCAGACCCGTTGACGCCCAGACAATGACGACATCGAATTCAGTTTAGCGCGCATCAGCTCATCCGCATTGACAATGAGTATCACGTCATCGTCGTGAACAACTACAAGTCAAGTAAGGTAGCCACCTAGAGAATGACCCTTGGAACTCCCCTGAGGTCTAGACCGACCCCGGGCTTACCTCAAGCTTGCTCATGACGTCCTTACCGAGCCCCACGGAAGCTCGAGCACGTTGGTATCGTGGCCACTGATGGGCGTCCCTTTTCCTTCGATGCGATTATCTTCTATCTTTTTCCTGACGTTGCTGTACATGTGGGAGAACAGCAACATGCGAAGTGCATCCAAGGGTTTTCGAGGGCAAATCCTCGGATGCCAGCCTGTGGCGTGCCTTCATCAGGTGGCATTCGACAACGAAGAGAGATTTCGACAGCTTGCCGAGTAGACAGCTGGCATCGTCGAAATCTTCAACGTCCACGAGGGTACCCCCGATAAAGATTGTCCTCGAATCAACTCTTATCAACTCTTAATCCCTCTGGGAGGTAGATGGTGCACTCGACATGTCTGCCAACCCGAATGTTATGGGCATCATCGCCTAGTGTCTCGCCTTCTTAGTTGAGATTCAGATCTGCGGCCTTGAGGATTTGACCAATCCGCCGCTGCCGCTCAACACGAGGTATCGCTTCAAAATCCCGGGGGACACAATCGACATGGACTTTACGAAATGCAGCAGTTCGCCCGTGGCAACTGTAAGTGTTGCTTTCTCCTCACCCCCCTCTACACGCACCAGATTGTTCCCCTACGTCGACCCGCAGAGACCTTCCGGAAGATCAGCATGGCCGTCCGTGTCTGTGCTGAGGCACTCTAATAGCATGAAGGCCATGCCACTGAAGCGAAGAGGGGGAGGGACGGTCCCTAAGGGTGACAGGAGCAAGGCTGAATACGTGTTCTACCCCGTCCCAACGGCTAATCCGCCAACGGAGCTGTGGGTACACTCAACACCCTCGAGGATGAGCAGCACTAGCCTCCTTGAGGAACACAAGAAAAATCGACATCCAGCCGACGCGGTTGATAACTTCCAGAATCACACTCTGTTAGAGCACGACTCCGGCTTCTCTGCTGCGAGCAGCCAAAAAACCACTTGCCTGCGAGCAGCAACTCCATCCCAAATCCTGCCCTCTAGTTCGCTTCCTTCTGGGATCACCTTTTGCGGCTCCCCACTGGAGCGTCAGAAGCCCAGAGCCTGCCTATAACTGAGGTCACCCTCCCCTGCATCCCCGGCCGCAGGGGCCTAAAAATCCCGCTCCCGTGAACATCGACGGCAATACCGGCCGCTCTCCACTATCCATGTCCCTACCTGGGAGGGCGGAATCAGTCGGGAACGGACTGCCCATCTCCGACACGGCCGGTTCCCGAGGGATACGCTCTTACTCAGACTCGGAAGCAGGGAAACTCACTGAACTCGCCGTAGTCAATGCCGGACATAGCTTCGAGCGTGTCCATGTCCTCCTGGGAAATCTCGAAGTCAACTTCGGTGTTGGATGCGATATGCTCCGGGTTCTCAGACTTGGGTAGTGGTATGGTGCCCAGCTGCAGGTCGTAGCGCAGGCACAAACGAGCCGGAGAGACGTCATACTTGTCGGACATGGTTTTCACAGTGGCGTTGCTTAGGATTGCGCCGTGCGCGATCGGCGAGTATGCCTCGACGAGTATGTCATTGTTTTGGCAAAAGTCGATGAGTTCGAACGGCGTGTTTCCGATGTGGCAGAGCACTTGGTCGACCATCGGCTTAATCTCGCCGTGTCCGAAGAGGTCTTTTAGGTCGTCCTGCTCGAAGTTCGCTACGCCAATTGCCTTGAGTGAGCCGGCTCGGTAGGCTTCCTCCAATGCCTTCCAGGCTTCCCGGTTACCCTCGAAACACTTATAGCCGGTGCCGTCGCGGTAGCGTGCCCACGGTTGAGGACAGTGGATGAGCATAAGGTCGAAGTAGCCGATATCTGTCTTGCGCAGTGACTCGTCGATGGCGGCGACGGCGCCGTTGTATTCCTTGATTTCAGCGGCGAGCTTCGTAGTAACGAACAGCTCTTGGCGCGTCACAATCCCCTCATTGATAGCCCGGCGGATACCTTCGCCCACTCCACGTTCGTTACCGTAGGCTTCAGCGGTATCGATGAGCCGGTAGCCGTCCTTGATAGCCTCATACACGATGTCGGCCGCGTCGGTGTCAGCGATGAGCCAGGTACCGAACCCGAGCTTTGGGATGCGCACGCCATTGGATAGAGTCCTCGTCTCTTGCAGAATCATAGGAACCTCCCCGTTGTTGGAATCGCGTCGGAACTGCGATTGGCACCAGCTTACAGCAACGGGTTTGCATGGGTGTTCGAAATCCGCTGAAGGCCGAGGCAATGATCAAAACGGCGTTCCGCTGTCGCCTAAAATTGACGCAACAGCACCCGGATCAGCGGTATCTGATTCTGACCGCAGCAGCCGCGACACGCCGTACCGGACGGCATTCCCGGAACTGCTGCGAACGCTGTCCAGCCAAACCACCGTTCGCACTTCTTTTTGTGCACCGGACTCATTAACAGACAGCTCCCTTCCATCGGCCTAAAGACTACTCCGAAGTTCGGTCGCAAACAGCTGTAGGATATCTAATCAGCGCCGCGATTCGCGTCGGGGAGCCGTCTCCTCCACCGCCATTTCACAACAGGACAACAACCTTTTAATTAAAAGGGATAATTATATAGGTTTCACTTTCATGCGTATCCTGGCCGCAAACGCTTGCATGCTCTGCGGCCCACCGTCCATTCACTTTCATAGACTGAGAGCTAACGGGGACGGAACCACCGCGACGATGACGTCGTTTCGCCCTTTGAAAAACCCAATAGAAATCACAGGAGAGCACATGACAAGCCCAGTTATCGGAACTCCGTGGAAGAAACTCGACCGTCCCGTTTCCGAAAAGTCCCTCGAAGGCGTCGACAAATACTGGCGCGCCGCCAACTATATGTCCGTCGGTCAGGTCTACCTGCGTAGTAACCCGCTGATGAGGTCCCCATTCACCCGCGACGACCTCAAGTACCGCCTCGTGGGCCACATCGGTACGACGCTCGGCCTTAACTTCCTTCTGGGACATATCAACCGCCTCATCGCCGACCACCAGCAGAACACCGTCTTCATCATGGGACCAGGTCATGGTGGACCCGCCGGCACCAGCCAGTCCTACCTTGACGGTACGTACACGGAAACCTATCCGGAGGTCACCCGCGACGAGGCCGGCTTACAGAAGTTCTTCCGCCAGTTCTCCTATCCGGGCGGAATCCCGTCCCACTTCGCGCCCGAAACCCCCGGCTCCATTCATGAGGGCGGTGAGCTTGGCTACGCACTCTCCCATGCCTACGGTGCAGCGATGAACAACCCAAGCTTGCTGGTAACTGCGGTCGTGGGCGACGGCGAAGCTGAGACCGGCCCGCTCGCCACCAGCTGGCAGTCCAACAAACTTATGAACCCCCGCACTGACGGTATCGTCCTGCCGATTTTGCACCTCAACGGCTACAAGATTGCTAACCCGACGATTCTTGCCCGCATCCCCGATGAGGAGTTGCACGACTTCTTCCGCGGCATGGGCTACCACCCATACGAGTTCGTCGCTGGTTTCGATGACGAGGACCATATGTCTATCCACCGCCGATTCGCCGACCTACTCGAAACCGTCTTCGATGAGATTTGCGACATCAAGGCCACGGCCCAGACGGATGACATGGACCGACCGCTTTACCCGATGATTATCTTCCGCACCCCCAAGGGCTGGACCGGTCCAAAGTACATCGACGGCAACAAGATTGAGGGTTCTTGGCGTTCTCACCAAGTCCCGCTAGCCAACGCCCGCGATACCGAAGAGCACTTCCAGATTCTCAAGGACTGGATGAACTCCTACAAACCTTCGGAACTCTTCGACGACAAGGGCGCCATCCGCCACGAGGTCACCGACTTCATGCCGACCGATGAGTTGCGCCTAGGCGCCAATCCGAATGCTAACGGTGGCCTCATTCGCACTCCCCTGGTGCTGCCCAAGCTTGACGATTACCGTGTCACCGAGGTTGAAAAATGGGGCCACGGCTGGGGCCAGGTTGAAGCCACCCGCCGTCTGGGCAACTACGTGCGCGACATCATCCGTCTCAATCCCGATAGCTTCCGTCTCTTCGGACCGGATGAGACAGCCTCTAACCGCCTCGACGCCGCCTACGACGTCACCGACAAACAGTGGGACGCTCACTACCTCTCCAAGATGACTGATGCCCACCTCGCTGTCACTGGCCAGGTCACCGAACAGCTTTCCGAACATCAGATGGAAGGCTTCCTTGAAGGCTACCTACTCACCGGTCGTCATGGCATGTGGAGTTCCTACGAGTCCTTCGTTCATGTTGTCGACTCTATGCTCAACCAGCACGCGAAGTGGCTCGAAGCTACCGTCCGCCACATCCCCTGGCGCAAGCCAATCTCCTCGATGAACCTGCTGGTCAGCTCCCACGTCTGGCGTCAGGACCACAACGGTTTTAGTCACCAGGATCCAGGCGTCATCGACATCCTTCTCAATAAGAACTTCCACAACGATCACGTCGTCGGCATCTACTTCGCAGCGGACGCCAACCAGCTGCTGGCTATTTCCGAGAAGTGCCTTACCTCCACCAACATGATTAACGTCATTGTTTCTGGAAAACAACCGGCGGCTACTTGGCAGACACTCGACGAAGCCCGTAAGGAACTGGAGACGGGCGTTGCTGAATGGAAATGGGCGTCCAACGCGAAGTCGAATAGCGATGCCCAGATTGTCCTCGGCTGCGCCGGCGACATTCCGACGCAGGAAATTATGGCTGCAGCTGACCGCCTTAACCGGATGGGCATCACGTTCAAGGTCGTCAACGTCATGGACCTTCTGAGTATTCAGAACGTCAGTGAGAATAATCAGGCCATCTCCGATGAAAAATTTGCTGAACTGTTCACCAAGGACAAGCCGGTTCTTTTTGCCTACCACTCTTACCCGCGCGAGATTCGTTCTCTCATTTGGAACCGCCCAGGCCACGACAACTGGACCATCCACGGCTACGAGGAAGAGGGTTCCACCACCACCCCATACGATATGGTGCGCGTCAACGACATGGACCGCTACGAGCTGACCGCTGAAGCGCTGCGTCTAATCGACCGCGACCGCTACGCCGACGAGATTGACCGCCTCGAGCGCTTCCGCCAGGAAGCCTTCCAATGGGCCGTCGACAAAGGCTACGACCATCCGGACTATGTAGATTGGGAGTGGTCGGACGTTGACCCGAACCATCGCGTCCATGCCCTCGTCAACACCGCCGGCGACAATGAAGATCGGCAGTGGGACAGTGGCGTCTTGGTACCCGAAAGTACCGTGCGTTGACCACAAACCGCTAGTGGCAAACCCGTCAGCGCTGACGCCGACTCGCAGGCCCCGTCGCGATTCGCGGCGGGGCCTCGCTGTCTCAGAAATCCGCGCCCACGATGCCGCCGCCGCAGAATCGGCGTGGACAGCATGCACTGCACAGGACCATCGCCGTGGTTTTGCAAAACTTGCGCGCATAATTCCCAGTGATGCTGGAACCCCGCTGCCACGCGCGGAACAATGGTGCCATGATGAAACGACCGCAACCGCATTCAGAACTTGCCAGCGACCGGGTCTTCTTGTACAGTCCGCAGGACAACGACGGACGGGACACGGTCGCTATCGGTCTCATCGACGTTCTAGCTCGTCGCGGCAGGCACCTCGACGTTTTCCAGCCACTGGCGCCTGCCAGCTCCGACGGCTGCTCCTCCTTGGATTTGCTGCTGCGCGCATGCGCAGATATTAGCAACACGGCCAGTAAGGGTTCAGTCTTCGACCGCAAGAGCCACCGCGCCATCGACCCGAACCGCTTCTATCTGGACACTTCCTTCTCCCGCCGCGAAATCGTGTCCGATTTTTACGAGTCCACCACTCTGAAGAACGTCGACTACGCCGTCATCCTCGGCACGGACCAATCTGCGGTCGTCCATCCCAACGCCTTATGCGTCGACGCGCTGTTAACGGCCGACCTACAGTCACCGGTGCTGCTTGTCATTGACGGACGTAACCGCAACGCGCACGATATCGCAGAAACCATCAAAGCTTGCGAACGCGCGGTGTCGAAGGCGGGGTCGACCGTGCTCGGCGCGTTCGTGTCCCCCTGCGTGTCCAACGTGCAGGAGGAAACGCGTATTGAACTCATTGATTTCGCGCTCCCAGTCTGGTTCGTACCGCCGGCCAATTTCGACGGTTCACCGAAGCAGGCCATCGAATCCAGCGTTGAAGCATTCCGCCAGAGCGTTGACGAACGACAGTTACTAGCAGCCCTGGCTCGTCCCGTCGACACTCCCGTCACACCGCCGAGCTTCCAGTACTCCTTAATGGAGTCAGCCCGACGCCAGAAAAAGACAATCGTCCTGCCGGAAGGTAACGCCGAACGTGTGCTAGCGGCAGCTAACTACGTGCTAGACCATGGGGCAGCTGACATTATTCTGCTGGGCAACGAGGCGCGTATCCGGCGCCACGCGCAGGACCTCAATCTATCATCACTCTCCCAGGCGCGCGTCCTACCGCCCGATGATCCGGTAATGTTGAAGCGCATGGTCCCCGAACTGGTCTCCCTACGCGCGTCGAAAGGACTGGACGAAGCGGGCGCCCGGAAACTACTAGAGGACTCGTTATATTACGGAACCATGCTCGTGTACTTGGGCGTGGCCGACGGCATGGTGTCCGGAGCAGTTCATTCGACAGCAGACACCGTCCGTCCTGCACTGCAGATCATACGCACCCGTTCAGGTGAGGGCATCGTGTCTGGAGCTATGTTCATGTGTATGGAGTGCCATGTCGACGTGTACGCGGACGTGGCACTTGTGCCTGACCCAACTGCCAAGCAGCTGGCGCTCATCGCAGCGCAGACGGCCCGAACCGCTTCCGCCTTGGGAATCAATCCCATTATCGGTTTCCTTTCCTATTCAACGCTTGATTCGGGAACTGGCCCGGACGTCGATCTTGTGCGCGAAGCCGTCGCTATCGCGCACCGCGAATATCCGGAACTGAAAATCGTCGGACCTATCCAGTTCGACGCAGCCTGGAGTCCTATCGTCGGCAAGCTTAAGGCGCCAGGTAACCCGTACGCTGGTCACGTCAACGTGTTCATCGCCCCAGACCTTGACGCAGGCAACATCCTCTACAAGTCTGTCGAGCGCACCAGCGGGGCCACTGCCGTCGGGCCAGTCCTCCAGGGGTTACGCCAACCGGTAAACGACTTATCGCGCGGCTCGACTGTCCGCGACATCGTCAACACTATCGCCTTAACTGCCATCGGGGCCCAAGGCGCCCTCTGAACGCTATGCAAACAGTTCATCGCAGGCCACGCGAAACCTTTTTGTATCCTCCGCCGCGTAGGGTAGAGCAAACGCGGGTTTCCTGCGAACCAACGTCTCATCGCAAAGCAATATGAAAAAAGGAGGGCACCTTATGGCAAAAACGGTCCTAGTCATCAACGCAGGTTCCAGTTCCATCAAATATCAGCTTGTCGACCTTGACTCGTCCAAAGCGATCGCGTCTGGCATTGTCGAAGCTATCGGGGAGCCGACCGACGGTCATTACAAACACGAGCACAACGGCGAGAAGCATGAGTTCACCGAGCCGATTGCGGACCACCGCACTGGCCTCAAACGCATCCTCGGTTTCTTCGACGAATTCGGTCCGAAACTCTCCGAAGCGGGTATCATCGCCGTCGGACACCGCATCGTCCAGGGCGGTTCCGTGTTCCCAACGCCTGCGCTCGCTACCGACGAGACCATCCAACAGGTCAAGGACCTCGCCCCGCTCGCCCCGCTGCACAACGGTCCGGAGGCCGTGGGTGTCGAGGTCATGCGCACTCTCCTGCCAAACGTCCCCCAGGTTATGGTTTTTGACTCCTCCTTCTTCTTCCAGCTGCCAGAGGACGTCAAAACCTATGCGCTTAACAAAGATGTCGCCCGCAAGTATAAGATCCAGCGTTACGGCGCCCATGGCACCAGCCACGAGTACGTCGGCCAGCATGTGCCGGAGCTTGTTGGTAAGCCAGCCGAGGGTTTCAAACAAATCGTGCTACACATTGGCAACGGTGCTTCTGCCTCCGCGCAGATTTCCGGCAAACCAATTGAAACCTCCATGGGCCTCACCCCACTCGAAGGCCTCATGATGGGCGGTCGTACCGGCGACATTGACCCGGCGTCCGTGTTCTACCTGCTGCGCAACACTGACATGACCGTCGACGAACTTGACGACCTGTACAATCATCGCTCTGGCATGACCGGCATGACTGGCTACGGTGACTTGCGGAAAGTTCATGAACTGATCGCTGCCGGTGACTCGGACGCTAAACTCGCTCTCGATATGTACGTCCACCGCATCGTCAGCTACATCGGCGCGTATTGGGCGCAGCTCGGCGGTCTCGATGCCATCACCTTCACGGCCGGCGTCGGTGAAAACGACGAGGTCGTGCGTCGCATGGTTTGCGAGAAGCTCGCTCCCTTCGGCGTTAAGATCGACAACGACGTTAACCTTACCCGTAGTAAGCAGCCGCGTGTCATTTCCACGCCGGACAGTTCTGTTGCCGTGTGTGTGCTGCCGACCAACGAGGAGCTCGCCATCGCCCGCAAAGCTGAGAAGGTCGCCGCCGACGGCGACGCCTACGGTAATGTCTTCTCCAAGTGACTTGGACGGCAAAACGGCTCATAAGCTGATGCTGACCCGGTCGATTGACATCCCGACACGGGTTGTAATTCTATTGAGTCCCCGCAGAACATCTGTTCCGCGGGGACTCAGCTTATTTGAAGAGAATGCCCATACTCGACCACTAGACTGAGGCCGTTTCCGCCAGAAAGGACCGCCTATGCTCGCTTCGAACGACGCCTCGGGACGTAAACCTCGCACGATTATCGTCATCGCCATATGTTTAGCGGTCCTGTGCTGCACCGGCGGCGTCCTGTGGGTTTGGGAGAACAGCCAGCAGCAGGCGCACGATTCGGCGTTCTTCTCCTGCCAGCAGTCTGAGGAATCAGCGCAAACGGCCATTGCCAGCGCCGGCAACGCTGCGGGAAAGCAGAAACCGACGGTATGTATCTCCTCTATGACTACCCGGCAACTCAACGCGAATTCCCGAACCAACACCGAACTCATCCAGGACCTTAGCTCCGCCGACGCTGCCGCCCAGAAGGTAGCGCACCAACAGCAATGATCTGGCGGAAACCCCGCTATCAATAATGAAGCCGTCCGCAGAAAAATGGACGGCTTCATTATGGTCGGGCCGACAGGATTTGAACCTGCGACATCCTGCTCCCAAAGCAGGCGCGCTACCAAACTGCGCTACGGCCCGAAAACATTTGTTATTGTACCGCAAACCCATGGAAGAACAAGGAGCGCCCTAGCTGCTGTCATAGACTAGTCCTGGTCGTTTTCATCATCGTTCGCGATGCCAGATCACCGAAAGTATTCGGGAACCGTGGAGAAAGGCAATCATGAGTCGTCATGGGATACGCCGTCGGCACCATTACGTCGCTATCACAGTGGGCGTCATCGTTGCCATTATCGTTCTGCTCGCTGTCGCTGCCAGCGTCAAACTAGTTAAGCAGGCCGAAGAGGTCAAGAAGCACGAGTCGCAGGCCATCGGTTTGATTCAGCCGTACAAAAACGCGGCGTCTATCGCCAATATCGAAGGACTGTTGTCGGTGCTGCCACAGGTTCAGCAACAGACACAGGAGGCCAATTCCATCGCCCACGGCACGCTGTGGAATATCGCGGTGCATCTGCCGTTCATTGGTGAAGGCATCAGCGCAGCACAGTCCATGACGAGTATCGCTGACGACTTCTCCACCCAAGCTGTCCCGCAGCTGGCAACGAGCCTGGCACGCCTGAGCGCTGCCAACCTCGACGGCGGCGCCGAAACAATCAACCTTTATCCGTTAACCGCCGCTGAGCCGCAGATTGCCGCCGCGAACGCCGCTGTGCAAAAGGACAACGCCGCTTATCAGGCTCTCAGATCGAAGAGCCTAAACATCCCGCAGCTCAAGGAAGCCTACATGAAGGGTGCCGCCGAACTGAGCCGGATCAGCCAACTGAGTCAAAGTGTGGCCGATATGACGAAGATTCTGCCGTCCTTCCTAGGTCAGAATGGCACTAAAACGTATCTGCTTGTCTCAGCCAGTCCAGCGGAATCCCGCTCCTCCGCTGGTCTCGTCGGCGACGTCGGCAAAATCACTATCACCAACGGGCGTATCACTATTGGCAGCTTCGTGCCCAACAGTGCGCTCATCCCCTACGGCTCTGCGAACGACACCGCGGCCGCTAAAGCGCTATTCGCCGGACCGCTCTATCCCGATTTTGACATTCGCGACCAGATGATGGACCCGAATTACGCGCAGGCCGCGGCCGGCGTTACCGAAATCTGGCAACGCAGCCCATATCGGTGCGAAGTCAACGGCGTCATCACCGTTACCCCAGCTTTCCTGCAGACCGTCAATCAGCTTGGCACCCCGTTCACGCTCAGCAACGGGCAGACTATCAGCGGCAGTAACACGGCCCAGTACCTCGAGAATACCGTGTACCTGCAGAACTCCTCCAATAAAACGCTGACAGATGCGCTAGAAATCGAAGTGGCCCGTGGCAGTATTCAGAACTTCTTCACCGGTATGAGCACCTCCAAGCTCCTCAAATTTGCCGAGGCACTCCCGTCTTTAGCCCAGAACCGTAACATTCAGGCTACGTCTTCTGACACGTCTGTTCAGACACTGCTGACGAAGAACGACTTCACCCAGGCACCGCAGTCCAACGCTGTCAACCCGACGATTGGTGTCTACGACAATGAACAGCTTGCCTCCAAGATGGGCTGGTATCTCCATCGCTCGGCGAGCGTAACGCGCACATCTTGCAACCAGAATGGTTCGCAAACCTACCACGTGACCTACACTCTAAAGAACGTCCTCACGGCGGCGGAAGCCTCCGGCCTCAACAGCTACATAAACGGCCAAGGCTGGGGTCTGGCCAAAGCAACGCCGGGCGACTCCATCGACAGGATGGTCTTCTACGCGCCCAAAGGCGGCGAGATTTTTAATATGTCCGTCACTGGCGATGCTTCAACGCTGACAAAGTACCAGTACAACGGTACTGCTTGGTCCAACGTAGCGACAACGGCTCCCAGTCAGTCCACTGTCTATAGCTTCGACGTGACCACGTCGCCACAAGCAAAGACCGCGTTGCGGGTTGACCAGACACCAAACTCCGACGGTGTTTCCGGTATCACGTACAGCACACGGGCCTGTGCCCTGCCGTCACAGAATTAATGGCTAACAGGACTGGGGTTGCGGCGCGATTAATCGGATGGTGATCTGAACGATGGTTTTGGGCGTAAATACTGGAAAACTAGCGTGGGGAAAAGTATACGTGAAGCTCGCTTTTCTCATGCTTTTCAAAACCAACTCCCCTCTCGGAGAACCGGAATCGGAAACCGGTATCGGCGTTTAATACGCGCCGTTCCCCCTCAACACAACACCGATGGTCTTCAGGATAATGGCAGCGTCGGTGATGAACGACCAGTTCTCGACGTAGTCGACATCCAAACGCTCGCCCTGTGCTGCGCTGAGGTCGGAGCGGCCAGAAACCTGCCACGGACCGGTCAGACCTGGTTTAACTAGCAGACGTGTGGAGTACACGTTTGTGTACTGGTCTACTTCGTACTGCTGTTGGGGTCGGGGGCCGACTAGGCTCATGGTTCCTAGGAACACGTTGAGGAACTGGGGAATCTCGTCGATGGAGTACTTGCGGATGAACTTGCCGATCCTCGTCACGCGTGGATCGTCCTTTGGTTTGAAGAGTACGCCATGCTCGGTGCCCAGCTTTTTCGCTAGTTCCGTGTCCTGCTTGTCGGCGTTGACACTCATGGATCGGAACTTGTAAATAACGAATTTGCGTCCGTAGATGCCAATGCGTTCCTGCTTATAGAAGATTGGACCACCGTCCTCCGCTTTAATGGCGAGAGCCGTGGGGATAGTCACCGGCAGTGTGAGAATAATCGCTACAGCGGAGAATACGATGTCGGCGACGCGTTTGACGGCGCTCGAGATTATGCTCTGGCGTGACGTCACCGATAGTACCGGAAACTTGGTCTCTACGTTTCGAACGTGGAGTACTTGGCTGCCGAGATCGCCCACGCCGGCGCGCATGTCGAACTCCATGCCGAATGCCTCAACGCCCAGCGCGAAGGCGTTCGCCTCGCGCGAGCCGCGTTCCAGCACGTCCGCAATGAGTACGGTTTGCACTCCCTGATCGCACAGCAGCTGCGGCAGACGGGAGTTATAGCGCAGGATTGACAGACCGTTCTCCTGTTGGTCTAAGAGGCTGTCATGGCTGGCTGAGACGATTTTCGGTTGATCGGCGCCCTGACTAGAGTCCCCACGTGCTTGACACACTGGTACGAGGGACATTGGCCGATAGCCTAGCACTGGCAGCCGGTGTAGCTCTTGCAGTGTGGAGCAAATGCCCTCAGGAGAGCCAACTACCGCGACGGAGTATCCCCATTGTCCGGAACGGAATCGACGGCGGATCAGCAGACGCCACAGCCAGCGGTCAATGGCTTCGAGACAAGTCGCAAAGCACAGGCTTACCACGAATGTCCAGCGCGGTACGTTGATGCGGAAAGCAAAAAAGATGACGCAGGTGAGGAATAGTTCGGCGAACATGGCCTCCAGCAAACGGTCATACAGCCGGTAACCGTTGTCTTCGATGTGGCGACGGTACGCTCCGCAGGCCGCCAAGGACACAATCCACGACAGGCACATGATGAGGGTAAATAGGCCGGGGTGTAGTTTGGAACGCGCCGATTCCATCATTAGCAGCGACCGATGCAAGCATAGGAACGCTAGGAAGCATGAACAAGCCATGACGAGTATATCGGTGATGACAAGCCAGATTTCGTAGCCCACGTGCCAAGCCGGGGCTTTTGCGGAGTTCAGATGACGGTGCGGATCCTCTCCTCCAGCGATGTGTCGCGGCAGATAGTCACCAACGAAATAGCCGTTCTGTTCGGCGGCCGCAGTAGTCGACGACGTAGCTGGCGTCTCGGCGGACGAAGAGGAGGCCCTTGTGGCGGGCGCAGATTCAGACGCCATTAGACGCTCCTTTCATCCGGCTCGGAGGCTTCGGGGGAACGGGCGGTCTGGGAACATTTACGGTGCAACAGGCCTGAAAAATAGCGACGCACGGCTGGTAAGTCATTGTCCTGATGATTGCCCGGCTGGCGGCAATCATCCCAATCACTCTGCTGGGGTGTCACGGAAACCGCGCCACTCCAATCACTGTCTCTGAAGACCGGCGGATGGCCGACCGTGATGTCCGGTACGACCCATCGCTCGTCGACGGCGTCGCGACGTCCGGGCAGTGGCACGCTCGCCGCGTTTCTGCTGGGGGAAGACAGGAGATGGGATGTGACGGCGGTATCAGTCTCTGCCTGCTGTTCAGCAGCTTCAGTCAGCTTTACTGGTTCTGCAAACTCCTCCGCGTGGGATGCGATGGGGAATTCGAAGCTCCAGGACTCTTGGTTCTGTTCGCCGACTTTGTTTGCCGTTGGCCATTCGAATTTCATTGTTCTGCCTGCGGCGCAGAGTGGCGGCCGTGCTCGGCAGGGTGTTCTGCGGCGCTAATGGTGAACGGCCCCTGGTCCTGCTCGTTGGCGTCCTGCTCGCCGTAGTAGTAATAGTTCTTGTGCATTTTGACCGGGTCGGCGTAGTTGAGGATGAACCCGAGCACCGGTACGTTCGCGTCGACGAACTGCTGTACGTCGTCCTTGAGG
>JAFNPO010000041.1 GCA_017386585.1 Aeriscardovia sp.
CGGCCCGGTTCCGCTGCCGACAGAGAAGAACGTATACTGTGTTATCCGTTCTCCGCACAAGTATAAGGATTCCCGCGAGCAGTTCGAGATGAGGACCCACAAGCGCCTCATCGATATCATCGATCCGACACCGAAGGCCGTTGATTCCCTGATGCGCATCGATTTGCCGGCGGATGTCAATATTGAAATCAAGCTCTGAAGAAGGGAGGAGAACCTCAATGGCAAATGCACAAAAGGTCAGCCGCAAGGCGCTGCTTGGCAAGAAGCTTGGCATGTCCCAGGTCTGGGACGATAAGGGTTTCTTCGTCCCTGTCACCCTCGTTGACGTATCCACGAACGTCGTGACCGCAGTGAAGACCGTAGAGTCTGATGGCTACAACGCCATCCAGATCGGTTATGGAGCCATCGATCCGACCAAGGTGAGCAAGCCTCTCGCAGGTCACTTCGCTAAAGCCGGTGTCACGCCGCGTCGTCATCTGGTGGAGTTCCGTCTGGACGATGTGACCGATTACAAGCCAGGCGACGAACTTGCTGTCGACAGCTTCGCTGACGGCTCCGATGTTGACGTCACTGGTACCACCAAGGGGCACGGCTTCGCCGGAACCATCAAGCGCTGGGGCTTCAGGTCCTACCGCCGCACTCACGGTTCCCACACGAATGAACGCCGTCCCGGTTCTGTTGGGGCTTGCGCGACCCCAAGTCGCGTCCTCAAAGGGAAGCGCATGGCCGGCCGTATGGGCCACGTTCGGCGCACCGTCCAGAACCTCGAGATTGTCTCCGTTGACAAAGAGAGCGGCATCATTGCGATTAAGGGCGCTCTGCCAGGTGCAAAGGGTTCCATCGTTCTTGTCCGCACTGCGGTGAAGGGAGCCTGAAATGGCAACTGTTTCTTTGAAACTTACAGATGCGAAGGGTTCTGAGAAGGGTACTGTCGACGCTCCCGAGGAGTTCTTCGGCATTGCGAACGAAGATATCGCAAAGCACGTCCCGTTGATACACCAGGTCGTCATGGCGCAACTCGCCGCTGCCCGCCAAGGCACCCATGCTGTTAAGAATCGTTCCACGATTTCCGGTGGTGGCAAGAAGCCGTGGAAGCAGAAAGGCACCGGCCGTGCTCGTCAGGGTTCCATCCGCGCGCCGCAGTGGCGTGGCGGTGCTGTGGTTTTTGGCCCGGTTCCGCGCGACTATTCCCAGCGCACCCCAAAGAAGATGAAGGCCTCCGCTCTGCGGTACGTCCTCTCTGATCGTGCCAACGCTGGTCGCGTTCACGTGGTTGATTCTTTCGGTCTTCAGGCTGTTCCGTCCACTAAGATCGCCCGCGCGGCGCTCGATCCGATTGTCGCGGACCGTTTCACCACTGTGGTGCTCTCCCGCGGAGACATTAACGAGTGGATGTCTGTGCGCAACCTGCCGACTGTCCATACACTGTTTGCCGACCAGCTAAATACCTACGACATTGTGACCGCTGAGGACGTTGTCTTTCTCAAGGATGCGTTCGATGAATTCGTTGAACGCTGCTCTGCTAAGATCGCGCCCGCAACGAAGGAGGCCTGAGACAGATGGCAGAAATCCAGAAGTCGCTGCACGACGTCATCATCAAGCCTGTCGTTTCCGAAAAGAGCTATGCGAATTCCGATCGCGGCCAGTACACATTTGTTGTGTCCCCGGACGCCAACAAGGTTGAAATCAAGCAGGCCGTCGAGAAGATCTTCAACGTGAAGGTCATCTCCGTTAATACCCTGCATCGTATCGGCAAGCGCCAGCGCACCCGTTTCGGATATGGCAAGCGCGCCGACCAGAAGCGCGCCATCGTGACGCTCGCCGCTGGCCAGCAGATCGATGTTTTTGGTAACAACTAACTAAAGGCTAGCCGAGAAGGTTAAGGACTAAATTATGGCTATCCGCATTTACAAGCCGACGAGCGCGGGGCGCCGCCATGCATCTGTGTCGGATTTCTCCGACATTACCTGCAAAAAGCCCGAACGTTCGCTCACTCGTCATCTGAAGGCGACTGGCGGCCGCAACTCCTATGGTCGTGTGACCTCCCGCCATCGCGGCGGTGGTGTTAAACGTCAGTACCGCGTCATTGACTTCCGTCGTTGGGACAAGGACGGCATTCCGGCTCATGTGGCCGAGATTGAGTACGATCCGTACCGTTCCGCGCGCATTGCGCTGCTTCACTTCGCCGACGGCGAGAAGCGCTACATCATTGCTCCTGCTGGCGTTAATCCAGGCGACGTCATCGAGACTGGCCCGCAGGCCGACATCAAACCGGGTAATAACTTACCACTGGCGAATATTCCAACCGGCACTATGGTTCACGCCATTGAGCTTCGTCCGCTCGGTGGTGCAAAAATCGCACGCTCCGCTGGTGCCGTTGTTCAGTTGGTCGCCAAGGATGGCGCTTATGCGCAGCTGCGTATGCCCTCTGGCGAAATTCGCAATGTCTTGGCCGCCTGTCGCGCAACCGTTGGCGAGGTCGGTAATTCCGATCATTCCAATATCGAGCTCGGCAAGGCAGGTCGTTCCCGTTGGCTAGGTCGTCGTCCACACGTCCGCGGCGAAGCGATGAACGCTGTGGATCATCCGCATGGCGGTACCACGCGTGGCGGCAAAAATCCGCGCACTCCATGGGGCAAGGGCGAGGTTCGCACGCGTCATCCGAAGAAGGCCTCGAGCAGGCTTATTGTTCGTCGCCGCCCTGCTGGCAAGAACCGTAAGTAAAAAGGGAGCACCAGGAATGACCAGAAGCATTAAGAAGGGTCCTTTCGTCGACGCCTCTCTGCAGAAGAAAGTCGATGAGCAGAACAAGAAAGGCACCAAGAGCGTCATTAAGACGTGGTCTCGCCGTTCGATGATTACGCCTGATTTCATTGGTATGACGTTCGCTGTTCATGATGGTCGCCGGCATGTTCCGGTCTACGTGACCGAGGAGATGGTGGGCCATAAGCTGGGTGAGTTCGCTCCGACGCGTACTTTCCATGGTCACGTGAAGGACGACAAGAAGGCACGCCGCTAAGGCGAGGGAGTGTAAAGACACATGGAAGCTAAAGCAATCGCTCGTCACGTTCGTATGACGCCGCGTAAGGCTCGCCGGGTCGTCGATCTCGTTCGCGGCAAGAAAGTGACAGAAGCGCGCACTATCCTCAAGTTCGCGCCGCAATCTGCCGCTCGTCCCGTCCAAAAGGTCTTCGAGTCCGCTATCGCGAACGCCCGCTTCAAAGCCGAACGTGACAACAAGACCTTCCGCGAGGAAGATCTCATCGTTAAGACTGCCTTCGTGGACGAAGGAACCACTCTCAAGCGTTTCCGTGCGCGCGCACAGGGCCGTGCGGGAGCAATTATGAAGCGCACTAGCCATATCACGGTTATTGTTGCTTCTCCTGACAAGGAAGGAGCCCGTTGATGGGACAGAAGATTAACCCGCTCGGCTACCGCCTTGGCATTACCGAGTATCACCGCAGCCATTGGTTCTCTGATTCGACGAAGAAGGGCGAGCGCTACCGCGACTTCGTTGACGAAGATGAGAAGATTCGCAAAGTCATGAGCCATGACCTCGAACGCGCTGGCGTTTCCAAGGTTATGATTGAGCGCACGCGTGACCGTGTTCGTGTCGACATCTACACCGCTCGTCCGGGCATCATCATCGGACGTCGTGGCGCCGAGGCTGACCGTGTCCGCGTCAAGCTTGAAAAGCTCACGGGTAAGCAGGTTCAGCTCAATATCTTTGAGGTTAAGAACCCGGCCATCGATGCCCAACTCGTAGCCCAGTCTATCGCTGACCAGCTGACCAACCGTGTGACCTTCCGTCGCGCGATGCGCAAGGCTCAGCAGGATGCGATGCGCGCTGGCGCTAAGGGTATCCGCATCAAGCTTAGCGGGCGCCTCGGAGGCGCCGACATGAGCCGTTCCGAGTTCTATCGTGAAGGCCGTGTTCCACTTCAGACGCTCCGCGCTCTGATTGACTACGGCTTCTTCGAAGCCCGTACCACCTACGGCCGCATCGGCGTGAAGGTGTGGATTTACAAGGGTGATATGACCGAAGAGCAGTTCGACAAGATGCAAGCTGCGCAAGGTAACCGCGGTCGTCGTGACAGCCGTCGTCCTCGCCGTGCGCCGCATGCTCCGCGTTCGGGCAATGCGCAGGTGGCTTCTCAGCCGGCGGTTCCAGCCGCAGCTGCAGCCTCTGTTGCACAGGAAACGAAGGAGTGAGCTGAATGCTTATCCCAAAGAGGGTGAAATACCGTAAGCAGCATCGTCCAAGCCGTAGTGGAATGTCCAAGGGTGGCAATGAGCTTGCCTTCGGCGATTTCGGCATCCAGGCGCTATCGCCCGCGTATATGACCAACCGACAGATTGAAGCCGCTCGTATCGCCATGACTCGCTATATCAAGCGTGGCGGCCGTGTGTGGATTGACGTCTTCCCGGATCGTCCACTGACGCATCACGCGCTGGGTTCCCGAATGGGTTCCGGTAAAGGCGACGTTGAGTTCTGGATTGCCAACGTCAAGCCAGGTCGCGTTCTCTTCGAGATCGGCGGCGTCTCTGGGGATGTTGCACGCGAGGCTCTGCGCCGCGCAATCGACAAGCTGCCGATGAAGTGCAGAATCATTTCGCGTGAGGAGATTTGATATGTCCGCCGGAACACCAGAATATTCGATTAAGTCTCTCAACAAGAAGACCAACACTCAAATTCAGGAAGCCCTCGCCAAGTCCAAGGAAGAGCTCTTCAACCTGCGCTTCCAGGCTGCCACAAGCCAACTGGACAACACCGCTCGTCTCAAAACTGTTCGCCACGACATCGCTCGCATGTACACCGTCCTGCGTGAGCGGAAGCTGGGCATCACTATTGAGCCAGAGGAAAAGGCTGAGTCTGACAAGAAGACTTCGAAGAAGTCTTCTTCCAAGAAGTCCTCTGAGAAGACCGAGGAGTGAACATGGCTGAAGAAACTGAACGCAATAGCCGCAAGGTTCGTCGCGGCTATGTGGTTTCCGACAAGATGGATAAGACAATCACCGTCGAGCTGGAACACCGTTCCGCCCATCCTCTGTACGGCAAAGTCGTGCGTACGACCACCAAGGTGAAGGCGCATGATGAGGACAATGATGCTCACGTGGGCGATCTCGTGAGTATCATGGAAACTCGTCCGCTCTCCAAAACCAAGCGCTGGCGTTTGGTTGAGGTTATTGAGCGCGCGAAGTAATAACAGTTCGGCTAGGCTTGGGGCACACCTACGATTAATCGGATTAATCGTAGGTGTGCCCCGAGAACCGGCTCGACTAAGGAGAATCAATGATTCAGCAAGAATCGCGACTTCGTGTTGCCGACAACACGGGTGCCAAGGAGATCTTGACTATCCGCGTGCTCGGCGGTTCGAAGCGTCGCTACGCCGGAATCGGTGATGTGATTGTTGCAACTGTCAAGGACGCGATCCCTGGCGGCTCCGTGAAGAAGGGCGATGTTGTCAAGGCTGTCGTCGTTCGCACGACAAAGGAAACACGTCGCCACGATGGTTCCTATATTAAGTTCGACGAGAACGCGGCAGTTATCCTTGGCAATGGAAATGAGCCGAAAGGAACCCGTATCTTCGGACCCGTGGGTCGCGAGCTCCGCGAGCACAAGTTCATGAAGATCGTTTCCCTCGCACCGGAGGTAATCTGATGGCAGCCAAGATTAAGAGCGGAGACCTTGTCCGGGTTATCCGTGGCAAAGACCGTGGCAAGCAGGGCAAAGTCACCAAGATTCTTTCCGACGATCGCCTGATTGTCGAGGGCGTTCAGATCGTCAAGAAGCACATCCGCGCGACGCAGGAAGGCCAGGAGTCGGGCATCGTTTCCGTCGAAGCACCGATCCATCGTTCCAATGTTATGCTCATCGATCCCGAGATGAAGAAGCCGACCCGCATCGGCATCATCGTCAAACAGGAAGTCCATGATGGCAAGATCAAGAACGTGCGCGTCCGCGTTGCCAAGAAGTCTGGCAAGGAGCTGGAAGCATGAGCGATACTGCGAAGATTGAGCCGCGCCTCAAGAACAAGTACCGCGAGGAGATTATTCCTGCGCTGCAGGATGAGTTCAAGTTCGCCAATACGATGCAGATGCCGAGGATTGTTAAGGTTGTCGTCTCCATGGGTGTCGGCGAAGCCGCTCGCGATTCCAAGCTCATCGAAGGCGCCGTTAAAGACCTCACCGCCATCACCGGTCAGAAGCCGAAGGTCACTCGCGCCCGCAAGTCCGTCGCGCAGTTTCACCTGCGCGAAGGTCAGGAGATTGGTGCATTCGTCACACTTCGCGGCGATCGCATGTGGGAGTTTCTCGACCGCCTCCTGACTCTCGCGCTCCCACGTATCCGTGATTTCCGCGGCCTCAGCGCCAAAAAGTTCGACGGCCAGGGCAACTACAACTTCGGTCTGACCGAGCAGTCCATGTTCCATGAGATTGATCCGGACGAGATTGACCACCGCCGCGGCATGGATATCACTGTCGTAACGTCGACCAAGAACGATAACGAGGCGCGCTTCTTGCTGAAGCATCTCGGCTTCCCATTTAAGGAGAACTAAGATGGCAAAAACGTCGTTAAAGGTCAAGGCTGCGCGCAAGCCAAAGTTTAAGGTTCGCGCTTACAAGCGGTGTCAGGTTTGCGGTCGCCCTCATTCCGTGTACCGCAAGTTCGGCCTGTGCCGTATCTGCCTACGCAATATGGCAGACTCGGGCAAACTACCGGGTGTTACGAAATCTAGCTGGTGAAAAATCGACGCTGAAGGTCTGCGGTTGCGCCTTGCCTAATTCGTTCGGCAGGGCACAACGGCGGAAACCACGGCGAGAAAGGGCATAAGCCCACTTATGACAATGACAGATCCAATCGCGGACATGCTGACTCGTCTGCGCAACGCTGCTGCGGCCAAGCACGAAACTGTCTCGATGCCTCACTCTAACTTCAAGGAGAGCATTGCCCAGATTCTCAAGCGCGAGGGCTATATCAAGGACTATTCCATTGAGCCGGCTCGTGTCGGCAAAACTTTGACTCTTAGCCTGAAGTATGGCAAGAACGGTCAGAGCAGCATCAAGGGCCTCAAGCGCGTTTCCAAGCCAGGCCTTCGTCGCTACACGAAGTCCGACGCCCTGCCGATGCCGCTCGGTGGCCTTGGCATCGCCATCATTTCGACGAGCGTTGGCCTAATGACCCAGAAGGAATGCCTGCAGCAGGGCATTGGCGGCGAAATCGTCGCCTACGTGTGGTGAAAGGAGCTAACTGAAAATGGCATCGCATATCGGTAAGCTTCCTATCACGATTCCCGCAGGTGTCGACGTCACCGTCAAGGGCAATGAAGTCTCCGTCAAAGGTCCCAAGGGTCAGCGGTCCTACACGCTTCCTCAAGGCGTCTCCGCGAAGCTCGAAGGTAACGTTCTAATCGTTTCCGCAGCTAACAACGAGCGCGAAACCTCCGCAAAGCACGGGCTGAGTCGCTCCCTTATCGCTTCCGCAATTGAGGGCGTCGACAAGGGTTTCGAGAAAAAGCTTGAAATCGTCGGCACCGGTTACCGAGTGGCAGCCAAAGGCCAGGGGCTGGAGTTCTCTTTAGGCTATTCCCATACGATTACGGTTAACCCTCCTGAAGGCATTTCCTTCAAGGTGGAGAACCCGACCCATTTGGCTGTCCTCGGCGTCGACAAGCAGCTTGTCGGCGAGGTTGCTGCGAAGATTCGCAAGCTCCGTGCTCCTGAACCATATAAAGGCAAAGGCATTAAGTACGAAGATGAGCACATTCGTCGCAAGGCCGGGAAGGCTGGTAAGTGATATGACAGTCAAGATTGTCGGTAAAGGTAAGGCAGTTTCCCGCAAGCGTCGTCATGCGCGCGTCCGCAAGCATGTGTACGGCACCCCCCAGCGTCCACGTCTCGTTGCGAGTCGTTCCAACCGTCACATGGTTGCTCAGGTGATTGATGACACCAAGGGTATCGTGCTCGCCAGCGCTTCGACTCTGACGCATGATTTCGATGATTTCAAAGGAACGAAGACCGAAGCCGCCAAGAAGGTTGGTGAGCTCGTTGCTGAGCGTGCTAAGAAAGCCGGCGTCACTGCTGTCATCTTCGACCGCGGAGGTAACGCATATCACGGCTGTGTGGCTGCGGTTGCTGACGGCGCGCGCGAAGGAGGGCTGCAGCTGTGAGTGATCAGGAAATAAAGGAGACTCAGGTGGCTCAGCAGTCCGCTGATAATGCCGAACAGGCCGCCAGCAAGAGTGAGGATCGTAACGCCCGTCGCGGCGCCCGTGGGCGTGGAGATCGCCGCGGCCACGGTTCCCGTCGTGACCGCAACGAAAATCGCGACGAGCTTCTCAATCGTGTCGTGACCATCAACCGCGTGTCCAAGACACATAAAGGCGGTCGCACGATGAGCTTCGCGGCCCTCGTAGTCGTTGGCGATGGCAAGGGCACTGTCGGTGTCGGCTATGGCAAGTCCCACGAAGTCCCCGCGGCTATCGCCAAGGGTGAGCTGGATGCCAAGAAGAATATGTTCACGGTTCCGCGTATCCGCGGCACTGTGCCGCACCCCGTCATCGGCCATGCCGCCGCTGGCACCGTCTTGCTGCGTCCTGTTGCTCCCGGTACCGGCGTTATCGCCGGTGGCCCGGTACGTGCCGTTCTCGAGTGCGCTGGTATCTCGGATATTCTGACTAAGTCCATGGGTTCTTCCAATTCCATTAATGTGGTTCGCGCCACTGTGGCTGCACTCAAACAGCTCGAAGAGCCCGAAGAGGTCGCGGCTCGTCGGGATCTTCCGCTCGAGGACGTCGCTCCAGCTCGTTTGCTCAAGGAGCAGGCTAAAGGCCGCGCCGAAGAGAAGAAGGCCCGCGAGGAGGCTAAGGTGAAGGCCGCCCAGCAGCGGAAGGATGGCGAGTGATGGCTAACGATTCCAAGAAGATCAAAGTCACGCTTGTAAAAGGCGTAGTAAGCAACACCACCCGTCAGAAGAGAAACGTGCTTTCCCTCGGCCTGCACAGGATCGGTCAGAGCGTCGTTCTGCCGGACACTCCTGTGTACCGCGGCATGGTGAAGGCCGTTGCCCATCTTGTCCGGGTCGAGGAGGTCGACTGAGTATGGCAATGTCTAAGGATACGGAGAAGGAAGACGTGACGATCCTGCAGATTCAGGATTTGCGCGCTCCCGGTGCGAAGACCAAGGGGACCCGCATTGGTCGAGGCGAGGGGTCGAAGGGAAAGACCTCCGGTCGAGGCACGAAGGGCACCCACGCACGTTACCAGGTGCGCCCAGGTTTCGAAGGTGGTCAGCTTCCGCTGTACATGCGTCTGCCGAAGCTCCGTGGTTTTCACAGCCCATTCCACAAGGAGTATCAAGTCGTCAACTGCGGTGAACTAGACCAGCTCTTTGAGAAGGGTGGCGAGGTTACTGTCGAGCAGTTGGTCGCCAAGCGTGCCGTCCGCGACGGCTATCCGGTGAAGATCCTGGGCAACGGCGAAATTACTAATGCTTTTACACTCAAGGGTATGAAAGCATCCGCCTCCGCTAAGGCTAAGATTGAGAAGGCCGGTGGCAGCGTCTCTGAGGACTAAGTCCTCGAGCGTTCTACCCGTGAGTCTGCTGGAGATTAGCAGAGAAGCCCCTGTCAGGAATGGCAGGGGCTTTTGTTATAATCGTCGTATTTGTCGAAGTGTAGCCCAGAAGAGGAGCCGTTGTGAGGACGCTCATCCAAGCCTTTCGCACGAAGGAACTGAGAAACAAGATTCTCTTTACCCTCGCGTTGATTGTCATTTACCGCGTAGGGGCATTCATCCCGACGCCTGGCGTTGATTACAAGGCCGTCCATGCCTGCATTGCAAAAACCACGAGCGGCAATTTCGTCGGATTGATCAATCTCTTCTCAGGCGGTTCGCTACTACAGCTTTCCATCTTCGCCCTAGGCGTGATGCCATACATCACCGCATCCATCGTGGTCGAGCTGTTGCGTGTGGTCATCCCGCGCTTTGAGGCCCTGCACAAGGAAGGACAGGCCGGCGAGGCGAAGTTGACGCAGTATACGCGCTACATGACCATCGGATTGGCCCTTCTCCAATCAGCGACAATTCTGGTGACGGCCCGCTCCGGAGCGTTGTTCGACTACGCTTGTGCCAGTAACGTCATCCCGAATGGATCCGTCATCAACCTCATCATTATGGTTCTCGTGATGACCGGCGGCACAGGCCTCATTATGTGGATGGCCGAGCTAATCACCGACAAGGGCATCGGACAGGGCATGTCCGTGCTCATCTTTATCTCCATTTGTGCTGGCTTCCTACCGAAGTTGTGGGACATCGGACGCGAGAACGGCTGGATGAAATTCGGCATCGTGATAGCGGTCTTGGTATCCATCATCATCTTCATCATCTTCGTGGAACAGTCGCAACGCCGTATCCCGGTTCAGTATACGCGCCGCATGATCGGCCGCAAGATGTATGGTGGCACGTCCACATATATTCCGTTGAAGATTAATATGTCCGGCGTCATCCCGCCGATCTTCGCCTCGTCTATCCTGGCAATCCCAACGCTAATTGCCGAGTTTGGCAAGTCGGACCAGAGCTGGGTCAAGTGGATCAACGCGAACCTGGGTAACACTACGTCCGTGTGGTACATCTGCTTGTACGCCGTCATGATCGTGTTCTTCACTTTCTTCTACACATCCATCACCTTCAATCCGGACGACGTGTCGGACGATATGAAGCAGTACGGCGGCTTCATTCCGGGGATCCGCGCCGGTAAGGAGACGAGCGAATACCTGACGTACGTCATGAACCGTCTTGACACGGTCGGCTCGATTTACCTGCTCTTCGTTTGCCTGATTCCAACCGTGCTCATCATGGCATTGGGGCTGGGTAATAGCCTGCCGTTCGGTGGCACGACCATCCTTATCATCGCCGGTGTTGGTCTAGATACCCTGCGCCAGGCGGCGGCTCAAGTGCAGCAGTATCAGTACACGAGTTTTCTACAGCCGGCCCCGAATACGAAATGATTCGGGTCTGGCTTCCACAGCAACAGCTGTGACAATAAACAAGAGCGGTAAGGTGCTTGCAGAATGGTCGGAAGGCCGTCGGGCAAGTTCGTTTCGAGTAAAGGGCAACAATGTATCTTCTAATCATGGGACCTCAGGGCGTCGGCAAGGGCACACAAGCTGAGAAACTGAGCGAGTACTACAGCATCCCGCATATCTCTACGGGCGACATTTTCCGCTACAACATCAAGAACAAGACCCACCTGGGTACTGAAGCGTCCTCGTACATCGATCAAGGTGAACTCGTGCCAGATGAGCTGACTAACCGCATTGTCGCTGATCGCCTGGCCATGGATGACGCCCGTCAAGGCTGGATTCTTGACGGTTACCCGCGCAACGCGGCCCAGGTCGTAGCGCTCGACCGTATCCTAGCAAAGGAGGGGGAGAGGCTCAACGCCGTCATCGTGCTCACGGCTGCTAAGTCTGTCCTTCTTGAACGCATGAAGAAGCGAGCAGAAATTGAAGGGCGTTCCGACGACACTCCGGAGGCCATTGAAAAGCGCTTGGCCGTATACGAGAAGGAAACGGCTCCACTGTTGGACGAGTACCGCAGCCGCGGCATACTGCGCGAGTTCGAGGGTGTCGGCACCATTGACGAGATTGCTGAGCGTATTGAGTCTGTTTTGAGTAAGTGAATCAATCGAATCCGCCCCTGTAAACGCCAGATGGGGCGGCCACACCGATTTACCAGCAGCGAGATAGCCTTTCCAGGCATATCATCTGGTCCGCTTTTGTCACACGGGTGGTGCTATCTTAGGATGGAGGTGTGTTCTCACAGTAGAAACACCAGTGATGACAGCAACAATAGAGGTCCTATGGCAAAAGATGGTGTGATTGAAATCGAAGGCAAAGTTGTTGAGGCGTTGCCAAATGCAATGTTCCGCGTTGAGCTGGAGAATAAGCACATCGTTCTGGCGACGATTTCCGGCAAGATGCGCAAGAACTATATCCGCATCCTCCCACAGGATCGCGTCGTCCTCGAGATGAGTCCGTACGACTTGACTCGTGGCCGTATTACGTACCGCTACAAGTAAAGGACAACCATGAAGGTTAAGCCAAGTGTGAAGAGGATTTGCGAGCACTGTCGCATCATCCGTCGTCACGGTCGTGTCATGGTGATTTGCTCCAACCCGCGCCACAAGCAGCGCCAGGGCTGAGAAATCGCAGACACTAGCGAAAATTAGGTGCTGAACCACAGCAACGCGTATTGACATTGCTGCTGAACCCCAGGTGCGGAGGCTTGGGCTGTGGACTGGATATGGGTCCATGGAAGGTTTGGTGCACGACCTCCGTTTAACAAAGAAGGAATTTCAATGGCACGTCTTGTCGGAGTTGACATTCCAAATGAGAAGCGCATCGAAATCGCCCTCACCTACATTTATGGTGTCGGTCGTACTCGTGCGCACGAGACCCTCGCGGCCACCGGCATTAATCCGGATACCCGCGTTCGGGATCTGAATGAGGACCAGCTAATCACTCTGCGTAATTACCTCGAAGGACACTACAAGATCGAGGGCGATCTCCGTCGAGAGGTCGAAGCTGACATCCGCCGTAAGATTCAGATCAACTGCTACCAGGGTCTCCGCCATCGCCACCATCTTCCAGTGCGTGGCCAGCGTACCAAGACCAACGCTCGCACGCGCAAAGGTCCGAAGCGCACTGTCGCCGGAAAGAAGAAGGCAACGAAGTGACCCGGGTGGC
>JAFNPO010000042.1 GCA_017386585.1 Aeriscardovia sp.
CGAGGCTCCAGCAAGACGCGGATAGGGCGAGATTCGAACTCGCGGAGCCATGAATGACTCGCTGGTTTTCAGGACCAGTCCCATCGACCGCTCGGGCACCTATCCACTGAGCGCGCGCACTCGCTCACTATAACACAGGGGTCCAGGACCTCAGGACGTCACTTGACGGCATGTCGGTTCGATAATTTCCTGGCCGCCCATGTACGTGCGTAGAGCCTGCGGAATGATGACGCTACCATCCTTTTGCTGATGGTTCTCAAGGATAGCTACCAGCCAGCGGGTGGTCGCCAATGTGCCGTTGAGAGTAGCACAAGCGGCGGCACTGCCGTCGTCTTTGCGATAGCGGATGTTGAGGCGCCGGGATTGGTATTCATCACAATTGGACGTGGACGTCAGCTCGCGGTAACGATTTTGCGTCGGAACCCAAGCCTCGCAGTCAAACTTGCGGGATGCGGAAGAGCCGAGGTCGCCAGCGGCGGTGTCAATGACACGAAACGGCACCTCAACGCGGCCGAGCATCTCCTTCTCCATGCTCAGGAGCTGTTCGTGCATGTCGCGAGCCTCTTCCGGCTTGCAGTAAACGAACATTTCTACTTTGTAGAACTGATGGACGCGGATGATGCCATGGGTGTCTTTGCCCGCGGCACCGGCCTCACGACGGTAGCAGGCAGACCAGCCCGCGTACTTCACTGGACCTTCAGAGAAGTCGAGAATCTCGTTTTCGTGCATACCGGCGAGCGCCACTTCGGAGGTGCCGACCAGGTAGTCGTCTTCGGGGGCACGTAGGCGATAGATTTCGTCGGAGTGCTGATTGAGGAAGCCGGTACCGCCCATGATTTCCGGGCGCACAAGCGTCGGAGTGATGGTCGGGATGAAGCCCTGGGAGCGTGCATAGTCGAAGGCCATGGTGTGCAGCGCCACTTCCAGGCGGGCGATGTCGCCTTTGAGGAAGTAGAAACGGGAGCCGCCGACTTTGACGCCTCGCTTCATGTCAATACCGCCCGACAGCTCGCCAAGCGCGAGATGGTTCTTGGGTTCAAAGCCTTCAGCTGCGAAGTCACGAATTTTCCCGTGCTTCTCGCGGACGATGAAGTTATCCTCGCCGCCTTCCGGCGCTTCTGGCTCGATGATATTGGACAGCTGCCAGGCGGCAGCCTTATAGTCTTCGTCGGCCTTGTCGGCGTCAGCCTTGAACTTGTCGACCTTTTTGGAGAGCTGCTTCACTTGCGCAGCGGCGCCCGCTTTCTTTTCTCTCGGAGCGATGGCAATCTTCTTGCCAGCTGCTTTCTGGTCGGCTCGGGCGGACTCGTAGCGCTGCAGGGCGTCACGGCGAAGCTTGTCCAAGGCAAGTACTTCGTCGACCAGTTCGACGGACTCGCCACGCTTACGCTGGGACTCCCGAACCACGTCTGCATGGTCGCGAATGAACTGAATATCAAGCATGAGGTCAGGTTACCGTTTTGTCCGGACGCTTCCGAACGTTTGCGCGAATGAGGAAATCCAGGAACGATAGTGTCGGCAACGGCCGGGCGAACGATCCACGGGACATAATGGAGGGGTGGATGGGCGAACGATGACTTGGTTGGCGACGACCGTCTTTCTCCTGTTACTGGTCGCACTGTTAGCCATTGGCATCGCTGTCCGTCACTTCCGGCGGCATCGGGCGCTCGAATCGACGCTCGGGGAGCGGCGAACTGACCCTGTTCGGTACGCTTTCGTCGTTAACCCCTCGAAACCGCACGCCGACGAGATTAAGGAGCATATCCGCCGGTTCTGCGAAGACCACGGCATCCACGACATTCTCTTCATCGACACGCTGCTCGACAAGGATGGTTACACCTGCGGAAGAGAAGCTATCGCCGCCGGAGCGAATGTGGTCGTGGCCTGCGGAGGCGATGGCACCGTCAGGACCGTGGCGACGGCTGTGGCTGGCACAGACTGTGCACTGGGTGTAATACCCATCGGGACAGCCAATCTCTTCGCCCGAAACCTCGGCATACCCGTTGACGACCTGGACGAGGCTCTGCGCGTGGTCATCTCTCACGGCTCCCAGCGCGTCGACATGGGGTATCTGACGCTGATGGACTCCGATGAACCACAGCGAAGGCATGGCTTCCTCCTTATTAGCGGCATCGGCTTCGACGCTGCCATGATCGATTCGACGAACCCGAAACTGAAGAAAGCCATCGGCTGGATGGCCTATTTCGCCAGCGCCATTCGCCATCTCAACGCGAACCGGCACCATGGCACCATCGTCGTGCGCAAGGCCGACGGCACCATCGTCCAGTCCACCAACGCTCTGTTCCACACTTTTCTTATCGGTAATTGCGGCAGAATCCCAGTCGTCTCGCTCATGCCGCAGGCAGACTACGCGGATGGCCTGCTCGATTTTGCCCTCTTGGACGCCAAGGCCGGATTGTTAGGATGGACCGACCTGGCTAACGACCTACTCTACCAGACTATTACCGGTAAACCCGGCGGCAGCCCACTGACAATCAACTCCAATATCGAAGAGACCCAAGGCGTTGAAGCTGAGCTGACCCTCGATAAGCCGGCTCTCGCCGAAGCTGACGGAGATGTCCTCGGCGTCACTCGGCACGCACATGTCGGCATTGACCGCCAGGCGCTTCTCGTACGCACACCACGGGGCATCCCTTCCCTGAAAAATCCCATCAGAATCCGGCATAATTCGGGGGAAACTCACCAGCCCATGGCACAATGAGGGGCATGGTAGCAAAGAACGCGGGAATGCCCGCCACCCCCGATGATCTCATCGATGTCGACGAAGTCGTCAGCAAATACTATGACCTCGTTCCCGACCCATTCGTGACGGCCCAGCGCGTGTCCTTCGGCACTAGTGGCCACCGCGGCTCCAGTCTGAAAACGTCTTTCAACGAAGCACACATCGTCTCCATCACGCAAGCGATCGTGGAAAATCGCGCCGCGCGCCACGTCACCGGTCCGCTCTACATCGGTCGTGACACCCACGCGCTGAGCCTGCCGGCCTTTAAGACAGCCCTCGAAGTGCTCGTCGCCTCCGGGGTGCGTGTGCGTATTGATTCGCGCAACGATTACACGCCGACGCCGACCGTGTCCCAAGCCGTCCTAACACATAACCGCGCCGTCGACGGCACGCAGCGCTTCAGTGGTGCGGACCTAGCCGACGGTATCGTCGTCACTCCGTCCCACAACCCGCCGACCGACGGCGGCTTTAAATACGACAGTGTCAACGGCGGTCCGGCCGACACCACCATAACCGACGCCATCGCGCGACGCTCCAACGAGATTCTGCCGCAGTGGCAGTCCGTGGCGCGTGTACCCTTCGAGAAAGCGATTATCTCTGACCTGGTGGAACGCTTCGACTTTCGCAAGCACTACGTGGATGACCTTGCCAATGTTATTGACTTCGACGCCATCCGCACCTCCGGCGTGCGCCTGGGCATCGACCCGCTGGGGGGAGCCAGTGTGCACTACTGGCCGCTCATCGCCGAGCAGTACGGTATCAACCTCCAGCTCGTTAATGACACAATCGATCAACGTTGGGCCTTTATGACCGTCGACCACGACGGCAAGATCCGCATGGACCCGAGCTCCCAGTACGCTATGAAAGGCCTCGTTGACCGTCTCAACAACGGCGCATGGGACAAGTATGACCTCGTGGGCGGAACCGACCCGGACGCTGACCGTCACGGTATTGTCTGTCCAGGCTGGGGGGTCATGAATCCGAACCATTACCTCGCTGTATGCGTCGAATACCTCTTCGGCGGTAACCGTCCGGGCTGGCCACAAGGCGCGGGCGTGGGTAAAACACTCGTCAGCTCCTCGCTCATCGACCGCGTGGCGGCGGCCATTCACGCTCCTCTCTACGAGGTGCCGGTCGGCTTCAAGTGGTTCGTCGACCCGCTGCTGGACGGTGCCATCGGCTTTGGCGGTGAAGAGAGCTCCGGAATGAGCTTCCTGCGCAAGGATGGTCGCATCTGGACGACTGACAAGGACGGTCTTATCCCCGACCTGCTCGCCGCGGAAATTACTGCTAAGACTGGCAAAGACCCGGCGCAGCTGCACCAGGAACAGATCGCATGCTTCGGCGAAAGCTGGTACAAGCGCGTCGATACCCCCTGCACGCTCGAGCAGAAGGCACGTCTCAAGAAGCTCTCCGGCGCCAGCGTAGCCGCCGATACCCTTGCTGGTGAAGCTATCGACGCCAAGCTCACTGTCGCCCCGGGGGACAAAGCGCCGATTGGAGGCCTTAAGGTAACAACCAAAGACAACTGGTTTGCTGCCCGGCCGTCCGGCACAGAGAACATCTACAAAATCTACGCCGAGTCCTTCGAGTCGCCGGAAGCGCTGAATGCCGTTCTGTCTGATGCGAACGCCATCGTGAACGCCGCGCTACAGTGAACCGGAAAACGGACGCGCGAACTGTTCGGAATCGCTGAACGCCGACAATCCATTCCGATGACAACAGCTTGGCGCTTCGAGAGCCAGGGGGAGGAAGGGACTTTCGCCCTCCTTCCCCGCCGCTTCACCTTGCGGACCCTTCTCTCAGACACCCTGTTTCACGGTTACTCTCCGCTCCTGCGACAGCTCCACTGGCACGCCGAAGATTTTCTGTAGCGGCTTCCACCGGTCGTTGAGCAGTGAAACGAGCGTCCCGGCTGTCAGATGGATAATGATGAGCAAGTAGAACGACAGCACGTTCGGCATGATGAACGGCACGACGCGATAGAGCAGATATGTTCCGCCGAGATTGATAAGCAGAATGTGCACCACCAGGAAGATAAGCGAGTTGCGCCCGAAGAAGGTCAGCAGGTTAGCAACTGGCCGGACAAAGTGCACTAGGTAGCGCGAGATTTGCATGACAGCTAGGGTCGCGGGAAGAGCAGCGAAGAAGCCGAGCCAGTGCGGATCAGCATCGTCGATGACCATGTTGACGAAGTAGCGGAAGTGATACATCACCGCAGAGATGGCTAAGAAGGTGAGAAACAGGAAAACGTTCATATCTTTGGCGAAGAAATTGAAGCGTCGCAGCACATGTCCAAGGTACAAGTAGAACAGCGAGAACAGGGCCGTGGAAATGTTTAGGGGCAGTAGACCGATGATCGGCAGCAGCGCGTGTGCTCCGTACGCCACGCCGAAGGTTGCCAGTAGCAGTAGACCCATCGTCAGCCATTGTGGAACGCCCTCCAGCATCAGGGCCTCAAGTTTGAGGATTCCGTAGCCGGCGAGCAGCGACCAGAACAGCGCTTCGAGGAACCAGATAGCGCCGATCCAGGTGACCTGCGGAAACATGGAGCCCTGTGGGGCGCCGTAACCAAGCAACCCGGCTTCGAATGCGTCCAACGGACTGCGGTAGATGGTCGGCGGCAGGCAGTGGCCTCGCATCCCCAGCAGTAGTAGCACGACGAGGAACATAACGGCCGACGCGAATGCGAATGGGTAGAGCAGGCGCTGCGCCTTGGATTTGACGAACTGGCCAAAGGGCCGTTTCACGCTGAGGAAGTACCCGGCGATGAGAAAAAAGATCGGCACGTGGTATAGAAAGACAAACGCCACAATACGCTGCGTATTGTATGACGCCTCGGCGGCCAGATGACCGACAATGATTGACAGGATACCAATGCCTTTGGCCACGTCGATAGCTTCAATGCGTCTTTTAGGAGGCGTCGCCCCCGCTTTGCTAATCGTTTGCTGCTGTGACACGGTGGCGCCTTTCCGTCGCATACATACCTTTCGGCAACCTACCTGGCGAATTAACACCGGTAACGGCCTTTTTCAGGAATGCTCACACAAACATCAAGAGCACGGATAAAAGCCGACAATCGGTTTCGCATCGCGACGACGGCTGCGATAGCCGCCCACAGCAGCGTGTCGAGGTCAGGTTCGACCAGTGCGCGGACTAGTAGCGATCGACAGCCGATGCCGTACACACCCATATGGACTCGCGACTTGTACCCCATCGAAGCAAGTGTAGCCAATTATCTGCAGGACCACCGGCTAGAAACCGTCCCACAAATTTATCAGCTGCGAACCACCACGCCTAGCAGCCATCGTGTACTGAACGGCGAGGTCGTTGAGGTCCCAGGGCCACGAAGTCGCAAACAGGCAGCGGTTTCTGAGTGCGGATAACCTCTGACGATCAATAAGCCATGGCAGCACCTTGGGGTCTATCAGCCAGCTTCGTCGTCAGTAGCGGGCTTGAAGCCATGAATATGGCAGAAATCAGCTCCAGTGGCGTGGCCGATGTCAGCAAGCGCAGAGATGCGAGTCCCTTCCCCGCAGCAAGTTGCCCACGTCGGATACGGGTTAGCTTCCTTCCTGATTGCTGAGGGCCAGAAGCTTGCCAGCCCGCGCAACAAGCAGCGATCTTCGCAGCGCGATGAGATCCTGGCAGCTGATCCACGAAAGTGTGGCTCCGGCAGATGAGGCGATCACGCACGCAGCTGAGGTCGGGGACACCTTCGATCAATCGGCGAACAACGCGCCGAAGTAGGCAGTTCCAGAGTCTGTCGGCTCTTAGATGAAGTTCGTGATCAACTCCCGGAGATTGAGGAGCGTGAACGGCGATGAACCATCGTTTTGTGTCAAGCCAGAACAGGCTGGCGCCGCTGCGGGAGACGACTTAGATACCGCCGCGGCCAACAAAGAACACAATCGCTGGAATCATAACAACCATGGCTAGGAACGTTACGAACATCGATTACACGCTGTGGGCGGGGATCTCCTTGAGACCCTCCACGACGATCATCACTATCGGAATATCAGCAGTGGCAAAACATGTTCTTGCTCTAGCCGCTTGGACTAAAGTGGGATATTGTGCACGTTGGCTGCCGTGCCGGACTGCATTTTTGAGCACGGCGTTGAGGGCGTACGCTAATCTTTGGCCGCGGACAGATCCTCGAATCTAAGAAAGCTCGAGACACTCGGGGTCGCCATGACGATTGAAGTTCAGCCAAAGTTGATCTTGAGTTTCTCGGGAACGTTGTACGCAATCGTCAATGGCAGGAAGTAGAACACTGCTCCGAGATTGTTCCAACGAGCAACTGTCCGATCGGTGAGATTTTAGCGTTCGTATCCGCCAGTCCGAGCGGCTGGAACAGACTCACTGACGAGGGATGTGCCCAACACTACGCCTGGAATTGGCCCAAATCGGTCAGAGATGTATTCAAAGTGCTGGTAGGGTCCTTGTCGTGGACGGCGGCTTTGACTTCGGCGTTATTCCTGCACGCCCCATCGCATCGTCTTGGGTCGGCGCTAGTGGCCACTGTGCGGCAGCACGCTCAACACTTCGGAAATCCTACTGAAAGCTGCGCCGGTCGACCTTGCCTGCGCCGTGTAGTTTGAAGCGCGAGCACGCACTGCAACATCATGGTGGGTCCATGTTACCTTAGTGGCATAAAAAGACCCGAGAAACGAGCAATGTGGACTATGGTTCCCTAGGTACCGTCTCATGCGAGCCATATCCCCTGTTCGCGGGGAACTTCATCTTTCCTGCTCATGGGTCCCCTCCGTCTCCCCCGCTGTGAGCCGTACAGTGGAAGCATGACAGCAGCGAACAGCAAACAGTACACGGACATTGTTTCCACCGATGGCAGCGCCCTGCGCAATCCCAACGGCCCCATGGGTTGGGGATGGATCAACCACGCAACCGGCGCACACGACGCCGGCGGTGCCAACAACGGCACGAACCAGATCGGCGAACTGTGCGCGGTTCTCGAGGCCTTGCGCCATCACCATGACAGCGCGCACCTCCTTATCGAGTCAGACTCTCAGTACGCCATCAATTGCTCCAGTATCTGGATCCAGGGCTGGAAGCGCAACGATTGGAAAAACTCACAGAAAAAGCTCGTCAAGAATGTTGCCCTTATCAAGGCTATTGACTGGGAAATAACCAACCGCCCGGGGACTGTCAGCTTCAAGTGGGTCAAAGGTCACGCGGGCAACAAGTTCAACGAAATTGTCGATAAGCTAGCTCACGGCTACTCTTCTGCCGTCGAAGCGGGGACAAAGCCGGCGCGCATGCCCCTCGAGGGCTGGCAAGCGCTTCTTGACTCGCCGTACCGACAGGGCCTGGCCGTGCCGCCAGAGGTGCTTCGACAGGTCGCAGCGCTGAAGCCGAACAAGACAACGAGAACGACAGCTTCTGTCCGACACTCATACGCCCACCAGCCAGGCAGCCAGTCGTCACGCAGCTCCATCACGGGATCCGACCAGTGCTCGGTTCGGAGCGCTGCTACCCTGAAAGGGGAAACCGTCGCTCGTTGTTGGACGCAAGGAGGCATCATGGACGACGCAATTCGAAACGAGGTGAGGACAGCGCAGGACGTGCTGAAAAAGGAAGCAGGCATCGCCGCTGCGGAACTCGTCAAACCAGGCATGACCGTCGGATTGGGAACTGGATCCACCGTGCGTTACTTGGTCGACGAACTTGGGCGCCGTCATCAAGAGGAAGGCCTAGACATCATCGGCGTGACCACATCTCGGCGCACGAGCCGGCAGGCGCAGAGCTATGGTATCCGTATCGTTGGCATCGACGACGTCGGGCGTCTAGACCTCACTATCGACGGCGCTGACCAGGTCGACGCAAACTTTAACGGCATCAAAGGTGGCGGAGCGGCACTGCTGTGGGAGAAAATCGTGGCCGTCAACTCCGACCACTACGTGTGGATTGTTGACCGCTCCAAGCTCTGCGACGAGATCGGTGCTTTCCCGCTGCCAGTCGAGGTCGTCCCCTTCGGCGCGCGGCACGTCGTTTCCCACTTTCGTGAGCGCGGCTACGAGCCAGTCCTTCGAACAGGCGAGGACGGGATGCTGATTCACACCGACGAGAACAATTATATCGTCGACCTGCATCTGGGCCACATCGACCATCCGAGCGAACTAGCGCAGGACCTTATCTCCACTGTCGGCGTAGTGGAGCACGGCTTGTTTCTGAACATGGTAGACGAGGTTATCGTCGGCAATCCCGGAAGGCCAACCGTCCTCGTCAACCCGTTCAAGCGCTGAGACAGATGCCCCGTCATCTGCCCTAATGGTATAAAAATCCTCTGCGGCTCCTGCATTCTGCAGGAGCCGCAGAGGATTTTCTGAGCTTTTCGACTAAGACTCATTTATTGCGCTGATGGCGGGTTTTACGAAGCATTTTGCGATGCTTTTTCTTACTCATGCGCTTGCGGCGCTTCTTGATGACTGATCCCATAACGGACCTCCAATCTTTACCGACAACGACTACAAAAAGTCAACCACCGCGTAATGGTACTCCTTTTGCGGGACTCACGCTCGGCATTGTTACAGCGGGAACTGTTTGTAGAAGGTTTTGACTTGGGCCGTTGGGCCGGTGACTTGGAAGATGCAGGTACTGTTCTGCCACAGCGCGGTTGCGTGGCTGGAATCGCCCTGATCCTCGTTCACCTGGTAGCTGCCGGCGGCCTGGCCGTTAACCTTGACATCGCCATCGGCGATTTTCGTACCGGTCATCTTGGCGGCTAGGGACGCGAACTCACTTTTCGCGTTGTCAGAGAGCGCCCACTGCGCGACGGTCAGGGTAATGTCCTGCGAAGCGGTGCCATTGGAATATACAATCTGATGCTCCTCGAGTGGCAGGGCCTGCCCCCACAGAGTGACGTTGGTGATCTGCTGGCGCGAGTATGACCCCACAGTGGCTGGCATAGCTTTTAGCAGGTTCGTAGCATCGTCGGGCAGTGGGAGTGCGGCAGGTGCCTTGGCGGCCATTGTCGCGTCGTTTTTCGCCGTTTCGGAACTCTGAGCTGGGGATGGCGCCTGGTGCTGCGACGTCTTCTCGACAGCCCATCCGGGCCAGATGAACGCGGAAAGAAGACAGAGAACGATCAGAACGACAACGACAATAGTCACGGTCGCGCCGGTGTGGCGTTTTTTCGGTTCTGAACTCATGGGCACATTTTTCCACGCCGAGTGGACGCTTCTGGAGGTATCGGATGGGAACGCGATAGCGTCGAAGTATGACGAAAGCGACGAGTATGTACTTGTGTTCCGAATGTGGTTGGCGCGGCGCCAAGTGGTATGGGCGATGTCCGACCTGCGGGCAGTGGGGAACTGTCCAGGAGTACCATGCCCCCCGAGGGGCAGTCCAATCGATGTCGGTAGGAAAGCGAAGCACGGGAAACGGCGGCATCGGCGCAGTGGGCTTGGGAACTGTCAGTGTCAGTGACGCTGTAGTGCAGCCCATTACAGACCTGGGCGGTGAAGCGGACGAAGGGAACAAGAGGCTCGCCACTGGTTTCTCGGAGTTTGACCGGGTCTTGGGCGGCGGTATCGTATCCGGATCCGTCGTGCTCGTCGTCGGCGAGCCGGGCATTGGCAAGTCGACGCTGCTACTGGAAACCGCCGCTAACATCGCCCGTGCCGGCAGAACGGTTCTCTATGTCTCTGGCGAAGAGTCGGCGGCGCAAATTCGACTGCGAGGCCGCCGCGTTAAAGCAATGAACGAACGGCTGCTTCTGGCGTCCACCACAGACCTGGGTGCCGCGCTCGACCTCATGGCCTCGTATCGGCCAGATCTAGCCATTGTTGACTCTGTGCAGACCATCACGTCCGGCGATAATGACGGCATCTCTGGCGGATCGGCGCAAGTGCGCGAAGTGGCGCATGGCGTTATCGACGTGGCCAAGTCTTTCAATATCCCTACTCTGCTTGTCGGCCATGTCACCAAGGACGGCTCCGTCGCCGGTCCGAGGACCTTGGAGCATCTGGTGGATGTCGTCTGCCAGTTCGAGGGTGACAGCCGCACGGCCTTGAGAACATTACGCGCCATTAAAAATCGCTTCGGACCGACAGATGAGGTCGGGTGCTTCGACATGGACGACGCAGGAATCAACGAAGTTACTGACCCCTCAGGCTTGTTCGTCTCCAGCTTTGACGCACCCAGTGAAGGCACCTGCATCACTTTTACCCTAGAGGGCCGGCGCAGTATACCGATTGAGATCCAAGCTTTGGTGACGTCGAGCACGCTACCGGCGCCCCGACGGGCCGTCAACGGCGTGGACTACAACCGTGTCGCTATGCTCGTGGCCGTCATGCACAAGCACGCGCGCGTTCAATTGCTGAACAAGGACCTGTATCTTTCCACCATCGCCGGTGGCAGTGCTAAAGAGCCGTCCTGTGACCTAGCGGCCTGTATAGCTCTAGCGTCCGCCGTTACCGGCAAGCCCGTGCCACGCACGACGGCAGCCTTCGGCGAGGTTTCCCTTACTGGTGAGGTACGACCCGTCCCACGCTTGGAGCAACGCTTGCTCGAGGCCCAACGGCTCGGATTCTGCACCGTCCTCGTCCCTGCACGTCAACGGCTACGCAAGGAGGAGCGGATTGCCTCGCTGCGGATTGTCCGGGTGTCGACCATCCAGGAAGCGTTGACAGCGCCGGGCGTTGTTAGCGCAACACAGCCATAGGTGCCAGCTGGGCGCCGCTGTCTCACAGCTCGAACGCCGACACGGATTCCAGTGCCACATGGCATCTCAGTCGGGAAACGTGACGCCGCCGTCCCGTCCGATGGCCACTAGACCGTCGTCATCCAGCGCGACAACGCAGGCGTGCAGCTGGTCGGAGTCAGGCCATAACGCTTCCAGATCGTTTGGCGCCAGATATGGCCGGGCGACACCGTCCTTTACCTGCCGACGTAAGGCTTTGAGCACAATGCCGCGGACCTGACGGTTGGTTCCTTTCCACTTCTGCACCGAGCGTGTGCGCGCCACGCCCATCCCCGGATAGTCGGTACGCTTCCACTGACAGATACCAGCCAGCGGACAGGCCCCACAACGCGGATGGGACGATGTGCACACGGTTGCACCGATTTCCATCAGCGTCTGGTTCCAGACGACGGAGGCAGTATTCTCTCGCGGTAATAGTTCGACAGCGCGGGCAAGGTCCGCTTGCGTTGTCACACCCCCGATGCTCTCCGCACCGTCGAACGCGCGGGACACAACGCGCCGAATGTTCGTATCGACAACGGCGACGCGCTTTCCGAATGCGAACGACAAGACGGCACTGGCCGTATACTGACCTACCCCCGGTAGAGAGACTAGCTCCCTATAGTCCTGTGGCACGCTGCCTCCAAACCGTTCGACAATGGCTTGGGCGCAGGCTCGCAGGCGCAAAGCACGGGAGGGATATCCCAGATTCCCCCAGGCTGTCAGAATCTGTGCCTTACTCGCAGACGCACACGAACTGGGCGTGGGCCAGCGATGCATCCAGTCCGTCCAATAGGGCACGACCCGCGACATTGGCGTCTGTTGACTCATGACCTCGGAGACAAGGACACCCCACGCTGACGCGCCCGTGCCCCGCCAAGGCAGATTTCTTGCAGCCGTCTTCCACCACGCCCACAGACGCGGAACCAACGCTTCGGCGTCTTCGCGGCCGAACGTGTGATTGTCAGTCATGTTCCCTAATCTTTCGCGTATGCCGGACGAAAAAGAACAGCAGCGGATGACCGCCGCTATAGGCAAGGTCGAGTCCATGTTCGAATACGGTTACCGCAAATCCAACTACGGTCCGGACGAACTGGTAACGGACGCGCACGGCAACCCCATCAACACCGTCGATGCCATGATTAGCGCCCAACAGGCCGCCGAAACCAAGACGTCAACGCCGCACCTGTGCTTCTACTCGCCACGTATCCCGGGCAACACGGGTTCAGCCATTCGCTTGTGCGCCGTGACGGGCACAATTCTCCACCTCATCGAGCCGCTCGGCTTTGACCTCAAGGATACCAAGTTGCGCCGAGCAGGCCTCGACTACCATGACATGGCTCATGTCGTGCTGCACCCGGACTTCAATGACCTCGTCAAATCCATGCCGGACTCGCGTATCATCGCATTCACCGCCCACGCTGACAAGCTGTACACGAACATCAAGTACAAGCCGACTGATATCCTCCTGTTCGGGCCGGAGCCGGGCAATATCCCCGATCCACTCGACATCATGTTCGGACCGCATGTGGCCGAGCGGGTACGGCTGCCAATGCGCCCCACCCTGCGTAGCCTCAACCTGACGAACTGTGCGTCCATCGCTATCTACGAGGCTTGGCGCCAGTTGGGGTTCCAGGGAGGAAAGTGACTGGCGCGAAGCCGTGGCGAAGCCCAGCGTAACAAAACCGTCTAGCATCCCGACTCCATGTGCCGCGCGGTTGCAGGTCCGCCGACCTGTGCAACAGAGATTTACCCCACCTATAAGGCCGGCGAACTGGCCGCACAGAGGGCGCATGCAAAGGCAGCGACATCATTGGAGGTCCTGCACTTGAGCCTCTAGACCAAGAACCGGCAAGACAGCACAGCCTGGTACCGCCAACGGACGGCATCGGGCTTGCGAAATGGCGGAAGCGCTGTGGTTTGTCTTGGCCTCCCGGAGGACTATGGCCAGATGCGGAACAAGTGGCTCATTGACGCTGCGGACGCCTACATCTTCCAGAAGTTCACCGCCAACGAGGACGCGGAACAGGGGTGGGAGAGCCGAAATACCGTAAGCCCCCTGCCACTTGTTATCGGATCGCCACCGGTTTCCCTCAGATCAGGAATCGGGGTGCTCGAAACGGTCGGACTTCTCCACCGAGGTCGTCTTGCCATTCTTGTCCTTCGGCATCCGAACGAGATGGCCGTTGACGTCGACCACGTGGTGGCGCTTGCGGGCAGCGTCCACAGCAGTCTGCACGACGGGTGGCACGCGGTGCCACAGCAGGCGGAAGTGCATGACGCGGATCTCGCTCAGATCCAGCTTCTTAAGGTAGTGGCGGCGGAAAGCTGGAATCGTGAACGCTAAGATAACGGTGCCAAGGAAGCAGTATGTCAGAATTCTGACGAAACGAGCACCGTCGGACGATGGCAGAGCCGATGTTGGGATGAACGACACGGCGAAGGCGAAAAGTGAGCACAGCAGACCGCAGCAAGCGAAGATTGTCTTGCCAACAATGCCGCCAGGAACGTTGTACGTACGTTTGAGCTTCTTCTCCGTATAGATGAGACGGAAGTAAGACACGTACATAAGCACGTAGCATACGAGGTACACAAGGCTTGTAAGAGTCGTAGCGATGAGGAATGACATATTGCCGTTGCCACCTCCGCCAAAGGTCAAGACCGCGTCCCATATGGCAACCACGCAAAACTGCGCGGTAATCATGTAAGTTGGTACGCCGTACTTGTTCTGATGGGAGACCCACTTCGGCATGAGGCCATACCACGCGCTGTCCTGCAAGCCCTTGGACGGTCCAACAATCCAGGAGCCGATTTCAGCGACGATGCCCAGAGCCATGAAAACGGAGAACAGGCCGGCGAGCCAGCCCAAGTGGCTATTGAAGTGGCACATGAGGAAGTCGAGCGCCTGGTACATGCCAGCGTTCATTGACAGCTTGGACTGCGGAACAGTGGCCGCGATGGACATGCCGCCTAAGGAATCCATGATAATGGCGAGCACGAACATGGCAATCATCGTGCGCGGATAGTTCTTAGTGGAGTTTTCAAGCTCGTTGATATGGGTTCCGGAGGACTCGATGCCCGCATACATGAGGATGAACGTGGCGAAGATTGTCAGCGTTCCTTCCTCGCGGAAGTCAGGGAAGAACGTGCGAGGGCTGATGACGATGGCCAGATGGTTGCCCTGGCCGATGTAAATCAACGCGAGGATGAAGAGCAGGAAGCCTGGGATGAACACACCGAGAAAGAAACCGACCTTTGCGATTTGCGCAGTCGCCTTGGTGCCGTGCAGCTGCAGAAGGTTGATGATGCCGAACAAGATTAGCACCTCGAAGAACTTCAGCTCGGGGACGGTATTGGGCGCCATCCAGCCGAAGGTGTCGGAAATCATACCGATGACGAAGTAGCACATCGTCACGAAACCGATGGTCACCTCGAACCACTGGCAGAACAGGGCGACATATCCTAGACGCTCACTGTGGAGGGCGTTGCCCACCCAGCCGAACACGCCGCCTTCCGACCAACCTTCGACGGAGGCCATCTCGGCGGAAATCAACGCCGTCGGCAGGAACCAGAAAATGCCGCCAACCAGAGCGAAGAAAACACAAGCGAACTTCGCGGTCGCTAGACTTGGAAATTCGTACACCGTCATGACCATTGACGCTGTCATTGCGAAGAAGCCAAACCCGGTCAGCTTCTTCCTCTTCTGCTGCGTACTCATTGTCTTACCTTTCCTATGCGGTCCTATGCGGCCCCCAGGCCGAGGAGGAATCGTTTTCACGGTTTTTCGCCAGCGGTCAGAGCCACTCATGACACACGGACCTGACTGTACCAAAAATCCACGAAACAGTCCCGTTCTTTCAGGGAACGAATCGCCGTGTAAATCAAGAGAAAATCAGAAGCCGAATTCGTCAAACCTCTGGAACCTCTCCACCGCGTCTTCGGGTCCCTCCATCCATCGCTGCCCGACCTAGATTCCGTCCCGTATCAGCGGTGTAGTTATGCTTGCGGTCCATCCACCGCTTCCCGCATGGCCGGTGGCACACGGTACCACATGAGCCGCAAGCGCATGATCTGGACTTGCCAAGGGTCCAGGCCTTTGAAGAGCTTGCGGCGGAAGCTCGAATGATGATTAGCACCAGGAGGATAACCAGAAAGCAGTATGTAAGAATGCCAACGAACTGCTCACTCTCCTTCTCGTGATGATAAAGGAGTCCATGTTGTCGGCTGAGCTGATGCTAAAAGTCAAGGCCACGTTCTACAGCGTGACAACGACGAACTGGACGAGCAAAGTTCAGCGCTGTCGACAATCAGCCCAGGTGCGGGTCGAAGTGGCAAATGAACACGCGAATGGTCTAATACATATGCCGGCGTCTATCAGTAGGCGCTTCTGCGGTACAACCCAGGCAATAGACACTCCAATCAAGGAGGCTATGACGATGGACAGCGCAAAAAGAATGAACCTCGAACTAAGCCATCAAGCCATGTTGATGGTGAAACTATACCTGGCAATGAGTGTAATGCGTTTGGTATAGCCCAACTCCAGCAAGCTAATGCCGTCAAAAAAGCGCGATCACTAGGACAAATATGAAGAAGGGATTCTGACTGAGGAGCAAGACTAGGAACGTGTAGGTCGCCCAACATCGATGATGAAGTAAAGCACCTCGTTACGAAGCCGACAGTGACCGGAAACCCCTGGAAGGATTCGGCCAAGAAGCTCCAGCTTGCTGTGAAGGGTTGCTACTCCCCCAGCTGAACAGGCCGCCTTGCGACCAACCTTCGACGAAGGACACCTCCGGGGAAATCAATACTGTCGGCAGAAACCAGCACAGTGGCCTCAGTAATGAGAAGAACATACAGATGAACTGCGCCCGTCACCACCCTCAAATAGTTGTCGATGGTCATTTTTCTCGAGGTTGTCATGGCGCAGAAACCGAAAAACGTCAGCTTTCTAACTTGTGCCACACTCATTCGCCGTCCTCACTCTTACGGTGCGTTCGTTTTTTGGAATCTGTCGCCGCGCAGAGACGGCGTACAGGTGCGTTTTATCCTAGGAAGCGTCTTTCCTCTGGACAACTTGCCGCCGCGAATAGGGTGGTGACGGCCTTAAAACATGGGCGAAACACGTGAAAAAACACACGGTACCAGCGAGGTTTATAATCCCTCTCATACACTGAAGCACATGGGTCGAAAAGGGAAAGACAATACACGGCTGACGACACGACGCGTCTTCAGCTTGCTGCTGTCATTCATTCTCCTGTGCGTAGCGGGAGGTGTAACCATCAGCGGTTTCTACGCCCCCGCCCTCATTGGTCTGACTAAGACTGTGAACAGTTCCAGCTTCTCTCTGCAAGGGGAATCCGTCGACCTCGACCTAACGAAGCTGCCGCAGCAGTCACGCATGTATAGCTCCGGTGGCAAGCTCATCGCGCAGTTCTACACGCAGAACCGCATCGTCGTCGCGTTGAAGAATATCTCCCCCTGGATGCAAAAGGCCATGGTCGCCCGAGAGGATCACGACTTCCTGCAGGAGTCCGGCATCGATCCGCGAGGCATTGCCCGCGCTTTCGTCCAGACCTTCGTCCGACACGGCTCCACGCAGGGCGGTTCCACGCTAACCCAGCAATACGTCAAAAACGCACTAATCGACCAAGCCATGAAGGAGAACGATCCAATCGCCGCCTACCACGCCCGTGCCGATACCATCACGCGAAAGCTGCGCGAAATGCTCATCGCCCAGGAACTCGACGAGCACTACAACAAGGCTGAAATCCTACAGGGCTACCTCAACATCGCCCAGTACGGCGTCAACGTGTACGGTGTTGAGATCGCCGCTGAGCACTACTTCAGCGTGCCCGCCAAGGATCTAACCCTCGGCGAGGCCGCCACCATCGCCGCCATTACCAAGAACCCAGACGGCTACGACCCGACCAAGCACCCTCAGGTCGCTGAGCAGCAGCGCAACACAGTCCTTCAGCAAATGGTCAAGTACGGTTTCGCCACCCAGGCCCAGGCCTCCGCCGCGGAAGCCGTGCCGATGGCGCAGTCCCTCAGGGTTACCAACTTTCCGATGGGCTGCGAGGCCGCCGGCATCATGGGCTACGCCTGCGACTACACCGTGCGCGATATTCTGCTTAACCCCGAGTTCGGTAAGACTATCAACGACCGACGCCGTCTACTGTACCAAGGCGGCCTGAAGATCTACACCACGTTTAGCGAGACCGCTGAACAGGAGGCCTACAACGTGCTAACGGCAGCCGTTCCCCCCACCGACCCATCTGGCGTCGTCAACGCTATGGCGTCTGTTCAGCCTGGCACAGGCAAAATCATCGAAATCCAGCAGAACAAGCTCTACAACGTCGATGGCGACCTCGGTTCGCAGTATACGGCCATGAACTACTCTGTTGACGAAGCCGAAGGCGGAGGTACCGGCTTCGGCATCGGCTCAGCATTCAAGCCAATCAACCTCGTTGCATGGCTCCAGACCGGCCACAATCTCAGCACCGAGCTGCCAGTGTACACAGTCTACCCGGTGAACTCTTTCCCCAATGCTAAGAAGACCGGCGCCATGTGGTCCGTCCAGAACGAGGGTAATGGTGCCGTCAGTCCAGAATCGCCGCTGCACGCCTTCATCTGGTCGCACAACCCGACGCAAGCTGCCATGGAGCAGATTATCGGCGAGGACGCCATCGGCAAAGCTGCTACCGAACTCGGCTACCACAACGCGTCTATCAACAACTCCAACATCATGGACACGCTGACGCCGACCATGGTCATCGGCACCCTCGACGTCTCCCCGCTAACTATGGCAAATGTCTACGCGACCATCGCCGCCAGCGGCGTGGAATGCACGCCGATTGCCATCGATAAAGTCATCAACGCAGCCGGGCAGTCTATCACCGTGCCGCCGGCGAACTGCCACCAGGCGATTTCCAAGGACATCGCCCATACCGTGGCCTACGCCATGTACCTGTACATTTCCAAGGGTCAGATTGGCGACGTCTTAAAGATTCCGGGCTACCGCGCCTTCGGCAAGACCGGCACTAACCAGAACGCTTCCCTGGCTGACGGAATCTTCCTGCCGCAGATGTCTACCTTCATCATCGGCGCCCAGCCGCAGCACCCGAGCTGGCTGCCGCGGTGTATCAATGGCGTCTGCCAAACACAGTGGTGGGGTGAACAGTTCACCGCAAAAGCTATCGCCAACTATGTCTCCGACTACGCGCACACCATGAACTGGCCAAACAACGACTACGGCCAGCCGGATCCGAACATGGTGAATCTACCGCTGACGCCGAACCAGTGGGAGTATCTGCCGAACAACGTCAAGGGCAATGTGGTCGCGCCAATGACGCCGGCCATCAAGTGACATAGCTAGGAGCCGCCGACTGCTTGATTGTGGTGCTGCCAGAATCCGCTGAAGTGGTCCACCATCAGCACTCGACAGCAGTCGACCGTCATCAAGCCAAGATGAGGGCAACGGGGTATGGTTCCGAACAGATTCGTTCGATACCCGTTGCCCTCATTTCTGTCGCTGTTTTAGTTTCCACCTCATCAATCGACATCCACGCCGACAGCGTCCTCCACGTGGCAGAAGCCGTCCCGACGCAGCAGCGCGGATACCCCGCGACAAATCTCCGTCATTACCTGCGGACCGCAGTATATGAGCGCGGACACCAGCATCACCAGGCTAGCGCCATGACGAATCTTCCAGTATGCCTGTTCCGCGGTGAACACCCCGCCGACCCCGGCGAGAATTAAACGCGAGCCGTAGTCGCGGTAGGTCTGCTCGAGCAAATCGTTTGACGTGTCTCGACATGGTACACCGGAGAGATTCCCCTTCCAGTCCACAGGAATGTTCATACCGGAGCGGTCCTTGCGTAGATTCGCGATTGTTACGCCCTGAACATCGTGATCGCAAATGACGTCCAACAGCTCTCGGAACTTCGGCCACGGCTTATCTTGCGGCATCTTAACGAGGATCGGCTGCGGATGGTCGACAGAATCTAACGCTGTCAGCAGACGGTCGAGGCTCTCCGGAGCGACAAAGCGCTCACCAACCGTGGTGTTTGGGCAGGAGATGTTAATCTCCACTATATCCGACTTGCCAGCTGCACGCTCTAAAGAGAGACGGTAATCTTCGATGCCCTCCTCGTCGTCGACGGTCTTGTCGTCGTTAGTCCGGGCAATGGAGACGGAAATCTTCATCTGCCGGACGTGGGTGTACGCCTTCTCGACCTCACGTATTATTGCCTCGGAGCCGCCGTTGGCTAGGCCGACGTGGACCATCATCGATTCGTACTGTGGTAGACGATGAAACCACGGATGCGGATTACCGGCGCACGGGCGTCCCGTCACAGATCCCACCGTCTCAAAACCGTACCCCGCAGCATCAGCCACAGCTGTGATGTCGCAGTTCTTGTCGAGGCCGGCGGAAATGCCGAAGGGATTACTGAAATGCACGCCCATGACATTGGCTTCGAGAATAGGATCCGTGTAGTCGAGCATGCCGCGCAGCAGCCACATCAACGGCGCGTTTTCCCCAGCCGCGTGACAGAAGGATAGCGTGCGGGCGTGGGCATCGTCCGGATCCATCGCGAAAATCGCTTTCTTGATGCCGTGGCGATACGTCAGTGAGAATAGGTCAGTGGAGACCCGGTTGATGGTGTTACGTACGGGCGACTGATTCACGTATGTCATGTCATTCCTTTTCCGCGACACCAGCGTCGTCGACGCCGGTGGGAAGCATGGTTTTGCGGTACGTCAGGTCATGGACGGTGTGCTCGGCTTCCAGGCCCTTACGCTCAAAGCTCGTGATGATGCGCTCCTCATACCGTTCTGACTCGCGAAAGAGCGCATGCGGCAATGTGGACGCTTCGTCGGCATTTCCCTTGCCTACGTGCTCCGTGGCCAGAGTGACGTTCTTTGTGCCGACGTTGACGAACCCTGAGAAGAAGTCGAGCGTCTCGTGCATCTGTAGCGCATAGTCATCAATATCGGTGGCGATACGCCACAGGCCTTCAGGCCGCAGGCAGCACAGCACGTCAGCGGCGAACGGCGCCTGTATCAAGCGGCGCTTGTGGTGCTTCATCTTGGGCCAAGGGTCGGGGAAGTAGGTCCAAACCTCCTCCAGGGAGTCGTTAGGAAACGCCGTAGCGAATAGCTGGACGGCGTCAGCCTGAGCAATGCGCAGGTTCGACAGGGCCTGGTGCTGACAGCGCGATAGTGTGTGCGCGATACCTTGATCGAAGACTTCAACCGCTAGGAAATTGCAATCCGGTCGTGCCGCGGCCGCGGCCGCAATATTCTCTCCCTGCCCGGTGCCGACTTCGACGATAAGCGGTCGAACGCGTCCCCATTGGCTCCGTTGAAAATCTTCGTCCAGGCGGAAGTTAGCAGCGACGCTCATATCGTGATTGGCGTCCTGTCGGGGGATACTCAGCAGATATCGGTCAGCATTCTCGTCCCACGCCTTCTGCAGTTTCGGCGTCAGCCGCGTATTGCGCCGGACGAACGACACAATTGTCCGCCGTTGAGTCTGTGCTGGATTCTCCGTCGTTCCGTTCATGTCCACCTTTCATCCGTTTCCCCTATCTTACCGGCGAAGCACTTGCTAGTTCGGAATAGATGTCATGACGGACTTCTCGACAACTATTACCCCAGACTGTACTTCGCTTTAATGCCAATCTGGCAGCCGATGTCCCCGGTGACAGCCACGGACTCAAAGGAAACCAGCACCGCTCCGATACGGCGCCTTTTTACTCGTTTGCTGGGCCGTCGACGGCCCATAGATTGTACGGGTCGTTGCCGTAGCGGAAACACTTGTCGCGCGGCCAGGTGTTCGCTCCTGATTTCTAGGTATCATGCAAGGCAACGACATGGTCGATCTATGCTGCCGCGCGGGTCGGACAGCTGTACTCAGCCGGATCGGCCAGTCAGTGTGCGGTTCCTGCAGAACACTAGGGCGCATGACGTAATCAACTGACCCGTCTGAACGTCACGGAACACAGCTCACTTCGCGATAGATCAACCCCCTCAGCGCCCGTCTGCATATCCAGCGCGTACAACGGTGACGGGTCATACTCTGCGACAGCGGAGACGCCAGCAGGGACGCCGCTTCTCCCAGCGTCCCGATTTCCTCCGGTCCGGCTGAAACCGGCGCGAATGCTAAGGGCATCACCCGTCGACCTCCGGGCATGCGCGCCATAAACGGCCATAGTGGCTGTGAATCGTCCTGTTCGTCTCATGGATGCCGCGTTATGCGACACCAAACAAAACATCATTAAAGCACGCGATGGTGGTGAGCCAAGCAACCAAAAGCGCTTTTAGCACAAATGCCATGTCAGGCGGTGGAGGTCCGACGGGCCGTACTCGGCAATAGCTGCCCGATGGGCTGCCGATCCGTAGCCTTTGTTGGAATCCCAACCGTAGACCTGGTAGCGTGGATCCCGAGCGTATCCTTCCATCAACCGGTCGCGAACAACCTTAGCTAGCACAGATGCCGCTGACACCACAGCACAGCAGACGTCTCCCTTGACCTGCGTCGAAACGTGCGGCAGGAATCCTAAATCCGGAGCATCCATGCTTGAAGCCGTTGGAACGATATAATCATATGGGCCGTCCAGAATACCGTCGATAGGTTTGTCCGCCAACGCCAGACCTGCAGCTAATGCCATCTGCTCTACCTGTTGCAGCGCGCGCAAAGCGGCGACTCCCAGCGCGTGAGAAATGCCCCATTGGTCAATCTCTTTGTTGGAGGCCCCACCCACGGCCCAAGCATCGACCCAGCCTTGAAGGGGTTCGAACAGGGCTTCGCGCTTCTTCTTTGAGAGCATCTTGGAGTCAGCCAACCCTTCGGGGACCGCCAATATCCGTCGCTTTCGCTGAGACCGTTCCAATAAACCGCCGTCACGGGTTCGTGCGCCGCCCTCTACAGCGGTCATTGTGTCAGGCGCCAATAGGAGCGCCGCGCCGACCATGACCGGCCCTGCTAGTGAGCCGCGCCCGACTTCGTCGAAGCCAACGACCCCCACTGCTCCGGCTTGGAACAGAGACTCCTCCTTCTTCAACGTCGGCACAATCTTTGGACGGCGCGCGAGTTCGCCACTTGCCGCAGGTTCAACCATCATAAATGCGCCCTGTCCGGCTGTCACTCGTAAACTCCGGAGATGCCGCCAACCTTAGCAAAGACCGATGCCGGGCGGCTAATCCACTTCCACCGATTGAACGGCCAGTAGACCAATTTCACGACGCCGACAACATCCGATACAGGTACCAGACCATCGTTGCCGTCGTTGAGATGGTAGCGCGAATCGGCGGAATTTGACCGGTTGTCGCCTAAGACGAACAAGTTTTCCGGCGTCACCGTGACATTGAATGGGATGAGGCTTGGTGGATCCCCCGGTTTCACGTACGGCTCGCTGATTGGCACACCGTTGATGGTGATATCGCCGCTGGCGTCGCAGCATGCCACATGATCTCCCGGCAGACCAATCAGACGCTTAACCAAATAGCCACCGCCTAGAGCGTCGTCCTGCTGCGTAGTCAACCAGTGATCAGGGTCCTTGAATACGATGATGTCGCCTCGCTGCAGAGGCGTGATTTTCCCGTTGAGCTTCGAGGTCACAATGCGGTCGCCAATCATGAGCGTGTTCTCCATCGACCCAGATGGAATGACATAAATGCCGATAAGGAAGAACCGGATGAGCGCAACAATGAGGGCCGGAATCAGGACAATCAGCGTCGTTTCGCGGATCGTGGATTTGCGCTTCCGATGGCCCCGTGCTGATTTCCTCACTCTATGGCGGGTCGTCCTACCGTCCGCCGACTGCTCCTGACCTTGCTGACCCTGCGTTTTGTTCATCGTCACCTCTTCGCGAAGAACAGTCCGTTGCCGGTGGCATCTCCTGGCCGACGCGACAATCTACCGCTGAAAAGCCTACCAATAAAAACGAATGCCCGAGCACACTCGCCCGGGCATTCGAAAGAAAGAATCACTTGGTAGCGCGATTATCTCTGCGCTCGCGAATACGAGCCGCCTTGCCATGTAGACCACGTAGGTAGTACAGCTTGGCACGACGCACGCGGCCACGGGAGATGACCTCGATAGAATCGATGTTCGGATCATAGATTGGGAAGCGACGCTCAACGCCTGTGCCGAAGCTCATCTTGCGGACGACGAAACTCTCACGTAGACCTTCGCCGGAGCGCGCAATGACGACACCCTGGAAAGCTTGAATACGGGTGTGCTGGCCTTCGGAGATCTTCACGTTTACCTTAACAGTGTCGCCCGGACGGAATTCCGGAATCGACTCTGCTGGCTTGAGGCGCTTGGCCTCGAAATCTTGAACTGCACCCATAGGTAGTTCCTCCAACACCGCCGCATATCAGTGTAAATCGTGGTTAACGCCCACAACTGTGACGCCCGAAGACGTGGCGGACTGTTGTCGGCGTTTTCCTGTACGGACTCCCACAGGTCTGCCTGTGGGAGAAGGCCTATCTGCCAGACGGCGCCAAGGCGGAGCGGCACGGCTAGACGAAAGGCAGGCCCCTATGCGGCAGAGCGTGCCCAGGCACAACTCTGCGATTATACATAAGACTGCTGAAAACAACCTAAAAAACAAAAGCGATCTATAGGTCCCAAATGCATCTTTGGAATCCCAGTTCCCGTATAGTTTTTTTTCCCCCCCCCCCGGTTTCGCTAGCTTCATGTGCCGATTTTCCTCTCCGTCTGTGTCCCGTCCTCCAAAGACGTTCCACGGCAGACCATTCTGCCCGAAATCACCACGTCCCAGTCATTCGGTGACCGGGACAAGCCCAACACCGACATATCTTGCCTCTGGCAACGCGTCGCGTGTTGCCGTGCTCCTGACACGAAACGGGTAGTGTTATCTAGTCGTGTCCGCGCCCGTCCTTCCCATTTTTCACCGCTCAACCTCAGCGGACACATGCCGAGGTTCTTTTTGAGCGTCTCTCATGCATTCCAGAGAACACAAAAAGATCACCGGATATGTCTCGAGGATCCCTCGCCATTCGATGCCATACGGCGCAACACCTGCGGGGCAGCTTATAAGCCATGCTTTTTCGGCTTATAGCTCGAAAAGGGGTGGATTACAGCCCGTTCACCTTCCACTCCCCACGTGGCGCGGCTTGCAAGCCACGCCACTGTGAGCCTTCATCAATCACTTGGATTCGTGGTAGGACTTCTCGGTGTTGACGTTCCAGACGTTCTCTTTGGTGGTTTTACCACTCTTAATGTTGGAGACAGCTTCCATCGCAGTCGCCATGGAGTGGTCCTGGTTGTTATAGTGGTGCTGACCGTTACGGCCAACACAGTACAGGTTGCCGAAGCTGTCGAGCCAAGAGATAAGTTGATCGATATCCTTGTACGTGTCGAAATATGCCGGATAAGCTTTCGGGACACGCTCGCGATGGGAGTCGATGACGTCGTCCGGACTGGAGATGACCTTCATGCGAATCATCTCGCGGATGGCGAAGTCACGGGCATGCTCATCGGTGAGGTTCCAGAAATCGTCACCTTCCTTAGCAAAATATTCGAGGCCAATCCAGACAGTATCGTCCGGTTTGGAAACTAGGTACGGACTCCAGTTGTTGAAGATTTGGATGCGGCCGACCTTGTAGCCCGGGTCCTGCACATAAATCCAGTTGTCCGGCACGATTGGCGGTTCGCCGAGGGTTTTAATTTCGGTGGTGTTACGCAGGCGCAGATGCTTGCATAGCAGCCCCACGGTGACGAAATCGCGGTACGGCAGCCCTTCGGCGATGTCGGTAATGTCCATAGGAGCCTTGGTTTCAGACGCGTTAAATGCCTCGATGAGGTTCTTTAGCGGCATGGAACTGATGAAGTCGTCGGCTTCGAGAACGTGTTCGACGCCATTCTCGCCCACATATGTGATGGATGAAATCTGGCGGTTCTTCTGGTTGATCTGAGTGGCCTTCGCGTTGGTGATGACCTTGCCGCCCATCTCCACAATGCGCTTCTCGACGGTCTCCCACAGCTGACCCGGCCCGAGCTTGGGATACCAGAACTCCTCGATAAGGGAGGTCTCTACCTGCCGATTGGCACCCTTCGGCGTGACGCGTTGAATGGCGTTCTTGAGGACGGCGAGGATACTTAAGCCCTTGACACGCTGTGCGCCCCAGTCGGCGGAGATCTCAGACGGGTGACGGCCCCATAGCTTCTCGGTGTAACCCTCGAAGAAGAGGGAGTAAAGCACGCGCCCGAAGCGATTGATGTAGAAGTTCTCGAGGTTCGTCTCCGGCAGTTTGTGCACGCAGGCCTCGAGATAGCTCAGGCCAGCCTTGATGGTTAGTACTGGACCCATGGCCTTGATAGTGTCGCCAGACAGGGTCACCGGATAGTTGAAGAAGTGGCCGTGCCAGAAGATGCGAGACAGGCGGTGGCGCTTGAGCATCACGTCGTCGGTCTTCTCCGGGTCCGGGCCGCCAGGGGTCAGACTCGCTTTGCGGCCGAGTTTCTTATCGTCGTAGGACGGTGCGCCCTGCAGCGGAAGGATCTCCTTCCACCATTCCATGATGCGCTCGTCCTTGGAGAAGAAACGGTGGCCGCCGATGTCCATGCGGTTGCCGTTGGTCTTGACAGTGCGGGAAATGCCGCCGAACTCGGACGACGCCTCCAGAAGGATAACATCATACTTCTGGTTACCGCCGTCACGCAGCAGCTCGTACGCAGCAGTCAGGCCGGCAGGACCGCCGCCGATAACGACAACGCGATGTTTAGCCATAGGTTTCCTTTCAATATGACCGCGCCAATGCCACGATCAAACACAACAATGTGTGTTCTACTCTATCCGTCGGAATTGACGAGAGCCACCGCCGGCACTCGAATGCTCACAGATGGTCAGGGATGTCGATGTCGGCGTCCGAATGTCGTATCTCCTCAACGTTGACGTCCTTGAAGGTCACAATGCGTACGGTGCGCACAAAACGCGTTGATCGGTAGATGTCCCATACCCAGGCGTCGGTGAGGCGCACGTCGAAGTAGACGTCTTGGCCCGCGGAACACGTGTGGAAATCGACGTTGTTGGCTAGGTAGAACCGCCGTTCTGTCTCCACGACGTATTTGAATAGTTTGACGACATCGCGGTACTCGCGGTACAACGACAGTTCGGCGTTCGTCTCATAGTTGTCAAGATCTTCAGCGCTCACAATTTGCTCCTTCAACGGTGTCGGTCCTGGGGTTCCTCAACTGCTCCTTCGTCTTTTCATGGCCTCCTAGACGAAATCGACGCCACCAGGCCAGCTTGGAAACGCCAGATTTCGCCTCTCCATTGCGCTGTCGGGGGAATTGCCAGACGGGTCCTTCACCAGTACCATTGACGCCGACGCCGGATGCATTGGACGCGTCGAAACCGACGCTAACGTTGGCCGCTCTATCGTCCACAGAAGCTCTTGGGAGTGTCTGGGCCAAGACGAGACCCTTCCTCTTCCATTTCCCCAAGGCGTGGGCGACGCCGGGGTTATCCGGATTGATCTTCATGCCAAACGCGCCCAGCGCAGCGACAGGGTCGTACTCATCCGCCAACATCGAGAGCACGACCTGGTCCTGCCAGCGGCCGTGCGCCGGATCCCACAGAGCCTCGCGCAACGACGCCTCGCGGGTGAAGCCCAGGGACTGATAGACGGAGATCGCACGAGCGTTGAGTTCAGGAACCACGATACTGATACGGTGCAGGCCCAGTCCGGTTGGACTAGCAGCAAAGCCATAGGTCATCACCCGCGGCATGGCGTCCCTCGAATACCCGCGGCTGCGGAAGTTCTTTCCGAGGATAACCTGGATACGCGCAGACCGTGACCAAGCGTCCACGTTGCTCAGGAACACCATGCCGATGATGGGTTCACGATTCTTGTCAGCCGTTCCGATCTGCGACGGAGCCAAGCCGTCGGCCACCATCGTCCAGGCAATAGTTCGCGTGCGCCCTTGGGAGTCTAGTGGAGTCTCGACATCCGCCGTGCCGCGCTGCCAGGCCATGGAATCTCTGACCCGGGAACGAGTCAGGCCCCGCTCGACGTCATCGCAGCGACCGGTAACGATCGGCGACTGAGCGAACGCCTCGAGGGCGTCTATGGCGTCGAGGTCTGTGAGCGTCGCCGGCCTCAGATGCTGCATTTCCCCAGCAACGTCGGGAAGATGCAGGCATATGGGCAGCCTGTTCTTCGTCGGAGGGAAGCCCTCAGCATCGGGAGACATCACCGCCGATGTTCGCTGATCGTTTGCCATATCACCCTTCTTTGTCTCAGACCGTGCCATGGTTCATGCCGCCAACGAGACCGTCGTTGTCAAGAAAACGATTCCATGTAAAAGCGCGGCCACAGCGCTCTGGGCGCGGCGAACGCCCAGAGCCGGATGGCCGCGCTAGCTACGGCAGAACTCAGACGCGGGTCTTCTTGATGATCAGGCTACTGACCACTTTCGCGTCCGCTTGACCATGGGTAGCGCGCATAACAGCGCCGATAATGACGCCTATCGGCTTCATATTGCCGGCCTTCAGTTCAGCGGTGACCTCCGAATTAGCGACTAGTGCGTCGTCGACGGCTTTCTCAATGGCGGAATCATCGTTCATAACCTTCCAGCCATGCTTCTCGACGACGTCGCCCGGACGGCCCTCGCCTTTGAGCACAGCTTCGACGGTTTGCTTGGCAAGCTTGTTGTTGAGCTTGCCACCAGCGATCATCTTCTCAACGTCGGCGACGTCCTGCGGCGTGATGGGCAGATCTTCTAGCGAGATCTCGCGAGCATTGGACTCGCGCATGATTTCGCCGAGCCACCACTTGCGAGCGCCGGATGCGGTGGCACCTGCCTGCACCGTCTGGTCGATGAGATCGAGAGCACCAGCGTTGAGAACGTCGCGCATCTCGAGATCAGACAGGCCCCACTCCTTCTGCAGGCGGTGTTTGCGGTGTAGTGGCATTTCTGGCAGGGTGGCGCGCAGCTTCTCAACTTGCTCCGGTGTGATATGCACCATTACGAGGTCCGGATCTGGGAAGTAGCGATAGTCATTCGCGTCGGACTTGGAGCGGCCGCCAGTAGTTGCCTGCGTGGCCTCGTCCCAGTGACGGGTCTCCTGTAACACTTGGCCGCCGTCCGCAAGGATGGCCGCCTGACGGCGAATTTCGTAGACAACGGTCTTTTCGATACCGCGGAACGAGTTGACATTCTTGGTTTCGGAACGAGTGCCGAGCGGGGCATCGGGGGACTCGCGCAAGGAGACGTTCACGTCGGCTCGCATATTACCCTGTTCCAGCTTGCCGTTGGAGACGTGGAGGGCGCGCGCGATGTCACGGATCTCGCGCACGTAGGCGCCGGCGATTTCGGCAGCCTTCTCACCCGCGCCGGTCACCAGCTTCGTCACGATCTCAACCAGTGGCACGCCGGCACGGTTGTAGTCGACGAGCGAATAGTCAGCACCCTCGATGCGGCCGTCGGCGCCGCCGATATGGGTGTTTTTGCCGGCGTCATCCTCGATGTGGGCGCGTTCGATCGGCACGCGGAACGTACTGCCGTCCTCGAGTTCAACGTCCAGGTAGCCTTCGCCATTAATCGGCTTGTCGGCCTGGGAGATTTGATAGTCACGCGGCATATCTGGGTAGAAGTAGTTCTTGCGGGCGAACTGACTCCATTCGTTGACATGGCAGTGGAGGGCTAGGCCCAGACGAACGCCGTTGATGATAGCCTGTCTGTTGATCACGGGCAAGGAACCCGGTAGACCTAGCGATACCGGAGTGAGCTCGGTGTTTGGTTCGCCGCCGAACTCGTAGTGCGCCGGGCCGAACAGCTTAGTGTTCGTGTTCAGTTCGACGTGGACTTCCAGACCGAAAACGGGATCGAAACGTTTGATCGCTTCGGAGAACTTCATCAATTTCTCTGTCATTTCACTCCTCCGACATCGAGTCGAGCCACGGGGTCTTCATTTTGGTCCAAATCGGGGCGCCCCACTTCTCAGTGAAAGCGACCTCCAGTGCAGACGCTACAGTGAATACCGTGTCGTCGTGACGCTGAGCGGCCATAATCTGGAAACCGGTCGGCAGACCATCGCCGTCAAGACCGGACGGGATAGACAGGGCTGGTAGCCCAGCGAGGTTGGCCGGGATGGTAGCGATGTCATTGCGGTACATTGTTTCCGGGTTCTGTATCTCGCCCACCTTGAAAGCGCTCGTCGGGGCTGTTGGACACACGAGAACGTCAACGTCTCGGAACGCTTTCGCGAAGTCCTGGATCATGACAGTGCGCACGCGCTGCGCCTTGCCGTACCATTCGTCGTACTTGCCGGCGGACAGTGCATAGGTTCCCAAGATGATGCGGCGCTTAACTTCGGGGCCGAAACCAGCCTCACGGGTGTACGCCATCATGTTCGCAGCCGTTTGTGAGACCCCGGCTGGCGGCATGACGCGCAGGCCGTAGCGCATGCCGTCGTAACGAGCGAGGTTGCTCGAAACCTCCGCCGGCATGATGACGTAATATACCCTGATGCCGTGCAGGAAGTTCGGGAAGCTCATCTCTTTGACCTCGGTGCCCATGGCTTCAAGCAGTTTAACGCCCTCATTGAAAGCGGCATTCACTTCCGGCTCGAAGCCATCGCCGGTGGCTTCTTTGACGATGCCGATCTTCAGACCCTTGAGGTCGCACTCGGTACCCTTGCGGGCCGCGGCGGCCATACTCGGAAGCTTGCCTGGCAGTGAGGTTGAATCATGGTCATCATAGCCGGCGATGACATCGTACAGCATGGCTGCGTCGGTGACGGTGCGGGCGCACGGGCCGATCTGGTCGAGAGAAGATGCCATAGCGATGGCGCCGTAGCGAGACACATGGCCGTAGGTGGGCTTCATGCCGACGGTGCCGGTAAAGGCGGCCGGCTGGCGGATAGAACCACCGGTGTCGGTGCCTAGGGCTAGCGGGGACTCGAAACTAGCGACCGCGGATGCGGAGCCACCCCCGGAGCCGCCTGGAACGCGAGTGGTGTCCCACGGATTGAAGGTCGGGTGGAACGCGGAAGTCTCAGTGGACGATCCCTGCGCAAACTCGTCGAGGTTAGTCTTGCCGAGAATCGGCATGCCGACACGCTTCATGTGTGCGACGACAGTGGCATCGTACGGCGGAATCCAACCTTTGAGGATCTTGGAGGCAGCGGTCGTCTCGATGCCCTTGGTGACAATCATATCTTTGACAGCGACTGGGACGCCCGCGAGGTCCGAAAGCTCCTCACCCTTAGCACGACGCCTGTCAACGGCATCGGCCTGGGCTAGTGCCTCTTCGCTTGAACGGGCTAGGAAGGCCCGAATGGACGGCTCAGCAGCATCGATGACATCCAGTTCGGCCTGCGTGAGTTCGCGAGCGGAAATCTCGCCACTCTTGAGCTTGGCGGACATCTGCGTCGCCGTCAGGGTAACCAGTTCAGATTTCTGGGACATGTTCACTCCTCTCCCAGGATTCGCGGCGCGACGAACATGCCGTTTTCAGTGGCAGGGGCGCTAGCGAGCGCCTCATCCCGGTCGAGCGGGACCACGGCGACATCGGGACGCAGGTAGGCGTCAAGGAAGACGGGGTTGGTTGTCGGTTCGACTCCCTCTGTCGGAATGGCGCTGAGCTCGTCAATAGACTCGGCAAGACCGTTCAGCTCGCTCTCGAGGCTCGTTGCCTCGTCGTCCGTGAGGGCGATGGCGGCAAGATCCCCGATGTGTTTCACTTGCTCTTTCGTGAATGTAGCCATAGCACTAATGCTATCCATGTTTTATGACAGTTCACAGAGTTTCTCACGCCTGTGGGGAAGACGGGAAACCTCCGTTTCTCGCGGCTTGCTATTGTTTTGGCGGCAAGGATGTCGTAGCTGGATGTTGGGCCGCGCAGGCGTGCATGGCAACGGCCGCTGCCGCGCCCGCGTTGATGGATCGGACGGAACCCCATTGAGTGATATAGACGACGTCGTCGGACAAGTCTAACGCTCTCTGCGATAGTCCGGGGCCTTCCGCGCCAAACACCAGCAGGCATCGCTCTGGGAAGTGGTACGTCTCAATGGGTATGGCGCCCGGGACGTTGTCGATGGCGATGACGCGCAGACTTGACTCGCGCTCGCGCATGGAGGCAACGAGTTCCTCGACGGATGGATGGTGCACGATGTGCTGGTATAACTCTGTCATCAGCGAGCCGCGCCGGTTCCACTTGTGCGGGCCGATGATGTGGACGCAAGCCGCGCCGAAGGCGTTCGCGCTGCGGACCATTGAGCCAATGTTGAAGTCGTGCGTCCAGTTTTCCACGGCGACTTCAAAGCCGTGCCGGCCTCGCGTATCTAGGTCCTCGCGGATGGCGTTGACTGTCCAGTAGCGGTAACGATCGAGGACATTGCGCGTGTCACCCTCATCCAGCAGCGTGGGATCGAAGCGCGTGTGATCGGGGTTAGACGGATCGTCAGGCCGCAGCGTGCCTGGATGTTCTTGTACCCAGGGACCGACACCGATCTTGCGGAACTCTGGTTTGCCGGCTTCCAGGGCTGCTTTGGTGACGGGGTTTGGTTCAAACACGGGTGCTCTCGCTTTCCCCACACTCGCTGTGGACACTGGTATCAGTGTGGGTAGCGGCGCCTGTTTTCACGTCGGTGCTCGAGAAGACATAAACAAACGGCAGCTCGGATTGCCGGTGCGACACTGGATCGACGATCCGGATTGTGGCCGGTGGCTCGCTGGAACCTCCGGCCACTAAGGACGCTACGGCCAGTACCTGTGCGTTTTCGCGTGACACCACGCCGAAGTCGAGGTCCAGCTCGTTGGACTTCGTCAACGTCACGATGGAGGACGTCTGGATGTATGACAGGTCGCTGAGCCAGGCGTCTAGCAGGATAACACGTTTGCCAGCGATGCTCGGCCCTTTGACTCCCGGATACACGAAATCCAGACTGAACCCATCGAGTTCCTGGCCGCGAGAAGCGGCTGCGTCAATCATGGCAACAACGAATGGAACAGCGGCGGCCGTCAGCGCACCGACTGCGTCGAAATCATCGACGCAGTATCCGCAGTCCTCTAGCGTGTCGAGCAGCGCGTGTCCGGCTAGGACCGGACCATCGTGGTCGAAAGCTACGGAACTCAGTTCGGAGAACGGTTTTTTGCTGATATCCCGCGCCACCAGTTGCCGCAGCCGCTCGCTAGGATTATTCCATCCATTGCTTGTCATCGTTTTCCTCTTTTCAGTCGTCGGTATGTTTATCCCCACTGGTATCCGAAACGAACTCCGGAGCCGTCAGTTCACGTACGTCGCCCTTGTCTTCGTCGATGTAGTCGACCGGCGCAATGGACTCGGGGTTCATGCGCTGCATCTGCCGAGCCGGTGGAAGGATGGTTCGCTGGACGTTGCCAATCACCTTGTTGTATGCCCGCACAGTCTTGGTCAAATCACCACCCAGCTCGCCCATGTACTTGCCGAAGGTGCAGAAGCCTTTATAAACGCGATCGCTGCTGTCTAGTAGCTTGCGGGCGTCCTCCGACAGGCTTTGCTGTTGCCAGGAGAAAACAACGGACTTGAGGACCGACCATAGCGACACTGGTGAGCAGAGAGCGACACGGTGCGCAAAAGCGTAGTCAAGCAGGGTAGGGTCAGTGGTCAGGGCCGCCGAGAGCCATGACTCGTTTGGTATGAAGGCGACTACAAAGTCGGTGGATTCCGCAAAATCCTCCCAGTAGGACTGCTTTGCCAGCTCGTCGATGTGGGAACGCAGGTTGCGCGCATGTTCCTTAAGGTACCGGTTCCGCAACGCCATCTCCGCATCTGAGGCTGTATCCGGAATGTTTTGGGCGCGCTCGTACTGAGTGAACGGCGCCTTGGCATCGACGGGGATGATTTTGCTGCCTGGCAAATGAATAACCATGTCCGGCCGGTCAGTGCCCCCATGCGTATTATCGACACTCACCTGCGTATCGAAGTCGACGTGTTCGACAAGACCGGCCAACTCCACGATGTTTTTGAGCTGGACTTCGCCCCAGTGGCCGCGCTGTCTGTTGTCCTTCAGAATGCTAGCCAGCTTCGTTGTCTCAGTGTCCAGCATTTCCTGTTGGTGCCCTAGGCTCTGCAGCTGCGCTGCTAGCTTGCCGCGCTCAGCCTGACGCGCCCCCTCGATTTCCGAAACCTTCTTGCGCAGAGACTCGAGGTTCGCTGACACTGGCGACAGTGCCTGCAGGATTTTGGACTGCTCCTGCTGAGCGGATGTCTTCTCCCGCTGGCGTTCCTCCACGCGGCGCTGCTCAGCGTGTTGGAGATCGGATAGCTGCTGCTTGAGATACTCTGCCTGCGACGCTAGTCCCTCAGCTTTCGACTGCTGATACGCCAAATCCTGCTGGCTCTGGCTGAGAACGGACTTCGTTGAATCCAGTTCCTGCTGCGCTTGCGCCAGCCGCTCCCTCAGTTCCGGAACCTGGGCCGCGGCCGCGGCCTGTTCCGGGTCGACGGTCGGACCTATCACCACTTTCGGTGAGTGCGAGCGCGCGAAGAAGTATCCCGTCGCCGCGCCAACGGCAAGACCAATCACCAGGGAAACATCAAACATACATTCGATTTAAGCAGAAAACGATTTAAGCAGAAAAATGAGCACCCTGCAACCGCGTGAAACCGAAGCGTTCCCAAGCGTTTTCGCCGTTCTGAGCCGTGTGGTCCTGACAGCCGCGTTAACTCCGCGCGGCTTGATCCTTGACGATCATGCGCTCGCAGCCACTTCTACTTGCGGATGCCCATCATCCACAGACACCAAGCATTCTCATACGCCAGTTCGGCCCACTGTCGGTATCGGCCCGACGTGCCGCCATGTCCCGCCGAATCGGTCTCGACTTTGAGGATGACGTCCGCCCCAATCTCTGGCTCCTGCAGGCGAGCGACCCATTTGAGTGGTTCGACTGGCAGGACACGCGTGTCATTGAGCGACGTCGTGACGAAGACACTCGGCATGGTCGCCGAGCCGAATCGCCTGCGCCGCTGCTCGGCGGTTAGAACGTTCTCGTACGGCGAATAAGACTTCATGTAGCGGTACACGGCCGGGTTATGCAGGGGATCGCCCCACTCGTCCCACTCCGTCACTGTCAGCGGCAGCGAGGGATTGAGGATAGACGTTAGGGCGTCGACGAACGGCACATCTGCCTCCACACCCCGGTACAGTTCAGGAGCCATGTTGACAATGGCGCCCATGAGTAACCCACCGGCGGAACCCCCATTCGCCACGGTCCTGGCGCGATCAGCCCAGCCGTTGTCCTCCAGCCATCGTGTAGCAGCGATGAAGTCGGTGAACGTGTTTTTCTTGGACAGTCCCTTGCCTTGCTCGTACCACTGGCGACCCATTTCACCGCCGCCGCGCACGTGCGCTACGGCGTACAGTACGCCACGGTCCAGCAAACTGAGCCGGCCGACAGAGAATCCAGGGTCGGATGACGATTCGTAGGCCCCATACCCGGTGATGAACATCGGGGCCGGAGCAGACAACCGGTCGGGACGCCAGACCAGAGAGACGGGCACGCGCACCCCGTCGGGGGCTGGAACCCATACGCGACGCTCAGAGTAGTTCGCCGGATCAAAATCGCCCAGGACCGTAGCCGCGCGGAGGAAGACGTCCTTACCCGTCGACGGGTCCAGCTCGTGAACCTGCGGCGGCACCGTATAAGAGCCGTAGGAATAGCGCAGGAACGGCGCCTCGTAGGACGGGCTACCCACCGACCCGATAGACCAGAGCCGACCGCCAGAATCGTCATGAGACATACTCCGAGCCGTGTCAACAATCCTGTTGACGTTTCCACCTGCACGATACCTCTGAGCCCCAACGCTTTCAGTAGCACCAACATTCGCGTCCTCGTTGCCGCGCACATAGTGATCGACAGGATCCAGGTTCGCTAAACCTCCCAGACCTTTGCCTGGTAGGACATCGCGGAACGCCCACGGTCGACCGGCTTGAAAGTCAGTGGCCGCCTGGCGTGAGGATGTGACGGCTAGACGTGTCATTCCTTCGCGCCGGTAGCTGAGCACGACGTAGTCTCGGTAGAACTCGATTCCATCGATGCGCTGGCCGATGCGCAGGCCTGGGTCGTCCTCCGGTGTACTGCCACGCGCAATACACACGCCATCGCCGATGCGGTAGGGAGGCTTCTCGGAGCGCAGGTCGATGACGTCCACCTCGAAGTTTGAATCAACAGAGTTGTGGACGACCACTGCCAACGGGATGTCTTCTCCGTCGACGGCCACGCCGCGCTCGAAACGCGCAAAGCTCATGTCGTAGTCGATACCCTCCTGACGCGGGATAACCGGCTCGAAACGTGCCGTCGGGTCGTCCACCGGTACGCGTAGCACCTCCGACGTTGTCTCCGAAGCACTCGTGACGACGATCGACTTCTCGTCGAAACTCATTCCCACACCCACAAAGAACCGTTCGTCCAGCTCTCTCCAAGCTTCGACGTCCTCCTCGACGGGCGTACCCACACGATGGCGCCACACACTCCATGGGCGCCAAGCGTCATTGACCTTCGTGTAGAAAATCCACCGTCCGTCGGGTGTGAGACAGCCCCCGGAAGCGACGCCCTCAATGACACCGGGTAAATCGTGCCCCGGATTCACACCCAGGACAGACCGGTCGCCGATAACCCGACAACGAATGTCGTACCGTTCGTCACCACGCGTGTCTGTGCTGTACAACAGCAGCGAACCATCCTTGCTAATATCCATGGCACCCAAGCAGAAGAAGCTCTTTCCTTCAGCCTCCTTGTTAGCGTCGAAATACACCTGTTCACCAGACAGAGACCCCGGAAGGGACAACGGATCGATCCGCGGCGGCCGCCAATCGAACTCATCAGTCACTGGGATACGGCATTGCAGGCCGTACTGGAGTCCCTGCACCGTGCGAGCGAAGTACCACCAACCGTCCATGCGCACGGGCACCGACAGATCCGTTTGCTGAATATGGCTTTCGAACTCGTCAAGGAGAGTACGGCGCAAACCCGCCATCGGCGCCATCCTCGCCTCTGTCCAAGCGTTTTCAGCGTTAATGTACGATCGGACACGTGGCGAAGCTGTGTCCCGCATCCACTCGTAGTTATCAGTGAAGATATCGCCGTGAACAACCCTGGCGTGTGGTTCTTTCACAGCGGCCGGTGGATTCGGTTGCGAGGTTTCACCCTGGCCGCTCACCACCCCTGCTCCTTCTCGTGCAGCTGGCGCAGACGCTCGTGATCGTGTAGCTCCTGAATGTACGGAATCATTGTGCGGCGCAGGTTTTCACCACTATGCCCATAGAACACTGGCACTTTCACGTCCGGCATAGCGTGCAGGGACATATGAAAATGCATCGATTCAACCGGCTGCAGTTGGCGAATTCCGATAGCTAGGACACGCTCCGGATGATTATTAGCAATACGCGCGTATGTCTGCGGGTCATGCTGACCGTTATCGCCGATAAGGATAAAACGCATGTCAGGGAAATCACTCATGAGCTGTTCGCAGAACTCTAGTTTGTGTTCAACACCCGTGGGAATGAAGGTTTTAGGACGCGGATCAAAGTCGCGCAGCAGCAGCGGCCCCTGCGGGAAACCGTGGATAGCAATGAACCGCCGCAACATCGGCTCGATGTTCCACGGTGAAGTCGACAGGTAGAAGAATGGTGCGCCACCCAGCACATCACGCAGCTGGCGATAAAAGGACGCCATGCCGGGGACAGCTTCACGCTTACGGGGATCCGTGAAAAGCATATTGCACAGCGCGGAGATGGGATCGGGCACGTCGGTGACCAACACGGTGTCGTCCAAATCGGAAATGATGCCGACTTTCTTACCGGCCCCCACTGTGTACAGCGGCGCATGTACCGACTGGCGACCCGGCACCGTGTACGTCACATCGTGGACACCCGGCTCACGGCTCCCTTCTGTCACCAGATCCAGATAGCCATGACCGTCCGACACCGCCCGGCTCGCGGCCTCATTACGCCGCGAATCAGCCGGGTCATGCGCTGAACTCGATCCAATCTGCACTGTCTCCAGCGGGATACCGTCGATAGCGATCGACACGGGCACGTAGGGAGCGGGCACCATCAACGCGGCACGAATGCCGCGCACAACAGGCACTTTAGGAACCTGAGAACCGGCACGCACCGTCCGGCAGATAAGACGGGAGTACTTCTCCGTCCCATAACCGATGTACGGATCCACGCGTGGCGTCCACCGCAACGCGCGCGTCACATCAGTCGACAGGTCGACCCACATCTGGAACGCTGAGGTCACAGCCGCGCGACCCAGGCGCGTCAACAACGGTTTACGTTCGGGACGCTCGCTGTTCGCCGGCTTCTCGACCATTGTGAACGAACGGCGGAACGCGAGCTTCCGCACTTTGTTTGGCACTATCGATCCTTTGCTGAAAATAGCTGAAAAATAAGGGTAACAATCCTTGAGGGACTCCCGAAGCGGTCGTACCCAGAAAGCGGCCGGGCCGGAGCGGTTGTCAGAAAGGAAGTACCCGGAAAGATCACTTCTCCACAGTTACTTCGCACAGAACGCGTGGTATGCGGAGGCATCCATCGCTTCGTTCAACACTTCTGAAACCGCGACCTCACAGAGCCATCCGCGCCCGTATGGGTCAGCGTTGATAACGCCGGCATCGATATCCACGTCGGAGTTCGCGCGAACGACCGCGCCAGCCACCGGACTCGGGACAGATTGCACCGACTTGGAAGACTCTAGCTCGCACAGCTGGCCACCGATGGACAGCTGAGCGCCTGCAGCGGGCAGGTCAGCGAAGATGACACTGCCTAGGCGCCGCACACCCTCAGCCGTCACACCCAAGCGCGCCGGACACACGGACCGATCCAGCCACACATGGGATGGGAAATACGCCAGCCTTTCCGGCGCCTCAACGCCGGAAGCGTTCTCATTCACTGTCATGCTACTAAGGATAACCCGCCGAGATACTGTTCCCCCCACGTTCGCTTCAGAGGCGAACGGCCCCTAGGGGCACAAGGGCGTCGACGTCGCCAATTGACCAGACAAAGGGTCCAGCTCGCCGGTAAGCACCAACATCGGCGCCGGCACGGAATCCAACGCACTTTATAGACCGTTGACCGATTCAGTTGGAAACATCTTGACATCCTCCAGCGACCGTTTGATTTTCGAATCATGGATGTGTGGATGAGCGAAGCCCATCACGGGCGCACGCTCTCCTCTTTTTCTGCCTTCGCGACCACCTCTAGACGATTACGGCGCCTCTTCGCAATCGGCACTTAGCTTGCCGGTCAAAGAGTCCTAATTTCTAGCTACCGTTTCAGAATGGCAATGGACGTCGAGAATGACACGCCCATCGACCTGCCGACCTAGAGACGTGTTCGTAGTCCACGATCCGTATCGCGGCCCCGAAGGAGTAAGCCATTGTATCCAGCACTTCAGGTAACGCACCGGCGGCGTCAACGAGGCTGGAAGCCGCAGCGGACGATACCGGCTTGAAGCCGATCCCGGTCTTCCCGGCGCCAACACAGACCTCACCACAAACGCCGGGACAGCAGCCTGGGGGATTCCATCGCCGTCTTAAGACCTCTACGCATACCTACTGCCATCAGGTCAGTTTCCACCAGGAGCATCCCTACGAGTCACGTCTCTGAGTAAGACGTTCTTCGAGCTAGTCACGCTAGTACGACCACAGCGGCCACGGCCTTTCTGGTGTCGTTACTGTCGTTTTCCATGCGTCCCATTATTTTATTATTCTCCGAGTTCTGCTGGATGTACTTTGGACAATGACCTATCCGGTAAAACCCAACCGGCGCCCTAGTCCATCATGTCCTGCACTGAGGTCTCGTGTCCTCTGGACCTGTTATGCCAACCATGAACATGAGTGCGTTTCTCCGCGCTCTAAGGCACAATGTTAGGAAAACACAAACAGAGGAGACAATAATGGCAACCCAGGCAATCACCTCCCAGAATCTCGAAGAGACCATTAAGAACAACCACATCGTCCTGATCGATTTCTGGGCGACCTGGTGTCCGCCGTGCCGCGCGTTCGGCCCGATTTTCGAAAAGGCTTCCGAAGCGCATCCTGACATGGTCTTCGGCAAGGTCGATATCGACCAGAACAAGGACCTAGCCATGCAGATGCAAATCCAAGCCGTGCCGACCCTCATGGTTGTCAAGGACAGTACCGTAGTCTACAAGCAGGCAGGCGCGCTGCGCAGCTCGGACCTGGAAGACCTCATCGCCAAGGTCTCCTCCTGATGACGGACCTCAGCGGTTCATCGCTGTAGCACTGAACGCTTGACGGAAGCGCTGCTTCCGTCAAGCGTTTTTTGTTATCGTGGCCATAGAAGGTGCGATTTGCCCGTCCCTTCCATGTTTCTTAGAATGAGGGTCCGTCGCCTGTGAGTTTCTGGGCGCGACCGATTTCTTTGAACACTGAACCGAACTGTCGAAGGAAGTCATGGCTGAGCACAGCAGGAAGAAAACTGGTTTCTTCACGCGTCTGACCCGTAAGCAGGCCATCATTCTCATCGCGTCAGTCGCCGCGCTGGCGCTCCTCATCGTGGGTGGCGTAGCCAGCAACCATCTGTACAGGTCTACGACAGGTTCCGTGCAGAAGATTACCGCCTTCTCCGCGTCCGAGGAGAGCGCCTCCCAGGTCGCCGCCGCCGATGCGAAAGCCGCCCTAGCTGAAGGCCGCAATGGCGTGACAGAAGGCACCAGCTACACCAAGGTCGTCATCAACGGTCACGCCAAGCTTGTATTCGGCACGAACCTCACCGATGTTCAGTCCGTCCTCCAACAGGGTAACATCACGTTACAGCCAGGCGATAGCATCACACCATCCCTGACTACTAAGGTCACTGAGTCAACCGTCATCAACATCGTTAGCGCCGGTGATACAGTCCAAACAGTAGACACCCCCATTCCGTTCAACACCATTCAGAAGGATGACCCGAACCTCCCCGTCGGCGTGCGCCAAGTCCAAACGCAGGGCCAGCCGGGAGTCATGGAAACGACCAACCTTGTGCAGATGTCCGGTACCAGGCAGGTCTCCAGCAACACTATCGCGTCTTGGGTGAAGAAAGTCCCGGTCAACGAGGTCATTCTCGTGGGCACCGGCACCACCAGCAGCTCGTCGAACTCCAGGGCTTCCAACGCTAACAGCAATTCTGGCTCCTCGTCTAACAGCCACTCGACGTCGTCTAACAGCAACTCGGCACCCCGGTCCTCCAGCTCGTCCAGCATCACGAACATCGGCACCACTGTCCCTGTGGGCAATCCACAACAAATCGCGCAGACAATGGCGGCCGCCCGCGGTTGGACCGGCGCACAGTTCACCTGCCTCGTCGAACTGTGGCAGCGCGAGTCCGGTTGGCGTGTCACCGCAGAGAATCCCTCTGGAGCGTACGGCATCCCGCAAGCGCTCCCAGGCAGTAAAATGGGTCCAGGCTGGCAGTCTAGCGCCACCGTTCAAATCTCCTGGGGTTTAGGCTACATCGCGAGTCGCTATGGCACTCCGTGCGGCGCCTGGTCCCACGAGTTGTCGGCAGGTTGGTACTAAGAGAACTTAGGCTCGCGCAGTGAACTGGGAACTCAAGGAAAAGCGACACAAGGAGATTGTGCCTTCCAACACCTCGGCGACGGCCAAAAAAGCGCCGGAAACGCCGAAGGAGACGCCCAGGAGAGAGCGCATCGAAGGCTGGATTGCCATTGGTCTAGCCGTCAGCTCCATTGTGCTCCATGTTGGTGTACTTATCTATGCCCTGCGCACTGGTCACTGCTGGATCGCTCTATGGTGTGTTGTTAAGATTCTCATCGCCGTGCTGTTACTGATTACGGGTGACAGAATGGAGAAATCGGCAACGATGCGCAAGCGGGCCGAGTTGGTCAAACAAGCCGTTAGAGATTTCGGCGAAACAATGATTGTCGGCAACGGCTACGCACCCGCTCCTGAGATGACAGACGAAGACAGAGAAGATACAGGTATGGCAAGAGACGCAGACGCGTCAACAAACATGCGCGGCACCCGAGCACAACGGCCGGACAACTAAGCTAAATATCGGCTAGGAGACGTTGGAACCAAGATATGAAAGGGTGCTAACCATTTTGCGTCAGCGCACCGTTGGCAATCGTCAACTGTTCCCAAAAGTTTCCGTGCCCACGCCGTTCACTTCTGAGTTTGCGTCATCGCAGTGCTGGGCGAGGATGTAGGGGCCGACACGGTGTTGTTGTCCGTGGTGGATGACGACGTGGTGCTCTTCGTCGTGTCGTTGCTTGTCGAGTTCGTGGCACTGTTCGCCGTACCAGAGTTGGACGTGGTCGCGTTGTTGTTGGTCGACGTACCGTTGACCATTGGGTTGGAGTTGTTCGACATGTTGTTCTGGCTTTGCTGTTGAGCCCGCTGCTGAGCGGCTTGGGCGGCTTCCTGCTCCTCCTGGTACTGCTGAGCGGAGGTGTTGGCCGCGCTCATAGCCTGATCGAGAGTCGCCTTGGCGGTCGTCAGCTGGTCGACAGACGCTGACTGGCTGTTCATCAGGCTCTGCGCCTGGGAAATCGCCTGCTGCAACGCCTGCGTCGTTGAGGAGCTTGCTACCTTATTGGTGTCGGCCGCCAGCGTCTGAACAGCGATTGCCAAATCGTCCTTTAATGCTTGACGAGCGATATCCACGGACTTCGCGTTCTGGGAGTTGAGGACGGTTTCGGCATCGGTCTTGATTTTCGCGGCCAACGACGACATGGTCGAGGACTGGCTATTCATAGTAGAAGCGTTCTCGTTCAGCATCGACGCAGACGCGCTCGACGGACAGGCTTCGACCGCCGGAATCGTCGTCGCCACGTCCTTCTGGAGTGTGGCCAAAGTCGCCGGATCCGTCACGGAATTACTGGCGGCTGACGTCTCGTTTTGGGCATTTTGGATGGCGGATTTCACGCTGGCGTTGGCGGACGACAGAGATTGAGCGGCCTCTTGGCAAGCGGCCAGCGCGCTTTCCTTGGCGTTCTGGCGCCACTTGTGCCAGCCGAAACCGCAGACGGCGGCCAGCAGTGCAAGCACGACAATAATCCAGACCCATGCCGCACGATGCTTCTTCTTCGCTGCTTCAGTAGTGGGGACGTCACTCGCCTGATCTGCAGCGTTGGTAGCCGCCACGCTGACAACACTCGTTCCCGCAATACCCGCACCCCCCGCAGGGAGTGCCGAACCTACACTAGCCGCAACCATTGGCTGCTGCTGGTGGGACGCCGACTGCGCAACGGGCTGCTGCAGCATCGTCGCCTGGGCGTCGGCCGGGTTCTGCGCGCCTTGGCCGCGGGTGAAATCGTAACCGCCTTCGGGCGCGTAGTCGTTGTAGTACAAGCCATTCTCGTCGTCATAGCCAGGTGCATAGCCGTAATCCTGCGGGTACGCTGCGTACTCACCGGTATCGGAATCGGCGTGGCCGGGGTCGTAGTCGTACGGGTCTGGACCTTCGATTGGCTGGCCTAAGTACATAGTTTCGGCAGGATCGGAGTCGTCAGCATCGGCCTCGTACACCGGGTTCATGCCCACGATTGTGGGCTCGTCCTCGTCCTCCTGAATGGTCGGCGCAGCCTGTGTAGTGTCTTGCTCGGCATCCGGGCCATCCTGAGTTGTATCTCGGGCGTCCTTCAAGGGCGAGCGCATCGCTGTCGTCTCCGACGGGTTGGTTCTGGGTGACGAAGACGTCGCCATGGTCTCCTGGGTCTGCTGATCCGATGTGGTGGCCCAGGCAGCGACGGCATCGGTTTTAGGGAATTCGAGAGGATTCATCAACTGTGTCTCCTCGCCGACGTCCTTCGCGGACCGAGCCGCCTGTTCAGTGGTTTTGTTCTCGTCTGCCATCTGCAAGGCCCCCTCCAGCCATCGAAAACAGCTTTCGCGACAATTTCGTGCTTGATTTTAGCCGGTGCCTTCTACTGTCGGTATGCTCTGCGCGGGCAAATGGAGCAATTCCTCTGCTCGGACCGTTCCTAACTTACCTGATCCGCCTCACGAATCCGCGCTATGTTTTCATATAACAAGCGCGTTTTCGCATAACAAAAAGGGACCGGCGCCTCACGCCAAGTCCCTTATATGCCGCTTCTCGTCGTCCGGCTTTTTCTCTGCTGACTCAACGGCCCGTGACTCTCAGGCCATCCACTCGCGACCGAAAACCCGTTCGTCTGATTCGGCCAGCGCTTCAAACCAAGCCCGGAGGACGCATGCAATCTTCTTCATGATTAGTCCCCTTTCTCGTTATGAAGCGACTAATGGTACACTTCTTTTTAAGAAATGCAAACTTGCGACACGCTTAGTTTTTCCATCCGTTTTCTGCCGCCGCGCTCCGCAGCGTCGCGCCATACTGTATTTTGAGGAGCCTGAACGCCCATGATGGGACGCAACCATGTCATCGCTGGGGAATCGACTTTCGTGGCGTTGGCGCCACTACTCACCTGGGCAGATGTCCACACGAGTGCCGGGCACTCCGGATCGCACGGTTTCTTCGCATGGCTGGAGGCCAACAGCTACGGGTTGCTCTGCCACGATTGGGTAGCGTTCCTGCTGGGTTTGCTCGCCTACACCGTCGGCTGTCTGTTCCCCGACATCGACCAGCCACACAGCCTCATCACGCATCTGACGCATGTTAGCCTGCACCGGTTCATGGCTCACCGCACGTGGACGCACGCCGTTTGGATTCCTGCGTTCCTGCTGGTTTTTGCTTTGTGCTTCGAACGTGTGCCGTATATCCAGGTTATTGTCGTGTGGTTTGCGCTGGGGATGCTCAATCATGATTTCGTTGATTCGCTCAGTGACGGCGGCATCTGCTGGTTTTGGCCCATCAGTTCGTACCGTTACATCGGGCCGAACACCAAGGTCAAAGCGCATGGGCACTTCCTCAAGCTGTATCGCGTCAAGCACATCTCGGAGACAATCATGCTGGGCGCGTTCATCATGACGGCGATTTCCGGCGCGCTGTGGTGCCTTGTCGGCGGGGAGCCGTTCTATCTCTAACCTGCCTCCAGTACCCGAAGCCGGCTGAACCGAGTACTGATCCGACGTCGAACGGGTACTTCAGCGGTGTTTCTCCTGCTCGTTCGAAGAATTCGTTCCATCTCTCATAGAGAGGACTCTTTGTCCGTTCGCCGCACGCGCGTCGAGCTGCTCCTGGCAACGACCTTCCTCACCCCCCTCATAACGTCGAACGAGACGCCCATCGTCACTACGGTTCCGCCGGCTATCAGCGCCAACCTCATCAGCCTAGCGTTCTTCACCGTCAGTTTACTGAAGAGCGGGTTTCCGTCAGGATACCCGAGTTCATCGTCTTCCGCGACTTAATGAGACTGGGGCGCCATCATAACCGTCATCCTTATCATCATCGCTGACGTCATCCCACTCGAGCTGCGCCCAAAGGCTATGCTTCCGGCAACGTTATCTGGGGCGTTTCTCTGCACTCGTCGGACCGATCCTCTCTGGTATCATCGTCAGCACGCTAAACTCGAGCCGGGTGTTCTGCATTAACGTGTCGCTGAACGTCGCCTGCTTCACCATCATATGTCCAGCTGTCACGAGGTTCTCTCCGCCAGCGAGAACCGAACGACCGACTACTGGTGTCAAACGCTGACTGCCTTGCAGTGAGCATCCGACTGAAATGCCGCCCTGAGCAAACCATTTTGTTCTTCCTGATCTTTGTCGTCTCCATCCTCGTGTTTCCAGCCGTGGCGAAGTGGACCAAGAACGCCCCCTCTTCCGATGATATTTTCCACAAAGGAAGGGAGCAGCGTCGAATCTGCCAATTTATGACGGCAGCCTTGGTACGGACGAGTGCAGGTAACGAAACTTTCCTCTCTCGCTACTGAAGCCGTTTGACGTAGGTACTCTTTGGACGCGGGCGCACGCGCGTGTCTGCGATAATGAGGAGGACACTACTATCAAGGGAGAAATTATGTCGCAGAAGGCTACGACGCATAACCACGTCCCGTTGACTACCACGCCAGGCAGTTCCGCATCGTCAACAATCGGTACGCAGAAATCTGATGAACAGGACTCCGTCGCACATCTAACGAGCCATCGCTCCTGGCCTGCACCTCTTGACTGGGCAGCACGCGTATTGCTCGCCGTCGCCGTCACCGCCATCGTCTGCGCTTCCATCCACCCGGCCGCTCCAGTCGGCGATGTTCTCGCTGTGACCGGAGCGGCCGTTGCGGTAGTCACGCTCGTCGCTGAGGCAGTTTACGCCAAAAAAGCCGGTGACAGCGTGCGGGGCCGCTCTTCCCGTGCCGTGCTAGGCCTAGCGTGCATTGTGTGCTGTGTCGCTATCTTCGTTGCTGGTGCACAACTGTCCGACCAGGGCGCCACCTCCTTCAAGCAAGCGGCCAACCAGACGTCCAGCTTCCTGGCCAAAACGGCCACTAGCGGCAACAAGAATGCGAATGACACGCAGAATGGATCCAACGGGTCCGGCAAGATTAACGCGCGAAACGCTAGTTAGGAGGAGAGTTCCAGCGCATCCAATTTCGCAGCCTCGATGAACTGACCGCGCGGGCTGGCTGCTCACCAGTTGGAGCGGGCGCCGAACTGCCACGATTTGCGCCGCGACCAGCGATGTTTTATGGTGCTCCCTAAACCGCTTTCCTCCTCCGGGATGGAAAGTAGTTGAAAACGAAACGAAAGGTGTTCAATGTCGTCCGCAGCCAACCGACGTAAAAAAACTGCAACCGTAGGAAACGAGTCTCCCGAATTCGAAAAACAGCAGCGTCTGGTTAAGAAGTCCCTGCCGACACTCCTCTTCGTCGTCATGCTGGGCAACTGCTCAACCAGGCGTTCAATCTCGTGTTCCAAAACATCGAAGCTGATCTGCACATGTCCGCGAGCGTGTCTCTGCTTGCCACTCTCCCGGGCATCGTTCTGGCTGTGGCCTGCATGGTCTACGACACGCTCTGCGATTTCATCTCACCACGATACATGATTCAGTGGGGTGTGGGTGCGCTCATCGTCAGCAGCGTGGCTGGCTTCTTCTTCTCGGGTAACTTCTGAGTCGTGCTTGTTGTACGCATGGTCCAGTCCGCTGGCGCACAGGTAACCGGCTCCGTGTTCGTCGTCATGGCCGTCAAATATCTAGCTTCTTCAGAGAAGGTCGTATACCTGGGCATCAACAACGCCGTTTACTTCTTCGCTTGCATGATTGGCGTCGTGGCCGGCGGGTTCATTGAGATGATTCCCTGGAAGTTCCTCCTTCTCCTCTTCGCGGCTTTGGCTGTCGTAGTGCTGCCGCTGCTACTGAAGAACATTCCCGACGTCTGCGGCGCTAGCGAGAAAGTCGACGCCTTCGGCATCACGGTGTCCGGTCTC
>JAFNPO010000043.1 GCA_017386585.1 Aeriscardovia sp.
AGAGCGACTTAAGGCCGTGCTCAACGAGATTAAATCAAGCGACGGGCAGATCATCACCTTTATCGACGAGATTCACACCATCGTGGGCGCCGGCGCCGCAGAAGGCTCGATGGACGCGGGCAACATGCTCAAGCCGATGCTCGCGCGCGGTGAGCTACGCCTCATCGGCGCCACCACCCTCGACGAGTATCGCGAGAACATCGAGAAGGACCCAGCTCTTGAACGCCGCTTCCAGCAGGTGTTCGTCGGCGAACCGAGCGTGGAAGACACAATCGCCATCCTGCGCGGCCTCAAACAACGCTACGAGGCGCACCACAAAGTCACCATCGGCGACGATGCGCTCGTGGCTGCGGCCACGCTGTCAAACCGGTACATCACTGACCGCCAGCTGCCCGACAAAGCTATCGACCTTGTCGACGAGGCGGCCGCACACCTGCGCATGGAGCTCGACTCTTCGCCGGAGGAGATTGACGAGTTGAGCCGCAAGGTCACGCGCCTGCAGATGGAGCAGATGCAGCTCAAGAAGTCCACGGATGAAGCGTCCCAGGAACGTCTCAAGAAGATTGACGAGGAGCTAGCCAACGCCAAGGAGCGACTCGCTGGTCTTCAGGCCCGCTGGGAAGCGGAGAAGTCCGGACGCAACCGCGTCGGCGAGATTCGCGCCAAGCTCGATGCCAAGCGCGTCGAAGCTGACAAAGCCACCCGAGAGGGCAACCTGGAGAAGGCATCCCGCATTCTCTACGGCGAAATGCCGGCCCTTCAGAAGGAGCTGGAAGCTGCTCAGGAAGCCGACAAGAAAGCGCACGAGAACGCTGGAACCGGTGCAACTGAGGAACCAATGGTGCCTGACCACGTCGACGCCGAATCCGTCGCGCAAATCGTTTCCGAGTGGACCGGCATTCCGGTGGGCAAGCTCACTGAATCCGAGGATCAAAAGCTCCTGCACATGGAGGACTACCTGGACAAGCGCGTCATCGGCCAGAAGGAAGCCGTCCACGCCGTGTCTGACGCCGTCCGCCGTTCACGCGCCGGCATTTCCGACCCGAACCGTCCGACAGGCAGCTTCCTGTTCCTCGGTCCCACAGGCGTGGGCAAGACCGAGCTTGCCAAGGCACTCGCCGAGTTTCTCTTTGACGACGAGAAGGCTATCGTCCGCATCGACATGAGCGAGTACATGGAGAAGGCCGCTGTGTCGCGCCTCATCGGTGCGGCTCCAGGCTACGTCGGCTACGAGGAAGGCGGACAGCTGACTGAGGCCGTGCGACGCCGCCCATACTCCGTCGTGCTCTTCGATGAGGTTGAGAAGGCCAACCCTGAGGTCTTCGACCTGCTCTTGCAGGTGCTCGACGACGGTCGTTTAACCGATGGCCAAGGCCGCACGGTTGACTTTACGAATACGATTCTCATCATGACCTCGAATCTCGGCTCCGAGTTCCTCGTCAATCCTGATCTGGACGAGAAGACGAAGCGTAAAGATGTCATGGAAGCCGTGCACGCGCACTTCCGTCCCGAGTTCCTCAACCGCCTCGATGATATGTTGATCTTCAAACCGCTGACGCGCGCTGAACTGGGACGTATCGTGGATCTCCAGATTCAGCAAGTTGCTCGACGCCTGGACGACCGTCGTATCGCGCTGCGCGTCACTGAGGCTGCTCGCACGTGGCTCGCCAATCGAGGCTACGATCCGGGATATGGTGCTCGTCCGTTGCGTCGCTTGGTGCAGACCGAAGTCGGCGATCAGCTAGCGCGCCTGCTTTTAACCGGCACCGTTCTGGACGGCGGCACGGTTTTGGTTGACCATGTCGGCGACGAGGACCACCTCACGCTCAGCGATGCGAGTAACGAGAAGCTTGTTAAGCACACCAAAGAAAAGCACCACGAAAGCGATCGACACTGACTGGTTGGTGAGGAATTGCTGGTCATATCGGTGCGATGGCTGCCAGCTTGAGTGAACGTTAGCACCATCGACCTGTCGAACACAGAGGGGCGGGTCCTGCGGTTTTCGCGGGGCTAGCCCCTTTGTGGTCCTGCGGACTAACACGTTCTGTGCACAACGAAGACCATTAACAAAGGAGTCCATCATGCATTACCCGATGCGCCGCTCAGACGAGCAGACTGATGACAGGACCGCCCGCGAACTGTTGGAACGTGGCCGATGGTGCGTCGCGTCCACCACAGACGAGGACGGCATGCCTTATGGGGTCCCGCTCATTTACGTGTACCATGACGGCGCTGTGTACTTGCATACCGTCAAGGACGACTCACGTCCAGTCACTCACCTGCGCAGCAATCTGCGCCGCGATCCGCGCTTATGTGTAACTGTTGTGCCTGAAGAGCAAGTCGTGCAAGAAAAAATTGGTATGAACTACGCTAGCGTTATCGCCGTGGGACGCGCTGAAGCTCTGGAAGGCGAGAAGAAGTGGGCTGGGATGGCGCTGTTCGTAGACAAGTACGCGCCGGACTACCGCGCCAAAGGTTTGCATCTGGTAGACAAGCTACTTGACCGGGTCTGCGTATGGCGCCTAGTTCCCGACGAAGTAACCGGCAAGATTTCCGCGTTGGGCAACGCGGTAACCCCACATAACTAAACCAGGCCCGCTAAACTTCGGAATTCACCGTTACCTACCGGCGCTCAATGAGTTAGAACGCCGTAGACTGCCAGTGAATAGGTGGCGCCCATGCAGCTGAGCAAGCACGGCAACGAGATAGACGCAGGCTTCAAATTTGTACGGAAGGGTGTCGTGCGGCTCAACAAGCAGTTTGCGGCGTAAACATTTCAGTGACGACGTGTCTGCGGAAGTGTCCGCCGATTTGGACAAGCACCTCATGCTCCTGGAGTTGATCGTCGACCGCGCGAGGAACATCCTCCTGGCGGGTTCACACAGCTCATCCACTATTCTGCAGTCTGAGCCGCGGCAAACTGCCTAGTCGCTTGCAGGACAGCTGCTGGGTGTGACGGACGAGTAATCCGCCACTGTCGGCCTGTTCGACGCGTTCCTCATGGCGCATGCGACTACCAGGAGGAATTGGCGCTAGCCCACCTCCTAGACGCGGATGAATAGCGTCCCATCCTGCCTAGTCGAGGATAACCAGTCTTCTCTCCGCTGCCCTGAAAACATACTACCTGCGCACGGGCTGATGTTATACCATTGCTAAAAGCGCTCCGCAGGCCGCAAGAATGCGGGAGAACGTGCGGAACGCCTCGTCAAGGAGGTCAAAATCATGGAGAAACAGCAGGCCGCCAATGAGGGCATGAGGAGAGACCGAATAGACCGTTTATGCTGGTTCGTCGGCCGTAACATCACCCTCTGCCTCAAGCACCAGCTATACGGCCGCTTTGATCGCTACGGCGCTGTCGTGGAATGCTTCCCCAACGGTACGCTACTGTTCGAAACGACAATCGGCTACGAGAGCCACACGCTGTTCATCTCCGGTCAGGAGACCGCCGCGTTCGAAGCTGAGCAAATCACGGTCACGGAGCGGAAGGACGGCGACGACATCATTCTGTCACACAAGGAGACGGGATGGACTTTCCGCCTAGAGCCGGTCGGCGACGGCCTCTACCAGTGGTCGGACGACCAGACAATCCGGCCCGATTTCCAGACCTTGCGCGAGTGGGAGCGCGTCCTGGCCGTCAGCATCCTCGCCGATTCTCAGGAGTGAATAGCGGTAGCCTTTATTGGCAGGCGTCGCGTGCCGTATTCCAATCCAGTCGGCATATGGCACACGACGTTTTTGGGACATCTGCACGTCCATGCAGCAGTGGTGTTTACAGTTTTCACGGTAACGTCTGCTGGTGTTGATACAGCCGGGACCGTGCGTTCGTATTGCCGAACGGCAATAAAAGGCTGACCCTAGGAGTAAAGGAATTTTTCAACCTGACCTCTTTCCTCTAGTTGAGGATTCGGCTTTAATCTATTCAAATCAAGTTGTCTTTTGGTCGACCTTTCAAGGACTGATGCAAGCGAATCGCCGGCGTCGGTTGTGACGCTCGGCACATTGCACGAAGAGATGGACAGTAATCATGATGTCCTGCATTTACACTTACCCAGAAAAGGGGCTGTTATGACAGCCGTGAACCACACGGAGTCCAGGAAAAACCTCAAGGTTTGAGTGGATGAAGTGTTCGATAGTTACGAAACCATGGTTAGTCTCCGGAAAACGTCCGAAAGGTCGTTATAGGTTGCCCCACCGTTTTCCTTACGTCGATTGGTATTTGTGTCCGCCACGCGATGGCTGTGACAATTAACAAATTGATAATTGGCGCACGCCAATTATCAATTCTGATATTTTCTGATATCTCTCGGGTGTAAATAACACGCGGGTAGACGCTCTCTAAATGCCGCGTACGGCACTGTGGCAATTATGAGCGCAAGTCAACAACGTGAAAGCACGCTACGTTTTTGCCTAGATGCCGACAGCAATACTCTTTCGATTCCTACCATCCCTGCTATGACCGTCGCCAACCACACCACGACCAGAAGATTGATATGGCTTCTGACACCTGACAGCCAATGTTCCGGACCCAGTACTCGCTCTGACGGGCGACGCATCAGCTACCACGTGGACCCCGGAGAGGTTCTGCTTGGCGTCTTTGCCGTTCCGTCTTTGGCGCACCCTGCGTGAGGATTCTAGCTGCCTGACTCCATAGAACTCGCTGCCCCTGTCGGGAATGCCTCCGCTCTATGTGCGCTAATTGACGACGCGGATTGAGCAGCCCCTCAAAGAGCACGCCGCTGAGGGGCTATGTATCCGAGTAGATACACAAATTTAGAGAACTTCGACCAGCTGCTGGAGCTGACGGCTACTCATGCGTCGCTGGATACCCTGATGGGCCAGACTGTCGGCAGGGGTTTTAACTCGGGCTAGAGTTCTGCTGACGAGCAGGTTCGTCTCGAGGTGGTGCGTCGCCTCTCTCAATTCTTTCGGAGTGGGTTTTGGGCAATGGATCCCGATGTCAGCTCCTTTTTGAGAAAGTTGCGCTATGGTCTTTCGGGTTTTATATTGTGCCACGACCTTTTGCAAAGCAGCATCTTGACTGCGGAGATAAAAAGCATTTCATCCGCGTGCCGCGGAAGATTTTATATACACGCCAACTCATAACCCTAACCCGCCATGGCAGACAATTTTGAGGTTCTTATCATAGCGTAGGAAGCTCCACGAATTTTACTAATTCTGAACTATGCCCAATTCGGGCTTGTCTCAGCACGGAATCATGCGGTGATTCAGAAAACAGGTGAGCCGCACTAGGAGGCGGAATGACGGGAATACTCATATCGGGATGGGCTAAAGCGGTAGCGTCGGTGACTTTTATAGTCCTCGGTATTCTCTCTGCGATTCCAGCGAACGCCACGGTCGTTACCTCATCGACGACCTCCGTGGCAAAAACAATCATTCCCTCCGCGACAGTAAAAACGGTGACCGCGCAGGCCGCAAGTACCAAGCACTCCGCTGAGACTGCGTCGTACTATGCTTCGGAGTCTAGCGAACCAGAAACCAGCACATCGTTTACCGTCAGTTCGCAGTCCTTCTCCCTAAATGCTAATGGCGTGGCGACCGCCTACGTTAATCCCGTCAACGGCATGCTGCCAACCTACGTCAAATTCAGTGACGGCACCATCGCCGATATCCCATGGATTACTGCGACTAGTAACTTCACCGAACCAGATCAGCCCGTGACCCTGGAACCCAAGGCAGTGGAGGGTACGCTGAAGAACGGTCAAAGCTACTATATCCAGCTCGTTGCGAATGTGACGGCACCGAACTACCCGACTACGGCGACCGCGGTTGTCGCGGGACAGACGGTTCAGATTCCGGACCCCGTGAACGCGCAGAGCAACCAGGTCAGCGTCAAGTACGACGGCCAGATCATCTGGGAGGTCAACTATAACTTTCAGTTCTCGGGTACATACGCCAAATCACAGCTGCCGACCGAGATAACGCTGGGCAGCGGAGAGCAGCTTCCAGTGTCCTGGAAGGCTCTCACATCGATTGGCGACTGGGAGAATGCGACGAACAACGTGCTCTTCGGCTACAACTACAAGCAGCTCCAGTGTGGTGCCATCGCCAATTACTACACCCTGGCGGCCATGACGCAGGCCTCGCTCACGGCGGAGCGTGCCGAACAAGCCTCCGACACGTCGTCTAGCGCGCCGTCCGCTACCACGCCGGATACATCGGCGGGTACAAAGAAGGCCCCGGTGGCCAAGCTGTCCCTGATCATCGGAATTATCGCGGCTATTATCGGCATCCTTGCGTCCTTCCGCAAAAAGGCCAGTCGTCGCAAGCACTGAGAGAGATACGTTAAGCTCACTGGGCCGAACGTGTCGTCCGTAGCTCGGCGTTGCGACACACGTGGCAAAGAAATTTCGTTTTTCGTGGTTGCTCGGGAATAATACAGATAAAAAGAAGTTGAGTTGAATAGGCTCAAGTTTATGAGCAGTCGACAGGTTTGCGGAAACGCGAACTGGGCGGTCGTTTACTCGGGCGGAAAGTTCCGAGAAACGTGATAGCGGCGTCGAGACGCCGCTGCGAGTGAAGGGAGTTCCAGTATGGGACGCGCAGTGGGCATTGATTTGGGCACGACGAATTCGTGCATTGCTACTTTGGAAGGCGGCCAGCCGACCGTCATCGTTAACGCGGAGGGACAGCGTACAACGCCGTCCGTGGTCGCGTTTGCCAAGAATGGCGACATCCTCGTGGGCGACGTGGCTAAGCGCCAGGCCGTCACCAACGTTGATCGCACCATCTCCTCGGTTAAACGTCATATGGGCACCGATTGGGCGGTTGAAATTGACGGCAAGAGGTGGACCCCGCAGGAAATTTCCGCGCAGATTCTCATGAAGCTCAAGAGAGATGCGGAAGCCTACCTCGGTGAACCAGTGACTGATGCGGTCATCACTTGCCCCGCATACTTCAACGACGCCCAGCGTCAGGCAACCAAGGATGCTGGCAAGATTGCTGGCCTCAATGTGTTGCGCATCATTAACGAGCCAACGGCTGCTGCTCTTGCGTACGGCCTGGAAAAGGGCAAGGAGGACGAGCGTATTCTCGTCTTCGATTTAGGTGGTGGTACCTTCGATGTGTCGCTGTTGGAGATCGGCAAGGACGACGACGGTTTCTCTACCATCCAGGTCGAAGCCACCAACGGCGATAATCACCTCGGCGGCGACGACTGGGATCAGAAAATCATCGATTGGCTTGTCGGCGTCGTCAAGGACAAGTACGGTGTTGACCTCAGCAACGATAAGATTGCGCTCCAGCGTCTGAAGGAAGCTGCGGAGCAGGCTAAGAAGGAGCTTTCCAGCTCCATGGAGACCAGCATCTCCATGCAGTATTTGGCCATGACGAAGGACGGTCAGCCAGTTCATCTCGACGAGACCCTGACTCGCGCGCACTTCCAAGAGATGACGCGTGGACTGCTCGATCGCTGCCGCAAGCCGTTCAAGCAGGTGCTGGCGGACGCGGATATCTCCGTGTCCCAAATTGACCACGTCATCCTCGTTGGCGGTTCCACCCGCATGCCGGCGGTCAAGGACCTGGTCAAGGAACTGACCGGCGGCAAGGAAGCAAGCCAGTCCGTCAATCCGGATGAAGTCGTCGCTGTCGGCGCGGCCATCCAGTCCGGCGTCATCAAGGGCGACCGTAAGGACGTCCTGCTTATCGACGTTACGCCGCTGAGCCTTGGCATCGAGACCAAAGGCGGCATCATGACTAAGCTCATTGAGCGCAACACTGCTATCCCAACGAAGCGTTCCGAGGTCTTCTCGACTGCTGAGGATAACCAGCCGAGCGTGCTCATCCAGGTGTACCAGGGTGAGCGCGAGTTCGCCCGCGACAACAAGCCGCTGGGAACTTTCGAGCTGACCGGTATTGCTCCGGCCCCGCGTGGTGTCCCTAAGATTGAGGTCACCTTTGATATTGATGCGAACGGCATCGTCCACGTTTCCGCCAAGGACCAGGGGACAGGTAAGGAACAGTCCATGACCATCACCGGGGGTTCCAGCCTGCCGAAGGATGAAATTGACCGCATGGTCAAGGAGGCCCAGGAGCACGAGGCTGACGATAAGAAGCGTCGCGAGGACACTGAGATTCGCAACCAAGCTGAGGCTTTCGCGTACTCCACCGAGAAGCTCCTCAATGACAACAAGGACAAGCTGTCGGCGGACGTCTCCAAGGATGTAACCGATAAGATCGATGCGCTCAAGGAAGCTTTGAAGAGCGAGGACATTGAAAAAATTAAGACTGCGCAGAACGATCTCATGACCGCTGCACAGAAGATCGGCGAAATCCTCTACAAGGACCAGTCCACCGCAAATGCCGCGGGTGCCGCTAGCGCTTCCAGCGCCGATTCCGCGTCCTCCGCTGACGACGACGTGGTGGATGCCCAGGTTGTAGACGACGACGATAAGAAAGACGGCGAGTGATGAATAACCTCGGCGACGAGATCCCCGTCGAGTCCGCTGACGAAAAGCCGCGGACGGCTTCCGGCGCTGCCGAACAGTCCGCCGCAGCTTCGGCGCACTCCGCCGCCCAGTCGAAATCCCATCCAGCTGCTGGTCGCACCAACGCAGGGCAAACGGCTACCAGCGCTAACAACAATGCTGGCGCGGCCACGGGTGGTGGCCACGCTTCCGGAGCAAAATCCGCTGGCGTGGGAACTGACGCTGGTTCTAACGAAAGCCAATCCGACGGCAAAATCGCTAGCAGTGCCTCTGGTGCCAGTGGCAGCACCGACACCACGGAAGACGGTTTGACCCCG
>JAFNPO010000044.1 GCA_017386585.1 Aeriscardovia sp.
CATGCCAAGAAGGAAAAGGGCGGACGTTTCAGGAAAAGAATGGAGCCAAAAGAAAACCCGAAACAACCGCCCGATCACTCACTATACCACTGTGCCGGGGAAAAGAAAAGCCCTCGCGGCAAGGCTTTAAGAAACCGCGAGGGTAATCGGAGTAATTTATGAATTTTTCCAGCTCCCGATCGAGCTGCAATACTTAGTATACCACTTACGGAGAGAATGTCAAACCGACTGGAGCATACGAGAAATCTCCTCGATGAGACCGCTCATCGTTTCAACCTGGTTTTTCACAGTCCCAAACCATTTTTCGAAACCCGGAGCATCGAGGTTTTTCTGTGCTTCCAACCGGTCGGCGAGTCGAGCCAGGTCAACGAGCGCGTCCCCAAGCTCCTCGGAAATCTCTTTCTTCAGTCCCCTCATTTCCTCACCTCGCTTGGATTGTAATCCCCTCCTGGAGCTAAGGGAGGGGAACGCCAGTCGAAATACGTAACAAGCTCCACTACAGAGGATAGCAGGCCCGCTTGGAAAACGCGACAAACAGTGGGATACTTGGTATCATGCTCAACCAACAACAATTAGACAAAATCAGACTCCGCGTCCCCGAAAAGCAGGAAACCGGTATTCCCACACCATATGAGGATCTGCTCCGCAAAGTGCTCATGGAAGGACACCTCAAGAACGACCGCACCGGCACCGGTACTATTAGCCTGTTCGGTCAGCAAATGCGTTTCAACCTGGCCGACGGTTATCCTCTCATCACAACCAAGCGCGTCTGGTTCAAAGGCGTCGCCATCGAACTCCTCTGGTTTCTTAAAGGCTCCTCCAATGTTCGCTGGCTGCAGGAGAACAATGTGCATATTTGGGACGAATGGGCTGACGAGAACGGTGATCTGGGACCCGTGTATGGCGTGCAGTGGCGGCACTGGCCCGCCCCGACGGCGAACAACCCCGACCGCACTATCGACCAGATCGGAAAAGTCGTCGAGGAAATCAAAACAACCCCTGATTCGCGCCGTCTCATCGTCACCGCGTGGAACCCCTCCGAAATAGGAAACATGGCACTCCCCCCATGCCACACACTGTTCCAGTTTTATGTGGCTGACGGAAAACTCAGCTGCCAGTTGTATCAACGCTCCGGCGACATGTTCCTGGGAGTCCCCTTCAACATCGCGTCCTATTCGCTGCTCACGTTGATGGTGGCTCAACAGTGCAATCTGAAGCCGGGCGAGTTCGTCTGGTCGGGCGGCGACTGCCACATCTACAGCAACCACGTGGACCAGGTCCTTGAACAGCTTTCACGCGCGCCGTACCCGTATCCGAAACTGGTCATCGACAAAGCTTCTTCACTGTTCGACTACAGTTACGAGGACTTCCACGTGCTGGACTATCGGCACGGTGAGACTATTAAGGCTCCGGTGGCGGTCTGATAGCCCTGGAACGCGAATAATCGACCCGTAGACGGTTTTAGAGAGCCGGGGTGGTATAGACAACCGCCTCGGCCTTTTTCGTCTCTCTACGACCTCTTATCTCATCGAGGAGAAGCAAGAGTGCTCTGGCCGTGAATAATCGGCTCACACAGGCCCTCAAACAGGCGGGAAGGTATCGACAGTCGCGCCCGGCATATTCGCCCCGCGTTGCCCCGGTTTTGCGCCGTCTAGAGCCATGTTCGTGAGGGAGGGGGGATAGAGGGTGGGAGAATATTTCCAATCCAACCAGTTCACAGTCAAACAAACTCACAGTCAACAAACAAAACACCGCATCGAAAACAAAACGCATCAACCAGTCAACGCATCAACAAAATCATCGAGAACAGGACGGCGACACGTGCGCTAGCACGGTGGCGCGTCCACCAAGAAAACGCAGTCACTGAAAAACAGATCAGCGAAAAAGAAAAACCGGATACAACGAAAACAGAAACTTTGTCGAAACCTCATTCTCTCCTGTTCTCCGAAGATCGGGGGCACGGGGGTGTCCCCCGCGCAAAACTCACCATGCATTGAAGAACCGTTAATCATGAACCGATTTCCAGTCAACAAGAGTTTTCATCAACAGATTTCAAGGAAGACGGAACAAGAGAAGCGTTAACAGAATTTTCGAGAGGACGAGCATATCGGAAAAGATATGCACGTCCTCTAAAGGCATCGAATTCGATGCCTTTAAAAAGAAGAACGGATTGTTAAAGAACGGTTAGTCTTCCTCACGCGCGTATGCGCGGAAGATTTCTAGTTTTATTTTCCAGTAAGATTTCTAGTACTTATTTCTAGTACCCATTTCTAGTACCCATTTCTAGTACCCATTTCTAGTACCTAGTTGATGCTTTGAGGATTGGTCGTGAGTCTGCCTGCACGGTTCTTTTGTCATGTCTTTCTTGTTCGCTGTGAGCATAATATCTGTGATGGGAATAAAACTGTCCTGAAGTGTGTTATGCTAAGTACAGATTCGTGGATAACAGAGCTTGCCCCTCTACGGTACCCCACGAATCGCCGCAGAGGGGCTTTCATTTTTAGGGAAGTTGACCATGGAGGCAACAGCCTGCTCGATTGACATGCATCCAATGTTCGTGAACCTGGAGCCAGCCAAGCCGGTGTTGGAAGGCTATCCTGAAGCGGAATTAGACCTGAAAGTGTTCGCCTGTATTGCTGGTGACGCAAACAGCAAGGGCATCTCCTTCCCAACCCTCCGCACTATCGCCGATAAGATCGGGGACACGTTGAAGCGCGTGGCCGCTTCCGTGAAACGTTTGATAGCCAAGGGCCTCATTAAAATTTTGAGGAAAGAGAAAAAGTATAAGGATATTCACCCGCGGAATATTTACCAAGTGAATGCGGCTCTCCTATGTGAAGAACCGGATAAGCTGTCTTCTCATTTTGATGCGGAGAAATGGAAGACGATCGCCGCAAGGTTGAAAAAGTTCGTGGCTGACGCGGTGGAGAATGTGAAACAGGTGGCTGTCGATGCGGCTAAAACCATGAGCGCACGGAAGCGTAAGCCGCGTAAACAGTGGAAACAGAACGGCTCCTATCAACGTCCCTACTATTCCTATCAGAATATGAGGGCGGCTTACCCCCCGGCTGATACGAAGCCTGAACATGAGGGGCCTGGCCCTTTGGAGTCTCGCGTGATGGATAGTCTTTTCAATCTTGGTTTGGAGCCTTGGGGGGATGCTTTCCAAAAAGCGGGACATTACATGTTGGACCGGTTGTCGAACGAGCCTACCGATGAGGAATACGATAGGCTGTTCCAGGAGGCTGTCGGAAAGTTCAATCTTCCGAATCACGTGTCTCAACTGAACCGTCAGTCTCACTCGTCTACTGTCCGTGACGTGCGAATGGTGTCGCCGGGTGATGAGCCTATGGGCTTGAAAAGTGCTTTTGGAGCGGCGTTCGCCTAACTGTGAATAACTAAACTGGGAGACATGAGTGAAACCCGTGTCTTCCAACCTACGGCGACCCCTTTAGTTGATGCGCCGGTGTCGAGTCTGCTTGAACAGTTTGACCCTCATCTTTATAAGCTGGGTTCGTCGAGTCATATTCGCCGGTTCATTGAAACGGTGTGTGGTCCCGCCGGGTTGGGTGGGCTTCTGGCGGACACGATAGATCTTTACTTGTCTCAAGGCTTGAACACCGCGTTTCTTTCGACGGTGGACTGGCTGTTTGCCAGTGTGATGGGGTTTCAGCGGGTGCCGTGGAATACCCTGGATTTTGATATTAAGACCGCGTTTCTCACGCTCTCTCAAGCACAGGATTATGAGGTGCGTGCTGCCGCGTATAAGCGTCGCTATCAGCTGCTGCTTCAAGGCTTAGACCAAGGAAACACTCCGCAAGGTGTAAAAGATACGTGTGAGGCGGTTCTGGACTGTTCTGTCAGTGTGGACGAGCAATGGCGCTCGCAACCTGGTTCTTGGAGGGTGCAGATTCAACCGTGGGAGCCTGTGACGGCTGAGGCGCGCCGTGTCTGTGTTGAAACGCTACAAAGACTGAAACCTTCCGACACGGTTGTGACGATCAGTGAGTCTTTGCATACGGTGGAAACGTTTACACCTTCGCTGGTTCACCCGTTGGCTGTGGGCTGGACTGTGAAACCTCTTATCACGAATCATGTGGATAATCAGAGGATTACTGTTAAGAACCCTCTCGTCTACGGGTATAGTGCTTTTACCTCTGCTGGTGAAAACGTTTCGTATGAGGCTCCGGTTCAGTATGGGATGCGTAATTTTACCCCGACTATTGAGTATCCGGCTTCCAGTGTGACCGCCTCTGTGAGTGTTATTGATGAGGGGGTGGAGTCAAGTGTCGCCCCCTGGTCGGATAAGACGAAAACGGTTCGATGGGGGAACTGGACCACTTATCAAAAGGCGGATTCGCCGGACAATTATCCGGGCGGCATGAACGGTGTTCATCCCCTGTCTGCTCCGGCTATCACTCCGGCAGGAACCGCCTACCTGTTCCCCTATGAGTCTCAAGCGGAATATGAGAGCCAGGAAGCGGCAAAAATCATCGCTCAGGGTGGGCAAACACAACCCGGACGCTATCGCCTGCCCCTTAGTGAAACCGTGAACACTATCACCTATAGTCCCGATAGGAGTTTGCGGAATGTTGTTAACCCGTTGAATGTTTTGAAGCAGAGGAGAACCATATGACTTTAACCACAGCAAGCCAGTATGAAACCCAGCTTGTAACAGCTTTGAATCAGATTGACCCTCAAATTAATACGATGGTAGGCTCGCCTATCAGGAAGATTTTGGAGTCGGTTGCCAGGCAGGCGGCGGCTATCAGCGTGAACCAGACCGCTCTTTCCGATCCGTGGGATTTAGATTCCAAGTCCGGGACTCAGTTGGATGCGTTTGCTAGTTTTCTTGGTTTTGGACGCAGGCAGGGTAGGAAAGCTCAAGTGATGGTGGAGTTTTATCTCACGGCTCCAGCAACTTCAGCTATCAGTATTCCTCAAGGTTTAACCGTGTCGGATGGGGTTCACTTGTTCCAAACTCTCCAGAGCGCGTCTATTCCGGTGTTGTCTCAGAGTGTTTCTGTGGCCTGTGAGGCGGCGTCTACCGGTTCCGCGTATAATGTGCAGGCTTACACGATAACGACCGTGGGGAGTGGTTTGACTGGCTCTCAAACAGTGTCTTGCCAGAATCCTCAGGCAGCTGTGGGTGGTGCCGACCCGGAAACGGATGCGCAGTTGAGGGCGAGGATTAAGGCCACGTTTTTGCGTAACCTGGCTGGCACAGCGGATGCTTACAAGAATATTGCTCTGAATGTGGGGAATACGGAAAGAGTCACGGTGCTTGGCCCTCAGAATGTTTGGTATGAGCAGGAAACACTTGAAACCACTCCAGAGGGTCTTGGTTTTACCAGTAATATTCCATGCTCTAAATACACGTACTCGGATTCTGGTGTTTTAAGCCGTGAGGGGGCGTCGTGGGCTGATTCACAGTTCACCATGTCCACTGGCAATCCTCCGACGGTGACGATCACTCCAGCCGACGGCTTAAACTTGGATAATCTGTCTGGTAGTGCGCTGGATGCGGCGGGCCAGGCTATCGGATTGTCGAGAAACACAGGCAGTCTAGCTGAAGGTGCGGCGGTTATCGCCTTCTTATATCCGCAACCGTCCGCGTTTACGCTTCCGGCGGGCACTATCCTCAGTTTTGAAAACAACCAGTTTAAGACTCTGGCTCCGGCGACTATTAGCAGTCAAGACTATTCCGGCGCGCCCGTACCCATTCAAGCCGTGAACACGGGAACTGAAACGGTGCCGGTGGGGAGTATTCTCACCTTGCCGAATCGTCTCCAGTTCACTGCTCAATGTTCGACAGAAGTTCAAGGCGGCACCGCCCCATGGTCGGACAGTGAATACAGGACTCAACTAGAGGACTATTATGCGCAGAATCTTGGCCTCAGCGAGGGGGATGTCGTCTGGTTCCAACACTCCTACTGTTCTGTAGACTCAAGGAACGAACCATCACAGAATGTTTTGAATCGGGTGGATGTTTATACAGACGGGCAAAACATTCAGTTGCAGACTCTCATGGGGCAGGTGGCTTTCACTGAAGCGGACGATACGCTCTGCTCTGCTTTGTGGGATTCTAATGGGGGACACCCGGTGTCTGGTCAAATGCTTCTTCACATTCCCACGGCTCCTATTACAGGCGCGCCATCAAGTATCACGGTGGACGGAGCTACCTACACCTCAGCGGACTATACGCTCTATAAAACGCAAGGGAATACGAGAGGATCTGTTCAGGAACAGTCGTGGCTGGGCTGGAACCCTGGGAGCAGTCTTCCGACGGCTGGTTCGTTTTGGACCGGTCAATTCCCTGTCAACCAGGTCGTTTCCTCCACTCAGACTCTTTTGGAAAACAACAAACAGATTGGGACGGATATTTTAGCCCATCAGGCTCACACGGTCGGGCTAACCATCAATCTTCTCGTTGAGTTGGAGTCGGGTGTGAACCCTCAAACCACCTACACGAATATCGTTTCGGCTCTGTCCGACTATGCGGACTCCTTGTCGTATGGGGATTGGGTGAGGGTGAACCAGTTGATAAAAACGGTTCTCAGCGTGTCGGGCGTGCAAGACTGCCAGTTGAACATTGAAAGCGGCAACATTATCAACATGGGGGCGAACATTGGGCAACCTTTGCCTCAGGGTGTTCAAACCTCAGAACAATGGGAGCCACTCCTGGAATCTTCCTATACCGGCGATTTTCGTCTCTGGGATTGCATGGTCCCCCAGCTGCAACAAGTGAACTGTGCGCAGGTCGGGTCCAACAGTCTCACACAGCCGACAGAGGGAACAGGGGAGTCGCCTCTCATCGCAGGCTAAATTAGAAAACAGGAATCATTCTTTACGGAAGGAGAACCAGTGGTACAAGCTATCACTACGCCCGCAAGCCAGTATGAAGTCTATGGTAATGGTTTCGGCGCGCTCACCTACAACGGTCAACAGTTAGCACGTGTTTCTGCTTTCAAAGACAGCGGTCAACAACCCTTAGGGAATCCGATTATTCCTTACACTATCGGGGATAAACTGCCGCCCACCATTATTAGTCCCCAGGCTCTTCAGGCGGGCAAACTGGAAATTCATGTGTATGCTCTCCGTAATGAAGGCTTGTGGGGGAGTATCATGAGCGGACGGTTCGCTAACGCGAAAAACTTGGCTGATCTGTTTGGTATCCAATTGGAGGAGGGTGCCGTCCAATTGGAGTGGGTTGTTTTGGATGGTGAAGGCAACGCTGTCAAGGGCATTGTTTACAAGCAGGTGACGATCGTGAATGCGCAGCGGGCTATCAACGTGGATGCTCAAAGCGGGGCGAACACGGCGACCTATATTATCAACGCAATGTATACGGATGCGTTGGAAAAGTCGCTTAACTGAAAGGATGAAGTGAATGGCTTATACGGCTCCTGGCGTGACCGTGAACGGTACGCAGAATATTACCGGTTCTACCCAGTTTGTGAACCCTAGTACGGTGGCGATTATTGGGAACGTGACCGCCTATCCTCAACGTAGTCAGACGGTTGTTTTGAGTAATGGTTCGACCGCGACCGTGCAGGGTGTGAACATTGTTTCCGGGTCTGTTCAAGCGTCCACGGTGAACGGAACCCAGTTGGTTCAAGGAACAGACTATACCCTGTCTATGAGCAGTGACGGGCAAAGTTTTACTCTCACGATTATTAACGAGAGTTTCGGCACGCAAGCGGTTCTTATCACTTATCAGAGTATTCCCGCGGATTTCTTCCAGGCGTTGGCTTGGTGGAGTTTAGGAAACGTGGAAGCCTATTATGGTCAGGCTTTTGATGAGAATGGGAATGTTGCCAACCCGTTGAGTGCCGCCGCTAGTTTTGCTTTTGCGAACGGTGCGACCACCGTTTGTGTTATTCCGGTGTATGATCCGTCGGGGGATGCGGCGAACGCAACGACCGGTGTGTCTACCAACACTTCGGGTGTGACAATCGGGCAAACATGGTCCGCGGCGTTGCAGACGCTTCGCCAGCGGAACGATATTAGTTTGATTGTTCCTGTCGCCGCCTCTAGTGACGAGCTTGACCAAGTGGGCGCGCATGTGACTTGGTGTAATCAGAATCAGTTGGAGCGTCGCGCTATTACCGCCGTGGATGGGACTCAGACTTCTTATACGGAGTCTCAGTTGGCTGCTGTTGCTGCCTCTTTGAACTCTGACGAGATACTCTTTGTTCCGAATACGACCGTGCAACTGTATGGTGGGAGCACTGTGTCTACTGTGTCGGCTCCGGGTTGGTTGGCTGCCGCCGCGCTCGCAGGCCTCACCTTGTCTCAAAACTTCTGGGAAAGCTTGACGAATAAAACTGTGTCCGGTTTTGCTGGCATCCAACAGTACAGTTTGGAGGAGATGAACACTCTGGCAGGCTCCGGGTGTTGCGTGCTGACTGCTCAGTCGGGTGCTGTGACCGTGCGAGAAGCGGTGACCACTCTCCAGTCGTCGAAAGTGGATTGGAGCTATAGCGGTGTTTACAACTATTTGATGGAATATTTGCGTAGCCTGTTCCAACCGTATATTGGTCGTCCGTCTAATGATGCTGTGGTTTTGAGTATTGGCATGACGGCGGAGTCCTGGTTGAACGATCTTGTCTCTCAACAAATTATTTACGGGTATCAGAATCTTCAGGTTTTCCGTCAGCAGAACGATCCTTCCACGGTGGTTGTGTCGTTCCAAGCGTCTTGGGAGAATCCGCTGCTGTATGTGAAGATTGGTTTCGATTTCAATACGTCGTATGGGGCGACTGGTTCGAGCGCAACCGTGACCAGCAGCGCTTCTAGTACGGCGAGCGCTTCTACTTCTAGCACGACTTCTACTAGTGGGGGCGAGTCATGAGCTTTAGTTATACGGGCCTTCGACAGGCGACTCGAACGGCTGTTCGTACCGCGCTGGTTCAGGGATTGTCTGACGAGTTTTGGTTGTCTTTGGACCCTGCTATGGGTCAGGTGAACCCGGACCAGGTGGTGGTGTCGAAGTATCCGACTCAAGCTGTCTCCTATCCGATTGTTCACGTGGATTTGACGTTTGGTCCGCTTCGATGGGCTGGCCTTAGTGCGGCCCCGCAGAATTGGAATCCTACCCAGGGTGAGCGGCTTCTGGTGGGGGATGCGACTGTGGGTGTTGAAGTGTATGCTCTTTCGGCTATTCAGCGTGACCGTTTGGCTGACGCACTGGAAACACTAGTTACCTGTAGTGACATGTTGGATGCGTCCGCGTTCAGGGCTGCGTTGACCACCGACCAGGTGTGTGTGCAACCTCAGGCGGCGAGTCTGCAGAATCAGGGGGATGTTGAGTCTACGGATGTTCCGTGGATGTGGAAAGACCATCCGTGTTTCATGACCGGTTTCTCCTTCGACGTTAAAGTCTCCTTCCTGTTCGATAAGGATCAGGCGATGGCGTTGGTGAAACATGTGGTCTCGACTCCTACTTTGGGGGCGACGGATGCGTGACAATATTGTTAAAAAAACCGGATTATTGGTCATGTACTCCTGTCTTATTTGCGTGTACGTGATGGAAACCATTTCACGACTTCCGCGCCCTGTCGCCTGTATCACTCCTATAGCGGTGGTTTTGTTTTGCGTGGTCGGCTGGTTGTGTGTCGCTTTTAACAAGTGGCGGCCGGAACGCATGGTGTGTGCCGGTCTTGGAGCCTTACTGGCGATGGATGCGGCCATCATGTTCGTGCAAGCGTCCGGGCTTCTTGGCTTGCGTTTAGGTTTTGACCGTCTCGCCTTGGCTGGCTTCTTCTTCTACCGACTATCTCGCTTGAATCAGAGTTTGGATGGTGGGCGATGAAAGCATGGGTTACTGCTCTCACTCCGCTGGTTGTTGCCTTGCTGGGTGTGGTGACGGCTTATGTGCGAGGCAAGGAGGCGGATGCGGATGGGTCTAGCAGGGAGGGGGGCGCGCATCTGATGGCGTCGGTTATTGACAGTCAGAACAGGATTTTGGAACAGTTGGATAAACTGTCGGATAAGGTGGACGATTTGGAGGCGCGTATGGCTCGTTTGGAGCAGGAGTCGAAGCGGGGTCGTCGATGGGTGTGACGTTTATGCGCCCCTACCAGAGCCAGAACCCTATCACGCTTCTTACGGTGGCGGGTTCTGGCTCTGGCCTGGTCCTCACCGGTTTAGGGTTCACGTCTGATTTACAGGCGTATGCGGCCGCCGATTCCGGGGCGTTACAACAACTCACAGTGTCCGGTGTGACTTTAGGGGAAACAGTGGATACTGCGGTCACTAATAGTGTGACCGTTCCTCTCCCGTATAGTGTTTATGTTTCGTCGGGCACTACTGTGTCGAACGCGATCCGTTTTATCCAAAGTCAAGCCCAACCTGTCACCTCTGTGCTGGTGGATGGGGTGAGTGTTGTTTCCCAGGGTGTCGCGTCTATTGACCTGTCTGGACGGGTGCCTGTTTCCAGTAGTGAGAATGTGCTTTATGGGACGGATGCTTCGGGTTCCCAGACTGTTTATTCGTTGAGCATGGTGGAGGGTGTCCAATCGGTTTCCACGTCTCAAGGACTATTGACTCCGAATGGTGGGACGGTTACTCTACCCGACTATCCGTTGGCGTCTGATACTGTGCCTGTTTCAACGCAGGACAATATTCTCTATGGCACGGATTCTGATGGGAATCAGACGACGGTGGCTCAAAGCGTTTATGCTACGCAGGCGGCTTTGAGTGGTGTGCAAACAACCGTCAGCAGTTTGAACTCTACTGTGACGTCTATGGAGGAGAAACTCCAGTCGGTGGGTGTTTCCTATCCGTCTTCCTGGTCGGGGAATTTGGCTGCCTATTCGGATGGGCAACTCACGGATACGAGTATTACCGTGTCTCAAGTGTCTGCCCTGGTCAGTGCTGCTTCTGCGAAGAAAAACGTTCCTGTGGGCACGATTTTGACTGCGGCGCAACCGATGAACTATGCGAACATGTATGAGGGCACGTGGACTCAATTACCATCAAGCCAAGGCTATATTTATGAGAGGACGGCGTGATGGATAGTCTATTAACTGTTTTGGCGAATGGGACTGTTTCGGGCGGAAACGTGACCGTTACGACCCAATCGTCCGCGTCTGTCGCCTATTTGGATACGTTGGGTTGTGTTTCCACGTGTACGACGGCGGGGCAACCGTGGGCGTCTGTTAACGGGTTGACCGTCTCGTTTTCGTCTCCTTCCCTGTTGTGTCAAGCGTCCACTCGCGTGGGTCTTCCCGCTTGCACGGTCACATTACCGGATACTCTCACCGGTCCGACTTTGTTGTATGCGACGGGGAGTGTGACGAGCGCGACGGTGAACACGATGAGCGTTAGTACTGCCGATAGCGCACAACTAGCGTCGATCGCGTCAAGCCTGCCAAGTAACAGTGTGCCCTTGCTTCTAGGCACCGTATCGAACAGCACGTTTAGCGTTGCCTGGAGTTTGTATGATAACGGGGTGAGTAACCAGCCGTTACTGAATGCTCTCCAGGCTCAAGCGGCGACCGCAACCGCCAACCAAAACGCTCTAGCCGACTATCAACAACTGAACCGGACCCTGTTTGGTGACTATAGCAACTGGCATAATGAGATTTTCAATCTTCAACATTTAGTCCCCTTCCAAATAACCAGTCTCGTCAGCACTGGTAACGATTCCACGGAAAACAGTCAAGCCTACTTGACGTTCACCTATGGGACTCGTATCACCTGCCTTAGTTTGCCGTCTTTGTATTCTCAAAGTTCGACGGGCGCGCAAAACAATGTGTGCGTGTTCACACAAGTCCACGACACTTCTAATGGGGGCGACTATTATTGGGCACCGCCGGAACCGTACACGTTCGCCAACGCCTACACCACATTACCCAGCGATTCTAACGGCGTGTGGGGCAAGGAATTGACCTGGAATACGGACGGCAACCTGTACATGGATATCGGAGCCAAGGGCGAGTTCGCTCTCTCACAAAACCCGTCGCAAGTGTGGAATACTGCGGGCATGATGCAATACTGGAACGGGAGCGTGAACGTGACCCCCGATCTGACCAACCCCATGCTTGAATATCAAAACAGCACTGGCTCTTCTAATACAATGAGTAGTGACGTGTTGAATCTTCTACCACGATAAGGAGAACATATGACTCAACGCACAGCGCACATGGACTTGGAGTGGCATAACCCGTCTGAGGATGCGTGGCAGGCGGACCTACCGGCTATTCCTGGTTATACGAATGCTGACGGTAACGATAGTTTCGTGACAGTCGTTTACGACGATGATGGGAGCGATACCCCGTGGGAGGCTGTCGCCACTATCTTCCCGTCTCAGGGTGGCGTGGTTAACCTGGATTGCTGGACTATGATGGGCTTCAACCCGATGGGTGAATCGGCGGACGATGTCATGCAGGCTGTCGATGATATGGATGTTTACGATTTTTCCTACGCGCTTGAGGGGAAAGGTATTGAGCCGATGGTTGACGAGGACGGGGAGTATGTTGTCGCGTCCCGTCGCACCGCGCACATGGACCTGGATTGGGTGAGCGTTGACGACTCCTATATTGCTAACATGCCGGACATTCCAGGATACAAATTCGACCCCGTACAATCTTTTGTTTCCATTGACACAGAATTTGGCCCAACATGGGAGTGTATATTCAATATCGACGGCCTCGACAACGTGCCGGAATCGGCCGCGTTCATGCGTTGGGATGACGGTGTGATGTCGGTGTGGATTACCAGTCACGATTTGGGTATTCGTAACACACACACTGCGCAAGAGATGATGGATATTATCGAAAATCTCAGCCCGGAGGATATTGCGCAGGAGCTTATGAACTTAGGTATAGAACCAGTCAATGACTGATAGGTTATACTCTATCGGCTAGTATTGAACTTGTAGAACGTTTGTTCTTCTAGGAAAGGAAAACATGATTCGTAAAGCTACGAAACGTACCGCTTCTATGAGCTTGACTTGGTATGATTTCGGTGACAAGTCCGATGCTCTTTTGCCGTGGATTCCAAATTACACGGACCCGTCCATAATCGCCTGTGACGCTACTGTTCACGGTGAGAGTGATGGAACCTGGTGGTTCGATATCGATGTCGCCTACAGGGATGATGTTATTACGTTGGATGCTGGTGATTTTAATCTTCAACCTTATTATGATTCGCGTGAGGAGGCGGAGGCTGCTGTTGAGAGTCTTTCTCCTGAGGATATTGCGAACCGTTTGGCGGAGCTTGGTTATGAGCCGCTTGACGATATTGATGAGGTTGAAAACGCTACTGCTTCTATGAAAGGGAAACATATGATTCGTCGTGCTGATGAGAAGACCGATACCAAGATCGTTGAAAACGAGGATGG
>JAFNPO010000045.1 GCA_017386585.1 Aeriscardovia sp.
AATGCTTCTGGACATGCGACGCCGGGGCGAACCCGAAAATCCTCGTGCCGGCCTCGAACGAAAACCAAGTCGCAGCGGCCATCGCCGAACGCTTCCCGCAAGCACGCTGCGAATCGTCTGGCTTCGGCCCCGGCATCGCCATCGGCCACCACCAAAACCGGGAAGAGAGGAAAGAAGACGACGCATGACCATCCAGCAAGACGCTCTGGGCAAACTGTACGTCGCGGGGGAATACGCTGTCCTGAACGCCGGCAACCCAGCCGTGATCACGCCAATCGGACGAAAACTGACCGTGACAGCCTCCCGCCCGGCAAACCATGGTCGCGCGCGCATCGAATCCGACCAGTTCCCAGGACAAACCGCCGACTGGCGAATCCAAGCGAACGGATCGCCCACGTTCGGATTCCCATCCTCCGGCGCACGGGAAAAACAAACGTTCACCGCATCAGCGCTCCGCACGGCCGAAGAATACGCCGCGGCGAAACAACATGGACAAGCGGCTAGCGAACCATACGACCTGCGGATATCCAGCAAGCTGGACGCCTCCGACGGCAGGAAACTCGGCATCGGATCCTCCGCCGCAGTGACCGTCGCCACCATCAAAACGGCGCTCGCTTGGCATGGCATCCTCCCCGAGGATCCGAAGCAGGCGACGCCTCTCGTCTTCAAACTGGCGGCGATCGCTCATCTGATGGCCCAGGGGAACGGTTCTTGCGGGGACATCGCCGCTTGCGCGGCGGGACGTCTCGTGGAATACCGGTCGTTCGACAGGGAATGGCTTCGCGTCGAACTCGGCAGGAACCCGATGCCGGCGTTGATTGACGCGCGCTGGCCTGGTCTTTCAATCGAGCCTCTGCCGGAACGAAACGACATCAGGTTCCTGGCAGGGTGGACGGGAACACCCGCTTCCACTAAAGAATTCGTCAGCAAAACGCGGCATGGCGGCGTTTCGTCCGCCATGGAAGGTTTCGCCTCCGCCAGCGCCCGCGTCGTAGAGCTTTTGGCCGGGGCGCTGCGCGACGACGATCCCGAAACGGCACGCAGCGCCATCCGGCAGGACCGGGCGTTGTTGGAGTCTTTCGCCGCCAGCCAGGGGATCGAGCTGGAAACTCCCGCCATCGCCGCCGCGCTTCGCGCTGCCGATTCCATCGGCGTCGTGGCGAAAACCTCAGGGGCAGGCGGAGGGGACTGCGTGATCGCCTGCGTATCTTCCGAAATGGAAGAAGAAGCGGTCAAAAACCTTTGGATCCGGATTGGTGTCGTTCCGTTGGAATCCGTTGAATGAGGAAACCGTTGCACGGAAAAAGTGGGGAGCCGGGGAGGCTGATTCCGGCATGCCGGGACAGCGCAAGGCAATCGGTTTTGAAGCGGCAGCGGGACGGCGTGTTCAGCGCGTCGGGACCGCTGGTCTTCCTCAACCCGTCGGCTGCCTAGCGCGCGCGGACCAGCCGCGCTGTGAAAAGCCTTTTATGATAGGTGGTTTTGAGGCGCGTCTGAAATCTGCTCCACGGCTTTCGTCCTGCGCGCCAAAGATATACCGCGACGTACCTGCGCTATTCGATAGGTGGGCGTTGATTCCGCACCTCGGCCGGTCGCTCCTCCGGAGGCTTCCACCGAAGGCGAAGAGCTTTCCAGGTTACAGGAAGCGCGGAAAACCATCGAAACCTTTTGTGTTTTTCCGACGGCCCTCGAAGCTCTGCGCCGCGACGTTCGGAACCAGCTGTCGAACACCATTTCTGGCTTTCGGCCACGCTTTTGCTATGGATCGAAGGCCCTGGTAAGATGAGTGCCATCACCGGGGGGTGTCTTGAAGTCTTTCGTTGAAAAATCTTTTGTTTCGGTAGCAGCGTTGGCCGTCATGGCGCTGGTTTGCCTCGTTTTCGCCGCTGCCGGTTCCCGGTGAGGGCCTACGGGTCGGAATCGGAGACGGCCGGGACTGACATCTCATCCCTGGGGTCAGCTGTCATTCTCTCCATCACTGATGGGTCGGGGAACGTGTTCACCGGTATTGATACGAATGGGGAGAAGGTCGGCACCAAGAACCCGAATGGAGATGAACCGGACAGTCTCTCCTTAC
>JAFNPO010000004.1 GCA_017386585.1 Aeriscardovia sp.
GAAAAACAAGAATTCTGTCGGCCCAACCCTCCAGTTCCTCGAAGTAATGAGTCACATCGAACACCGTTTTGCCCACAGTCCGTCGTTGAACCGTCCGCAGGAGTTTCAGCCGGTTCTCGTAGTCGAGGCCCGTGGTCATCTCGTCCAGGAAAACGACGCTGGGATTCAGCCACAGAACCATCGCCAGAGTCATCCTTTGGCGTTCGCCTCCGGACAAAGCCGATATCCTCCTGTCGAGCAGCCCCTCCAGCCCGAACTCCGACAGCCACGAGGCAAGCCGGACGTCCTTGACCGGTCTGCGCGCGACAATTGAAGCCAGCTCCCCGACGCGCATCAGCCCGCTGTACTTGTTGTCCTGCATAAGGACGCCGACGTCCCGCATGGAGAACGAACGATCGACGGTCCCCTTGTATGGGGCGTCCCCTAGCAAGCATTTGACGAACGTGGACTTGCCGGCGCCGTTCCCGCCGATGATTTCGACCACTTGCCCCTCGTCGACGCGCAGGTCGTCGATTCTCAGAACGGTTCTCCCGCCGTATCCGACGCTCAGATTCCTGACATGGACAAGGTCGGCCATGGAATCCTCTCAATCGTTCCCGACGACCGGAGCGTCGGCGACACTGCCGCTACTGCAGCAGCAGCCACTCGCATAATAGAATCTTTCAACCGACAGAGGGCTTGTCTGAACTGAGCACGAATTAACGAAGCGGTTCTTTAAGTCCATTGAACTCTCCTCTGAAACCCTGAGGCGATATTTTACAAGGATTGGGACCTGTAGTCAAGATGACGAACTTACGGCGTATGGATGGTGCGCTTGGACTTTCGATTTGGCCGTGATTCATTGTATCGGAATCTAGGCATTTTTGCGGTAGGCCCATCGCTGCGCGCACGCATGACATGCTTCAAGAACGGTGCCGGTCACGCTTTCTGACTAGCTGTCCGCCCGGTGTCGCTGAAGCCAGCGACACCGGGCGATTCGCCGGATCCGGGCAAGCAAGCTAGGCTCCGCACCCGTTTACGGCAACCATCGACGCACCGAATCCAGGGACGGCGTCTCTCGCCATCTAGCTCTCTCAGCATCCTTCTCCGCGCATGGGCCGCCATTCGATGGCACTCTTCTCACCGCTTCTACCCATTACGCAACCGCGGCAAGGGCATGCCGACGACCTTTTCAGGGTTGACTCCCCCAGGGAAAAAAGGAAGGGCTGCTGGGGACCCGGCTTCTCACGGCTTTCAAAACCTCGTTCCGCAACGCCTACGAGTGGTTATAAAACATCATTTACGCGTTACGCTATAAATTCTTTTCCGTGTCATTTCGCGAGGAAATGTATATCAGCCAATGTCATCGGATACTGGGAGGAGCTCGCAGGTTTTGTGTCTCAACGGTTTGAATGCCATCCATCCATTTACGGAAAGCCTTGTTCCCGTGGTTCGCGTCCGAGTCCGGCCGCTGGGAGAGTAATACGATCAGGACCATAGGGCGGGTCCTGCGTGATCACGCTTGTGGAGTGCAGGACGAAGAGAATCTTCAGCGTGCTGAACTAGGGACAGGAAGATGTCCGACATCGTCGCAGCGTTATGCCCCTGGATCCTCACCTAGTCCAAGGGGCTCGGTGAAATCAATCGCTTTCGATCATGACAAGGGGTTCGCTCACTGAAGGCGGGTGGTGTCATATGGTCTTCTCCGCGGACAACGGCTACCCAGGCCAGAGGGTTCTTAACGGTTCGGCCGACGGAATCTTCAGGCGCTCCGGGGTCCCGAAGGCAATTAGCTTCCGCGACGTGGGTTCTGCATCAACTCGGCGACCGAGAAGCGAAATCGTCCCGGCGGATCCCAGGGCGAAGGACACTGTTGCAGGCCTGACTCGAGCGAATCCACCGTCTGTGGCGATTAATCTGACCAATCAGGATATGAAAATCCATTTCAATATCGCGCGTAGTTAGTAGCTTTGGCGACATAAGCGAATTCGTGCTACCCACACAGGCCGCAGTTGCCACAAAACTGGTCTTGCCGTTTGGGAAACGCGCGACCGAAGTAGCAGATAGCACGAAAATGCTGTCGAGGCTGGCGGGAGGTTTGCTGATAGTTCGGACCAGGCCGAGTATATCCCAGCGGATGATGATATCGGTTTCTTTGCCGTACTGCAAACCGAAGTGTAACAAGCCAATCATGCGGCGCAATGAGAGCTTAGGCTTGTAGTTCAGAATCATGGAAAGCCCCTGCGGTTGGGCATACAGCAAGCGGCCGAGGTTGAACCCGCTGCCAGTCTGATTCCCCCCGACGAACGCTGGCAGGAACAAGTCCGAACACGGACGGAATGGCGTACGACAAGGGCGGTTCGCCGTTAGCCGACTGCCGGCAGCGGAAGATCCGCATCGGATCGTGTTTCGTGAATTCTGCCCTGGATATCGGAGCCTCCCCGCAGACGCGAATTCGCCGCGAAAGCGGCGGCTGTGCGGCCGAGCGCCTACACGCACGCGTAGTCAACATACGCATGAGATGGCGGACATTCGGAAACCACTATGCCAATCGCCTTCGGTCGCATGATGCACCTGTGCTGGAACAGGATCGACGAGGAGTCTTAGACGAGCGACAAGAGCTGCGTTCGGTTCATCGAAGGCGGGTGGAAGGAAATCGCTCATTACGTCCCCTC
>JAFNPO010000046.1 GCA_017386585.1 Aeriscardovia sp.
GACGTAGGTAAAGCTCTATGGCTTCCTTGATTTTTCCGGCATAGATACTGAAACGCTCACGGTCGTACAGGAATGGTGTGAGCACGCAGGCGCGCAGCACCGTGACCTTGCCAGCCTCGAGCCACTGGCTCTTGTCCATGCCGAAGCTTTCGACAAAGCCGAGCGGGCTGTCGCCGTAGTCCGGGATAGAGAGTTCGGTATGCGACGTGAGCATTTCCTTGCTGTAGATTGATTCGTCCGTGTAAACGGATGTCTGGTCGAAGAACACATGGTTGAAGGCGTTGATGTCCTTCAAGCTCGTCATGTCTTCGGGCACAAAGACCCAGTCGACCATGTTGAAGTCCGGGTTCGTCAGCGTATGTGCGACGACGCGCACCCCGTTAATATCGAAGGACAATCCATTCAGGAAATCGTAGAATCGGTGCGCTGCTTCGATGGACCGGCCGATAAGCCTACCATAGCCAGAGACGTTTAACGGTAGGATGCGGTGGCAAGTCCATACGGCAGCGGCTGTTGCACCCGCCTTGGACCCCCCTAGGACGTAAGAACCGAGCATAGTGGGTACGTCGGCAGTACGATCCATGACATAACTAGCAAAGTAGGAAATAACGTCGCGCATACGAATATCGCGGATAGCGATGCCGCCCGCCGCGTAAGGCACATAGCCCATCTTGTGCGGATCGACTGTCACTGAATCCGCCTGATTAATAGCGACGAACGCTCGGTACACGTCCTGCGACAGGTATTCGACGTCCTCTTGGAACACACCGTACTCGCGATGCACGCGCTGCAAGTCCTCGTACGGGATAACTTGACCCTCCTCGTCGAGCACGAGCGAGCGAGCATAGCCACCATAGGCCGCATCCACGTGGAAGTAGAAGCTGATGCCTTCTTTCTCTAGACGGTTGCGCAAAGCCGCAACCCCATCCACGTGATCAACGGCACCTTCCTCGGTGGTGCCCGCCACGGCGACCACGCCCAGGATCGGCGTCTTCTGCGCCGCCAGATCGCGGATGATACGCTCGAGGTCGTCAATCTTCATGCGATAATGATCATCCACCGGAACCGACACCACCTGGTCGAGGCCGATGCCGGCAATGTCGGCGGCCTTGAGCCAGCTGTAGTGCTTCGTCTGTGGCACGAGCCACTTGCCCAGCTTCTTCAGATTGCCGCCACCGCGAGCGGACTTCGCCTTGATGGCGTTCTTCTCCTCATTGCTGCACTGCGAGAAGAGATCCATGATGCGGGATACCGACATGTTGAGTAGCTGCCAGTCCGACAGCCCCTCCACTAGTTCCGGCTTGACCTCCTTCATGGCTAGCGGCAAGGACTTGATATTGCGCGCGTACCACAGACCTTCCAGGTTTGCCAGCGACCCGTCGGCGGTGATATGGCCCCAGCCGTTACCGAAGCTGAACAGTCCAGCCAGGTCATGGCCGACCTCCTCCTCCAGCAGGCAGGTGGCCGGACCGCCCTCGTAGGACACGTTATTCGAGTTCCACAGCACCGCGTAGTTGTAGGCTAGGATAGCCGGCATGAGTGTCTCGGAGTTCATGTGCCCCCAGTACCGGGGCGAATGCCACGGTACTGACTTGGCGCGCATCTTCGTCGATAGCTCGCTGAGCACATCAGCGACGCGGTCCTGCGCCGCGCGGTAGTCCGGACGGTCTTTCTCCCGGGCTGACACCAAGGGCAAGTCTTGGGGCATGTAGTTCTGCCTCCAACCCAGGTGCTCGTCGGTGAGACGGTTCGTCATCTTCTTGAAGAAATCGCCGTTCTCGGCTTTATCGCCAATAAACAGAGCGTCGATGTTCCATTCTTCGTGAGTCATGAAGCCCCCTTAACAAAAAGGAAGAGTCGCTGGCTAGCAGCGTACTCTTCCCATATTCTAGCGGTGTTGCGTCCGTTCAGCGCCGGTCGTCACATGGATTTTTCAAACTGTTTTCAGGACCCATCGTTCTCCTCGACGGCCGGTTCAGATCCGGCTTCGGGTTCCTTGGCGCCCATTGTTGTTGTGGTATCTGCAGCGTTCTGACTTTCCATACCCTTGTTCTTCGCGTTTGCGTCGTTGTTTTTCTCCGTCTCGGGATGAACGTCTGGATCATCCGCGATTGCGCTCAGCACAGCGTGGATAAACGCTGGCGAATCCGCGTCGGACAGATTCTTCGCCAGTTGAAGGGCTTCGTCGATAGCGACGCCGGACGGAATCTCCTTGTTGTAGATAATCTCCCAAGCGGCGATGCGCAGGATATTGCGGTCCACGACAGCCATGCGGTTGATAGACCAGCTGGAGTGATCGTTCAGCACGCGGTTGAGATGGAACCGATGTTCGGCCACACCGCGCACGATTTCGACGGCGTACGGCGGCAACGGCGTTTGAGCGCCAGGAAGAACGAGGCGCTGCTCCAGAACAGAGCGGAAGTCTTCGCCCTTTTCATCGGCTTCGTATAGAGTGTTCAACGCCCTTTTACGAGCAGTAGATCGGGCCATCTGTTTTCTTGCCCGCGCTTTCAGTTTTCACGGCCGAGATAGGAACCGTCGCGGGTATCCACTTTAATTTTTTCGCCTTCGTTAACAAAGAGCGGGACCTGAATTTCCGCGCCGGTCTCGACGGTGGCCGGTTTGGTGCCAGCGTTGGAGCGGTTGCCCTGCAGACCCGGCTCAGTGTGGGTGACCTCGAGGACGACGGAAGCTGGCAGCTGCACGCTCAACGGTTCACCGTCGTGGAAGGACACGATGCAATCAGTACCCTCGATGAGGTATTTCGCCTGGTCGCCAAGCATCTCACCTGGGATGGAGACCTGGTCGTAAGTGGTCATATCCATAAAGACGAAGTTATCGCCTTCCTTGTAGGAGTATTGGAGATCGCGGTTATCGACGGTTTCGAAGTCGATCTTCATGCCCGCGTTGAAAGTACGTTCAACCTGCTTGCCAGTCAGGACGTCCTTGATGGTGGTGCGTACAAAGGCGGGACCCTTGCCGGGTTTGACGTGCTGGAACTTGATGACAGTCCAGAGCTTGCCATCGAGGTTCAGGACAGAGCCATTCTTGATGTCATTTGTCGTCTGTGCCATTTCTCAATCCTCCTGCCCGTTTGGAACGGGATTCACAAAACGCAAAATTTACCGCACTTTATTATGTCATGCGCCCAAGTCAAGAGGGGTGCCTTCTTGGCCCGGACGCGTGAGGTTCGCACAGTTTCGTGTTCCGGTGGGTTTGTTTGTGGGATACCCCCTCTCAACCCTCCCCACCCGCTTGAGCCGGATCATACACATACCCATACGCGTTCGTCCGCCCATCCTCCTGCCTGAAATACACCCCCTGAATCTCCGGAGCAAAACCCGGGAACCGGTTAATACCCTCCAAAAGAACCCGGAAATACTCCACCGCCGTGGAACTCCACTGCTCACCAGGAACCACACAGAAAATCCCC
>JAFNPO010000047.1 GCA_017386585.1 Aeriscardovia sp.
CGTCCTCATGGTAGTCAAGCGTCGCGTACCCTTTGGTGTGGGATTTAAGCTGGTCGAAGAAGTCAAAGACGATTTCACCCAGTGGGATGCGGTAGTGCAGGTCCACGCGTTCGGCACTGATGTACTCCATGTTCTTCATCTCACCGCGGTGTTCTTGGCACAGGGTCATGACATCGCCGATATAGTCCTTCGGCGTGACGATGTCAACGTCGGCCATGGGTTCGTACACCGCGCGAATCTTACCATCGGGGTATTCGCTCGGGTTGGTCACAGTCTTCTCGGAACTGTCCTCGCATATGACACGGTAGTGCACGTTTGGGGCCGTGGAGATGAGATCGAGACCGAACTCGCGCTGTAGGCGTTCAAGGGTGATCTGCATATGGAGCAGTCCGAGGAATCCGCAACGGAAGCCGAAGCCCAGCGCCACGGACGTCTCCGGGGTGTAAACCAGAGACGCGTCGTTGAGCTTGAGCTTATCGAGAGCTTCGCGCAGCGCCGGGAACTCGGTAGTGTCTAGCGGGAAGAGGGCGGCATAGACCATGGGCTGTGGCTCGCGGTAGCCGGGCAGTGCCTTCGTGGCGGGATTCTTCTGCGTCGTAATGGTGTCACCGACTTTGGACTGACTAACTTCCTTAACGCCGGTGATAATGTAGCCGACTTCTCCCGCACCCAGCGACGTCGTTGGCTTCATGGTCGGGCTGATGACGCCAAGTTCGATGGGATCGTGCGAAGAACCCAAGCCCATTTGTAAAACCTTCTCACGCGAGCGGATTTCACCGTCGACCATGCGAATATAGGTTACGATCCCGCGATACGGGTCATACTCGGAGTCGAAGATGAGCGCGCGGGCCGGCGCGTTCCGATTGCCGGAGGGGGCGGGCACTTGGCGGACAATGGTGTCGAGCAGGTCGGCGACGCCTTCACCGGTCTTTCCGGATACGCGCAGAACTTCGGAGGGATTGCAGCCCAGTAGGTTAGCTATCTCATCTGCGCATTTGTCTGGCATGGCGCTGGGCAGATCGATTTTGTTGAGGACTGGGATAATTGTCAGATCGTCGTCAATGGCCATGTACAGGTTGCTGAGTGTCTGTGCTTCGATTCCCTGTGTCGCATCGACGAGTAGAACAGCGCCTTCGCACGCGGCCAGCGAGCGCGAGACCTCGTACGTGAAGTCAACATGCCCTGGGGTGTCGATCATGCCGAGCGTGTACTCTTGACCGTCGACCGTCCAGGGAACGCGTACGGCCTGTGATTTGATTGTGATGCCGCGTTCGCGCTCGATGTCCATCCGGTCGAGGTACTGGTTGCGCATATCGTGTTCTGATACCACGCCGGATAGCTGCAGAATGCGATCAGCCACGGTGGACTTACCGTGGTCGATGTGTGCGATGATACAGAAATTGCGAATTAGCGATTGCGAAGTGGAACCAGGAACGTTTTTCTGCTCCAAAAAGACCACCATCTTCCCCAGTTGTCGGTTTTCGTCTGTTTTCAGTGTATCGGCAGGCGTGAAACAAAAGCCTCCCGCCGAGGCGGGAGGCTTTTGTGGGGACGAATCGTTCCTTAGTCCATCTTGTTGATGGCGAGAGCGAGACCAGACTTGCGGTTCGCGGCCTGGTTCTTGTGGATGATGCCTTTGCCCGCGGCCTTGTCGAGTTCGCGGGCAGCGACGGCGAAGGCCTGCTGAGCGGCGGCCTTGTCGCCGGTTTCGATGGCGCGACGGGTTTTGCGGATCTCAGTCTTCAGCATGCTCTTGACGGCGACGTTGCGGCGATGTGCCTTCTCGTTCGTGATGACGCGCTTCTTCTGCTGCTTGGTGTTTGCCATATCAATGCTCCAATTTTGTCGATGAATCTACTGTTAGGGATGCCGATGGGGTTTCGGTGCTTCACCTAGGGTGGCGCTTAGTATTTATTTGGCGGCGTCACTCTTGCCGTCGGAAGCGTCGGCTGCGGTTGCGGCCGGTTCTTCTTCACCCTCCGGGACCTGGACGCTGACAATGACCGTGTCCTCGTCGATGTCGACGAGTTTGGCTCCCTTTGGCAGCTTGATGTCTTTGGCCAGGATCTCGTCGCCGGCCTGTTTACCTTCGACGGAGAGGGTGAATTCCTCTGGCAGATTGCTGACGTCTGCCAGGACGCGCAGGGTCTTTGTGAGGATGAAGGCGACGCCGTTGCCCTTGGTTTCGCCTTCGATGAAGACTGGGACTTCAACTTCAATCTTGTCGCCGGCCTTCACTTCGTAGAAGTCGATATGTTCGATGATGCGCTTGACGGGGTTCTTCTGAACGTCCTTGACAACGGCCAAGTGATTTTCACCGCCGAAGTCTAGTTCGAAAATAGCGTTGGTGTGGCGCAGGGCGTTACTCGTCTCGTGCATTGGAAGCTCGAGGAACAGCGGCTGCTTGCCGTGCGAGTACAGAGACGCCGGAATTTTGTGCTCGCGACGGAGCTGACGGGCTGCGCCTTTGCCGAACTTGGTACGAACGTCGCCTGCGAGTTCAATATGTTCTGCCATGAATCCTCCATTCGATCGTTGCTTCATTGCGAGGATCGCGCGAAAGACGACATCACAGGACGCCGGAAACGCTGCCGAGTCGATAACGGGATCGGGTCCCCTCGCCAAAGCATCTCCTTTTTTATAGCATCACCTCAGGCCAAGGCGCGCATAGCGAGAACGCCAACGGGAACAGCACGTCCAGCGGCGCACCGGCTCGTATCCTAGTTTCTCGGTTCCTGAGGAGCGTTAGCACTAGTTCGGGAGCAACGCCCCGTGACCATGATGCATCACCTATGGCAGCGTCAGTATGAGCGCGAACATGGTCAATGCTCACGCTCATGAGGAAATTTAAGATCCGTGCCTGCCGCTAACGGCGCTGTACAGGACTTCGACACAACCGCCAGCAGCATTAGCATGTCGAAGGAAAACATGTGACGAGCCGATCGACAAGTGCGGATGCGAAGTGCCTCCCTTGGAGCGGCTCATGGTTTTAAACTACTACCGCAGGCGTGGGGCGGACTCAGCCCGAAGATGAAATGGTCACCTCGTGCTTGCCCCCGCACCGGCCCTGTTTTAAGGCCGACAGACACTACGGCGGGACACGGGCCTTCGAAACCGTTTTCCTCTACTGCCGGTATTCATCGTCTGCGGCGACGCGTCCCTACGGGAAGGACGCGAAGCGAGATGTTTCTGCTTTGTCGCTGGCAACCGTAATACGGCCTGTCTAGTATCACATCTGAGAGATCGGGCAATCGCTGTCACCTTCATCATGCCGTTCATCATGTCCAGTATCCCGCTCTGATACCATAACAACAACAACAGTGGCTCCACTAACAAGAGGAGACCCCCACCGCACTAACAAGAGTAGATCCCCACCGCGCTCTATTCGGCAAAGAAGGCAGATATGCTAGCGCCGCTTAACGCTTCCCAACAGGGAGGGATCTTTTTGTCATCGCTATGTCGGCCGTTGTCTGCCCTTGCTAGAACAGCCGTAACGCGGCCACCGCGGCAGATCTCAGGTTCTCGACAATTTGGGGTACCCTTCCAGATTTACCGGCGTTCGCCGTCGCTTCACAAGGCACGGCTGTTTTCGTCACCGGGAACGCCTGCAGGTGGAAGTCGGCCGTTCCCAGCGACGCTTGTGCGCGGACCGAACCGAGCGTGGAGATGGAGAAAAAGTAGAGAAGGAAAGAATGGACAGGTAGACTAGCCAAGGCAACAGAAGGAGAGTACGTGTCAGACGCTAACAATTTTACCGCGAGGCCACTGCCTAACATCACTCAATCGCTCTCGCCAAAAGACCCATCCTCCGAGCTGACGGTTCCGTTTACCCGGGAATGGTCTCCCGGCTATCCCAGCACCACAGCAATAGATCCGCACACGCATCTGATCACGACGCAAACGCAGGGCGTTGGCGACATTCCGGATGCGATGACTATCTATTCTCTGTACCGCGGACGCGCCGAACGCATACCGAACGCTCCCCTGTACTCCTTCAAGAGGAACGGTGAGTGGGTCTCTAAGACCGGTCGCGATACCCTCAAGGACATTCGCGCCGTAGCTAAGGGCCTTATCCGTCTGGGTGTGCGCAAGGGTGACACCGTGGCTCTCATGTGCCACACGTCTTACGAGTGGATCGTTCTGGATGCGGCCGTCGTCTCGATCGGTGGCGTGCTAGCGACCATCTACGATACGGATTCGACTGAACAAATTCGTCACATCGTCACTAACTCTGACGCTCGTTGGCTTGTCGTTGAAACGCTCGACATGAAACACAAGGGCGACGACGCTGTGCGCGGCAAGGACGGGTTTTGTGGCATCTTCTGCCTGGAGAACGGTGCACTCGCCCAAATTCGCGCTTACGGCGAAGGTGTTACCGACGCTGAACTTGACCGCCGTATCAATGACGTGCGCAAGACTGATCTGTGCTCTATTGTTTACACGTCTGGCTCTACGGGATCTCCTAAGGGCGTCGAAATGACGCACGAGAGCTACTGCGCCACCGCTGTGAATCTCAACGCTTATCTGCCGTCTGTTCTAGCTGATCCCAAGGGTGCGGTTCTTATGTTCCTACCGCTGGCGCATTCCTTCGCGCGGGCTATCAACTATATCGTCGTGGCCAGTCAAATCCGCTCCTACATCTCCGGAGGCTTTAAGACGCTTTTGAGTGATTTGCAATACGCACGCCCGACGACCATGATCGCCGTTCCTCGCGTATACGAGAAGTTGTATAACGCCGCGTCCCAAAAGGCAGGTCATGGTTGGAAAGGCCAGGTGTTCTCCCACTCCGTAAAGAACGCCTGCGCCTACATGAACGAGATTAGCGAGAAGGGCCATCCCAGTTTCCACACAGCCGTCATGCACGCAGCGTATGACGCGGCCGTTTACTCTCAGCTACGCGACGTGTTGGGTGGGCGCTCCAAATGGCTTGTCTGCGGGGGTGCACCGCTGGACCCGCAGTTGATGTCATTCTTCCGCGGAGCCGGCATTCCCCTGTATGAGGGCTACGGCATGACGGAAACGACGGCCCCGTGCACCTTTACTCCGCTGGGTGCGCCGTACCATCCGGGTTCCGTGGGCATTGCCTTCCCGGGTTTCGCGGTTCGTATCGCTGAGGACGGCGAAATCCAGGTCAAGGGTACAGCTGTCTTCAAGAAGTACCATAAGAATCCCGCAGCGACGGCGGAAGCCTTCACTAAGGACGGGTGGCTGGCCACCGGCGACATGGGTCGTATTGACGACGAAGGCTTTACCTACGTGACTGGCCGAAAGAAGGATCTCATTATCACCGCTGGGGGAAAGAACGTCTCCCCACGTCCGATGGAGGAGGTCATCGAGCGCTGCCCGCTCGTCTCCCACGCCGTGGTACTAGGCGACCAGCGACCGTTCGTTTCGGCCTTAGTAACGCTCGATGAGTCGGCACTACGCGACTGGCTGACCACGGAGAACCTAGACGAGAACATGAGCCTGCAGGAGGCCTGCTCCAATGCTGCCGTACGTGCGGAGATTCAGCGTTTCATCGACCAAGCCAACGCCACGGAGTCCCGCGCAGAATCCGTCCGCAAGTTCATCATCATCCCTGACGACTTCACCCAGGAGAATGGCATGCTGACTGTGTCGATGAAGATTATCCGCCCGCATGTCATGCGCCGCTACCAGCATTTGCTGGATACGCGGATGTACGTCCCACGAAAGAAGTAACAGCTAAAATAGCGTTCCACCTCTATCACCGTCGACATAGTTGTCTCGAAAGGGAGGGTCAGCGCCCGCGGACATTTATCCTCCCTTTTTATATTCTCTCACCTGGTCCTGCTACGCCTGCTCACGCGCCCGGTGCGTGGGAGCAAGAGGAGAGCTAGTAGTTCGACGAAATAAAATTGGTCGAGCACCACTCCACACTGTTGGTAATCTCGACCACACAGCGACGACATGATTGGTTTTCGCTCACCGCTTTAAGGTCACGCGCCGACTTCTCAGCGCCACGATCCTATTACGGGGGTGAGAGGACAAGCGAAACCCTGTTGGAGACTGCAGTTTCTGCACTAAAACCTTCATCTACCACCACTTCAATGAGCCAACGGGACTGTTAAAGCTGTTAGGCGAAAACCGTCTGCCCATGGGTCGGCATCAAGATTATTTTCATATACGTACGGGCCTCTTCCCGGCAAAACGATATTTCTCAGGGACGACTACCCTACGGCTCCATAGGGTGCTGCTGAGCAGACACGCGAAGCCGGAGAAAGAACCGTCTTTGCCCAAGGATAACCATCTGCAGGCAACTCCAGACTATAGGCGACATGGCCACCCAGGATGCCCTCTTCGACATTACGGTCGACGTGAGAAACTCCTCTTTGTACGTATCGAGCAGGCGTCGTTGCTCAGCGGTGGCATACTAAAGCGGACGAGGGCGCGCACTTAAGCTTACAAGTCTTCTGCCAGCCGATCTTTCTTTTCGCCCAGGACGAGTCCTACCGCTGTCTTCTTAATGAGCAGGACCCCCGTCTTACTTGCCGTGGTGCTAGGTGGACAGCTCGTCTTATGCCATGCGATACCACACGTCGGGGCGCCGACGGCAGCCTCCTCAAACGCAGATGAAGCCATCACAATATTGATGGCAGTTCTAGACCGCACCAAAGACGTGGCGAGACAGCCGAATTCAAGCGCAAGACTCCCTAGAACCGAGCAAAGATGCCGCTTTCCTCTCCCTCTTCCAGCACGGATTTTTGACCGGGGACTTCGGGAACTGCTACTGAGTGGGCGCACGAGAAGGTAGGGAGAGGCGTCAAGGAAATCTATGACCACAGGACAAGCAGGTCTGATCCGATTCTCGGGAATTCAGAAACAGGTTGAACAAGCCAGCGAGAACTGTCGTCAGAAGCCCAATCTCCGCAGCTTCTTAGGGTCAGACTGCCAATTCTTGGCGACCGCCACATGGAGCTCTAAGTCCGTGGGACAGCCCACAGCGAGGTTGACTGCGTTACGAATCTTTTTCTTGACCTCAACTAAGTGGCAGGCTTTGTGGCCGATAACGATTGGTTTCTGCGATTCACGCTCCACGTACAGCGATACATACGCGCGTGCATGAGTGGATGGACTGCCTTCTTCAGGATATTCCAGCGCATCAACGACAACGGCCAGCGAGTGCGGCAGCTCGTTGCGTAGGTTTTCCAGAAACGCGCCGCGGATTAGCTCGGCGATGCGCTGCTTCGGTGTCTCTTCGCTGACCATATCCTCTGGGTACATCTGTGGGCCCTCCGGCAGCACGCTGATAAGCACATTCTCCAGTTCGGCAATATTGTTACTCTTCTTCGCTGACACTGGCACAATCTGGGTGAAGTGGCCAAACTGATTGATTTCCAACAGCTTAGCTGCCAAATGGTCGCGCTGAACTGTATCGATTTTCGTGACGACGGCAATCACGGGTTTACGCCATACAGATACGGTCCGCGGCTCCCCTGGCTTGACGGGATTCTCAGGCGTATCGATGTCTTTCTTGCGGGCTTCCTCCAGCGGGATCCGGTGGGAGAACTGTGAGTGCAACTGGGTGAGGATACGCCGGTCACCTGGCCCGATATCCTCGTTCGCTGGAAGTAGGAAGAGAATAGCGTCGCATTCCACCAACGACGCGTCGGCTACTTGGTCCAGGTGCTTGCCCAGCAGCGTGCGCGGTCGGTGGATGCCTGGGGTGTCGACTAGGACGATTTGCGCCTGCGGTAGTGTTACGATAGCGCGGATGGCCTTGCGTGTCGTTTCCGGACGGGACGACGTGATGGCGACCTGCTGACCGACTAGGGCATTCGTCAGCGTGGACTTTCCGACGTTCGGCCGTCCGACGAGGCCCACGAAGCCGAAACGGTATGGTGTTCCATCCGGAGCAGTTGTACGCGGCCTTGGGTGGTCGGAGAGGATGCTCTCCTGGGTCGATAGCTTGCTCTTCGAGTCCACGGTTTGCGTCTCTATTCCAACTGTTTCCTTGTTTGTTGTTTCCTCTGTGTTCATTGCGTCCCTACTCTCTGTGTTTTGAGCCTTCCTTGTCTTTACCGGCCGCTAATGGTGACGACGCCGGCTCGACAACAATCATTGAGACCTTCTTACGTCGACCGGCGGAATCAACCGCTGTTAACCGCAGTCCATGGGTAACGGCTGACTGTCCGACGACGGGCACACGACCCAACAGCTTTGTCAGCAGTCCATAGACCGTGTCGACGTCGTCCTCGTCAATATCAATTTCGAAAATATCCTCCAGATCGGAAATCGGCGTGCGGGCCGGCATCTTCCAAGCGTCACCAATCTTCTCTGGATCGCGGTGCTGGGTCTTGTCGTGCTCATCCGCCAGCTCACCCACGATCTGCTCGATGGCATCCTCGATGGTAACCAGGCCGGCTATGCCGCCGTACTCGTCCACCACCATAGCGATATGTTGACGCTCGCGCTGCATCTGGTGGAACAAATCATCCACCGGTTTCGACTCGGGCACCAGCAGCGGATCGCGGGCGATGGTCTGTACTCTCCGGCTCTTCGCCCGTGGATTGAACGCCGTCGCTTGCACCGCGTCCTTAAGGTAGGCCATGCCGACTAGGTCGTCAACGTCCTCACCAATGACGGGGATGCGGCTGAAGCCTGAGCGAGAGAACATTCTAATGGCCGTACCGAGCGTCTCGTTCTTGCTGATGCAGACCATGTCGGTACGCGGAACCATGATTTCGCGGGTCAAAGTATCAGACAGGCCCACGACGTTGTGGAGCATCTCCGCGACGTCCGGGTCGAGGTCCGTTGCCTCGACGATGCGGTCGACCATAGCCTTACCCTGTTCTGTGCGTATCTTCTCGATTTCCTCGTCGTCCGACAAATTTCCATCACCATCCTCGCGAAAGGTGCGCCCCAGGCCGGATATGCGAGCGAAAGGCGTGAGCGCAACAGCTAGGCGCATGAGTCGAACATGCCGAATCATGAGGTCGAGCGGCTTACCGGTACCGGTCATTCGCGGTCGTAGCAGCACTGAGAACACCCCAATGATGATGGCGCCGACGAGGCCGACGAGGCCATCGAGCCACCATTGCGAGGAAAACTGCGCGATAATCATCACCAGGGAGACGCCGCTGAGCACATTCATGCCGATGCGGAAGAAGGAGGCCGATGAAGCCGTGGCGTTGCGATTAGCAACCAGGGTTTGCACCCTGGTGATCTTGCGTAGTCGCTTGGCCTGCTCGAAACGGGTAAGGCTCTCGTCTGTTTGCGTCTCCAGGGACCGGTTGTTGAGCGAGGTTCGTGTCACGCGCGTGACAGCAGCTTCCTGGCCGGCAAAAATCAGCGACAGCCACACGAATAGCAGAGTGAGAACAGTGAAAACGACGAAGAGAAGAGCTTGTTGAGCGTCCATGTTCAGTGGTCGCCTGTTTCCAGCGAAGCGTCGCCGGATACGTCTCCCTCATCGGGCTGTTGGCCGGCGGCACCGGACACGCGGCGAGTGACGAGCCTCGTGGCGCCCGGCTGCTGGTGCTGCCGGTAGTATCGGGCCAACATGTCGGGCGAGCCGGGAGTGAGAACAACTTCCCCCAAAGCACCGTCGCGTTGGGCCAGGAACGTCAGCAGCAGCTGTCGTTGGAGGGCGAACATGCGACGCTCCTCTTCCCGGATTATGTGGTCAAACCCCAACAGATGTAGTATTCCGTGCGTCTCTAAAAGCATCATCTCCTCGACGACGGAATGGCCAGCAGCCATGGCCTGACGCGCGGCGACGTCGGGGCAAATAACGATGTCGCCGAGGATGCCTTCCTGTTCCTCATCGGTTTCCGTTGCTGGACGCAGCTCGTCCATCGGGAAACTCATCACATCCGTCGGACCGACTAGATCCATCCATTTTTCGTGCAGGGTCGCGATGGGGTCCGGATCGACGAAGGTGATTGTCAAATCAGAATCCGTGCTGACCTTCAACTGACGCATGGTCCAGATTCCTAAGTCGGAGAACAGCTTTGGATCGAGCTGCCAGTTCGTCTCGTTGCTGACTTCAACGCTCATGCTTCGCTCCTCGTCTCGCGGATGCATCCCGCAGTCCCGTCCCGGTTCGCTGTCCTTTTTCCTTGACGCTGTCGGGCACTGACTGTGCCGCATCGTGCCGTGCGTAAGCCTCTACGATTTGGCCGACCAGCTCATTGCGCACGACGTCTTTGGCGCCGAGGTGCACGAAGGAGATGTCCGGAATTCCCTGCAGGATCCCCTCGATTGATGTCAAACCGGAGCGACGAGGTCCCAGATCGATTTGAGTTGCGTCCCCGGTGACGACCATGGTTGTACCCGCCCCTAGCCGAGTCAGGAACATCTTCATCTGCTGAACCGTGGTGTTTTGCGCCTCGTCCAAGATGACGAAGCTTCCGTCCAAGGTTCGTCCGCGCATGTATGCCAGCGGCGCGACCTCGATGACGTGGTCGTCTAACTCCTTGCGCAGACGTTGGAATCCTAGCAGCGTCGACAGGGCGTCGTACAACGGTTGCAGATACGGGTCAATTTTCTCGCTTACTGTTCCTGGAAGGAACCCCAGGCTCTCGCCCGCCTCTACGACAGGCCGCGTTAGGACAATGCGTTGGACCTGACCTTCCTCCAACGCCGTCACAGCCTGCGCAACGGCCAGATACGTTTTGCCGGTTCCTGCGGGTCCGATACCGAAGGTAATAGTACTGTGCGCAATGGCGTCAACGTACGCTGCCTGCCCCGCCGTCCGCGGACGGGCATATCTTTCGCCGACCTTGTGCTTTTCCTTGCGGAACGCGACGTCGAATGGCCTACGCATCCGTACGGACCGCGGTGCCAAAGCCTGTCGGGCCGACGCTGCGACGAGCTGTTTTAAGACGTCCTGTGCCTGCCGTGCGTCAACCTCATCGCGGGCACTGCCTGACACAATGCGCACCTCATCACCGCGTGCGACGAACGTCAGGTTCGGATACTTCTTCTCGATGGTGTGCAGGATGCTATCGCCCGGACCAAAGACGTCAACCGGGGAAACGTCAGACGGAAGAACAACGTTACGAGTCGCTGTGCCCACAAAAACACCTTCCTCTGACCGACAAACAACCAGCTTTATTATCAGTCGGAACCTTGACAGCGGTGCCTGTATTGCCGGAGTCCCTCACTCTGGAAGAACCTCGCCGGTCAGAACGTGCGCGTGTGCGTGGAATACGGACTGTCCGGCGTCCTTGCCCGTGTTGAATACGAGGCGGTAGGCACCGTGGAAAGAGTCGTCAGCAATCTTTTGGGCGACAGTGACGATATCGGCCAGCGTCTCAGGATCGCGGGCAGCCAGCTCGGCGACGTTGCTCGCGTGCTTCTTGGGAACGATAAGGATATGAACGGCCGTTTTTGGGTTGATGTCCTTGAAAGCGTAGACGCAGTCGTCCTCGTATACCTTCGCGCTAGGGATCCGGCCGGCAACAATTTTGCAGAAGACACAATCGTCCCGGTAACCGTCGCTTTGCTCGTTCGGAATCTTTGCGGTCGTATCCGTCACGATTTTCTCCTTCTTAATGATTTTCGATAAGCACAACACGCGTGGTTTTACGCGGTTTTCACCCTTCATTGTGTCATCGGCTGGCGGAATTGGAAACTCGTGTTATAGTTGGCTCTGGTATTTATAGTGATGTCCGGGTGGCGGAATGGTAGACGCGCTAGCTTGAGGTGCTAGTGGTCATTATTGAACGACCGTGCGGGTTCAACTCCCGCTCCGGACACGACCTCAGCCCTCATAGTGACGTGGGGGCTTTTCTGTTTTAATAGGTCCACGAAAGGTCTCGTTATGGCAGATGATGTGAAAGGGACGCAGAAGTCCCCTGTGCAAGTTCCCGCTGAAGTGGCCGCCGAACGCCGCAAAATCGTCGACTACGAAAAGAATCTTGAAAAGCTTGGCGCTTTCGAAATTGCTTTCCAAATGCTCAAGCTCGCCAAGAACAACGAGAAACAAAATATCTTCCTCAACGCTGGACGTGGCAATCCGAACTGGATTCAGACGATCTCCCGTCTAGCTTTCGGACGTATCGTGGAGTTCGGCGTGCACGAGTCCGAGCAGACCATGCATCAGAGAGATCTCGCCGGCTACACCAGACTCATGGGAATCGGCATCCGATTCCGTCATTTCCTCTCCCCGGAGGAGAACGAGGCAGACCACTTCCTCCTTGACGCTCTCAACTACTGTGAGGAACGCTTCGGCTTCAACTCGGATTCCTTTGTCAAAGAACTCGTCGACGGTGCCATCGGCAACAACTACCCGGTTCCGAGCAGGGTCCTGACGCACACTGAGACCATTCTCAACGCCTACCTGGCGTCCACGCTCTATCATCACGTCGACGGCACCAAGCTCGCCCTCAAGACGCAGCTCTTCCCCACCGAAGGCGGCACCGCAGCCATCACCTACATCTTTAACTCGCTCAAAGAGAACAAACTTATCCACAAGGGTGATCGAGTTATCATTAACACCCCAATCTTTACCCCGTACTTGAGCATTCCACAGCTCAACGATTACGATCTGCAGAGGATTGACCTCAGTTCCCGCGAAGAAGACCACTGGCAGCTGGCGCCGGAGGCTATCAGCAAGCTCAACGACTCAAACGTCAAGCTCCTCATGCTCGTCAATCCGTCTAACCCGGGGGCCATGGCGCTAAGCTCCCGGGATCTCGATGCCATCAAGGAGGCCGTGGCTAAGAATCCGGATCTCATGATTATCACTGACGACGTGTACGGCACCTTCGCCGAGCAGTTCGAGAGCGTCTATGCGGTCGTCCCGAACAACACGCTCCTGGTGTATTCCTACTCTAAGCTCTTCGGCGCGACCGGCTGGCGCATCGGCCTTATCGCTGCCCATAAGGACAATGTCTTCGATAGGCTCATTGCCAAACTACCCTCCAATGAGAAGGAGGAGCTGAGCAAGCGCTATGGCCGCATCGCGCTGCACCCGGAGAACATGAAGTTCATTGACCGAATGGTCGCCGACTCCCGTTCCGTCGGCCTCTATCACACTGCCGGCCTCTCCACGCCGCAGCAGATTATGGAAGTCCTCTTCTCCCTGGCTCATCTGCTCAACGAAAGCTCCGACGGCGCTGACTTGGACCATTACATCGCCGAGGCGAAGTCCATCGTCAACACCCGCTATCAGCTACTCAACAAGGGCTTGGGCATCAGCAGCTTCAACAGCCCGCACAACACGAAGTACTACTCGCTTATCGACATTTACGACCTTGCCACACAGTACTACGGTACGGAGTTTGCTAACTGGCTGCGCGATAACTTCACTCAGCTGGACTTCCTCTACAAGCTCTCTAAGCGCTACGGTGCAGTCCTCATGAACGGCGTAGGTTTTGGCTCAAAGCCGGGCATCTTGCGCGTCTCCGAGGCGAACCTGCCAGACGAGGCATACTCGATGATTGCCTCCGACATCCGCAGCCTTATGGAGAACTACCACACTCGTTGGATGAAGGAAGAGCGGCATGAGGCGTGAACATCGTTACCATCGTCGACCTGAGTAGTTCGCGCCTTGAAGCTTGCACCTGTCTCAACAAACTGCAGGTACGAGACCAGTTAGAACCAAGTCTCGACGTTTTCATCGCCGAGTAGCCGAAGGTCATTGAGGGCGTTAAAGGCTAGACTCAATCCCCCCTAGCTGGCTCGTCAAACGCAAGGGGCTTGATGGCTGGCGATTCTCTCGAATGGGACGAGCTGGCGAGCTGGTAGGTGTCCAGCATGGTACACATCGATAAGCTGGCCATAATCTTGGGCACGGAGGATGAGACTGGGCTGCTGCGCTATCGTTGTCATGGCCCGTCAAGATCTCGATGGGCCATGGTTCAACAGCTTCAGCGTCGCTTCCGTGTTCTGTTATGGCGCTCTGGCGGTGCATGCATGTCTCACAAATCGATGACCAGGGCCGCGTCACGTAGAGCGGAAAACAAGTAGAAATAAGACAACAAAAGCGCGTGGACGCTGTCAAATTCGGATAGTGTCTCCGTGTTTTCGTTTCGGAAAAACCTGCGATCAAATGATGGTATTTTTCTAGGAATCTCCCCGACTGCAATCCTCGGTCTGCTGTCGGAAACGATGCTGTCTGTGTCGGATTTCTCCTGAGGGATCGCCATCAAGTACGCGCTCCGATCGGTCGAGATCGGACGTTACTGTGGCCTCTGTAGATTGATGGCCAGCCCAGAGCAAGTTCATGGTAGAACGACCAGTGAGACCCAGACAAATGCCGTTGACAGAAGATGCCATTGACAGCATTCTTCGCCACCCGAACAAGGATGATTGGCAAGAATATCGGCAAGATGTCCCCCATTGAACTGTGATGAATGGAATACGCAGGTAGCCTCACCACTGGAGCGAAATCTCTTTGGCCATGGCCCACAAAGCTGTTCCTGTAGCTGAAAGCCACGCCGATGATGCTATTGAGTCGCCGATCAGACCTTTGCAAGAGGGTGTCGAGGAACACTACGTTGTCAGTGTCACCACTACGGCGCCAAGAACCTTAGGGAGACGTCCCCACACCGTCAGCTTCGGTTCAGACCGATGAGAGTGACGATGCTGGTCCCCTTGGATCCGACGATGTGGACAAGCAACACGATGAACGCCATCAGTGTACCAGCGCAGAGAATGCCGAAGTTGGACTGTGATTTTCCTACTCACCCCGATCCCGGCTAAAATCAGCGCGACGAAGCTGAATGAATTCTCCAGAGAGCTATTCCTTTTTGTTGATTAATGGAAGTAACGCCGTGGAAAGTGTTGTGAAGAACAAGGTGGTCGTCGAATTGAAATGCATGAGGATTGGAAGGAGAAATGTCGCCATGGGCACGCTCACGTGCTGGTCGCTCATGCCGAGGGGACGCCACAAGAATCTGCTCATCTGAGATTAGATCCTCGCTGTGAAGCAACCCCCGGCTTGCATATATCAGTAGTGAAAACTTCTGCCGATGTCCTGTTACTTGGCCTTCTGCTGCAATTAGCGACCATATCAAGTGGCATGCCACCACAGCTCCTGAATGAAAAACTCCTCGCGCTTTTGCGCCCACACTTTTCGAGAATATGGAAACAGTCGGGCTTCCCACAGGAATGGGCGCGTCGCCAAAACAGGACACGATCTGCCAATTAAGGACAGCTTGAACTTAGGCCAAGCTGGCCGACTCTGATCGTTAGAATGGGAATCCTAGGGCTCGCAGCTGGTCTAGTCCATCGGGCGTAACGTTGCTTAGCGTCCACAACGGCTTCCAGACCCAGTCGATGCGGAACTGGTCGACGATGCCAGCGAGAACTGTTGCGGTCTCGTCCTCCAGCAGGTCGGTCAGCGGACAGGCCGGCGTCGTCAGTGTCATTGTCAGGATGGCACGTCCTAGCTCATCGATGCGTACACCGTACAGCAGCCCTAGGTCGACAACGTCGACGCCGAGTTCCGGGTCGATGACATCGTGCATTGCTTCCTTAACGGCTGCAGCCGTCTCGCGGCCCGTGTCGTCGGCACCTTCGAGCACGGTGGCCGTGGGACGGTCTCCAATATGCTCGGGGTCAATAACCATCGGCTGAAAGTAGGATGAGCGCGGAAGTGTATCGTCCAGTGCGGCGGAGCCGTCCGGGGAATTGTCGCTTAGGGAACCAAAATCGTCAGCCGTCATGCACGCTCCCCTTCGGACGCTGTCGTCGCATCGTTCATCATAGACCCGCTGACCTCCATAACCTTGTTAGTCCCGGCGGCGCTGGTTTTGTCGCTCTGCAGAAGAACCTGAGCCAAGGAAGCTTTGACGGCTTCCCATCCTAGCAGCGCGCATTTGATGCGCATCGGGAACCGGGAAACACTCTGGAACGCGACGACGTCCCCTAGCAGGTCCTTCGTTGGTTCATCGACACCACGGCCGCGGGAGTCCATCAACTTGCGGAACGCTTGGTACAGCCGCGTGAATTCGTCGATGGTCCTGTCTTCAATCAACTCACACATGATTGATAGGCTCGCCGTGGAGATGGCGCAACCGTGGCCGTTCCACTCAACGGATTTGATGACGCCATCCTTCGCTTCAACGCGTAGCAGTACTTCGTCGCCACACGTGGGATTGAACTGGTGAGACTGGCCGACAAGGCACCCCGGATGCGACTGCCAACGGGCAACGAGAGACGCTTGGCTATCGTCTTCCTGGGACGCGTCTTCCACCAAGTCTGCGCGTTGGCCGTATGCCCGGCGAGATGCGTCAAGAATTATCTCCTGGTACATCTGCTGGAGCGACGTATCAATTGGCTCGTCATTCTCGTTGTCGAAACCTCCGTCGAAAGCAAATCCGTCACTCATGCCTTCACCCCCAGAAAATACGGACGCACCTGCGCCACGGCGTCGACCAGACGGCGCGCCTCTTCTACGGTGTTATACACACCGACCGATGCTCGATTCGATGCAAAGAGACCGAACCGCCGATGAATCGGCTGCGCGCAGTGATACCCGGTGCGGATAGCGATGCCCTGCGCATCGAGAAACTGGCCCACGTCGTGCGGATGGACGCCCTCCACATCGAACGACACTGTGCCGATGCGTCCGTCGAGACTGGACTTACCTAGGATACGCACGCCAGGAACGTCACCTACACGCAGAAGCTCCTGTGTAACGGCACGCTCATGCTCCGCTACTGCGTCCAGACCAATGTTGCGCAGCCATTCTGATGCGACACCAGCTGCGATGGCCTGCGCTACCGGCTGCGTTCCTGCCTCGAATCGTTCCGGCGGATCCATGTACCGCGCAGGCCTGTCAAGCCACGCAAGTCCCACCATCGATCCCCCAAAGTTTGCTGGCGGCAACGCCTCTAATAGCTCACGCCGACCGTAGAGGAAGCCAACGCCCGTGGGGCCGTACATTTTATGCGCACTCCAGCAGGCGAAATCAACGTCCAGTGCGTGCACGTCGACGGGCAGATGCGGCGTTGCCTGGCACAGGTCGAGCACGACGATCGCGCCCACAGCATGCGACCGTTCGACAATCGGCGTGAGGTTAGTGACGGCGCCCGTCACATTGCTCACCAAAGTAACGGCAACAATCTTCGTCCCCGGTGTGATGATAGTGTCAGCGTCCTGCGAGCGAATCGAACCCTCGTCGTCGGTCTCCAGCCAAGACAGCTTCGCACCAGTCCGGGCGCATAACTCCTGGAACGGCAGAAGAACGGAGTGATGCTCCACCTGAGAGACGACGACCTTGTCGCCTGGCCTGAGGGCGAAACGCTTCGATTCGGGGCGGCCAGCACCCACTGACGCGTTGCCGATAGCTGTCGCCAGCAGGTTGAAGGCCGCCGTGGCGCCGGATGTGACGACGATTTCCTCCTGTCCTTCGTGCTCTTCCGCCCCAACTAGGCGCCCGGCGCGGCGACGTGCTTCCTCAAAGGCGAGCGTAGCCTGCGCGGCCAGCTCATGGGCGCCGCGGTGTACGCCGGCGTTAATGGTCTCATAGTACCGTGATTCCGCATCAATGACCACGCGCGGCTTCTGCGCGGTAGCGGCCGAGTCGAAGTATATCAGCGGCTTGCCGTGCACCGTTCTGTCTAGGATCGGGAACTGGCGGCGGATGCCGTTGAAAACAGCGTCTGCGCTAGCGGCGTTCTGTGGTGCTGTCATGCCAGGGCCGATTCGCTTGAACCTTCCGGCAGGTATCGGTCGTAGCCTGTCTCCTCCAGTTCGTCAGCCAGCCCCGGTCCACCGGTCTTGACGAAGTGGCCGTTGGCGAACACGTGGACGAAATCCGGCTTGATGTACTTGAGGATGCGCGTGTAGTGCGTGATGAGCAGGATGCCGCAATCGGTATTCTTGTGGGCGCGGTTAACACCTTCCGACACGATGCGTAAGGCGTCGACGTCCAAGCCGGAGTCTGTTTCGTCGAGGATGGCGAACTTCGGCTTGAGGAGCTCGAGCTGCAGGACCTCGGCGCGCTTCTTCTCACCGCCGGAGAAACCCTCGTTGGTGGATCGCTGGGAGAACTTCGGGTCCATGTGTAAACGCTTCATTGCTGCGTTGAGTTCCTTCGTCCAGTCGCGGAGTTTGGGCGCGTGACCGCTGACTTGGGTTACCGCGGTGCGCAGGAAGTTTGTCATCGATACACCTGGGATTTCGACCGGGTACTGCATGGCGAGGAACAAACCCGCACGAGCGCGCTCATCAGGTGTCATCGTCAGCAGATCCTGGCCGTCGAGAAGCGCGTGACCGCCGTCAACTTCGTACTTTGGATGACCAGCCAACGTGTAGGCCAGGGTAGATTTGCCGGAGCCGTTGGGACCCATGATGGCGTGAATTTCCCCGGAGTTGACTGTTAGGCTTGCGCCCTTGAGGATTTCCTTGCGCCCATCATCTGTTTCGACGCCGGCGTGTAGATCCGTGATTTCCAGAACAGACATCAGTCTTCCTCCATTGCTAAACGTCGGTCGATGGCCGTCATTAGATGCTTGCTGACGGCCGGGATACCGATTTCCTCGACCAGCTCGCTGAAGAACCCGTGGACAACGAGCTTGCGCGCAGTAGATTCGGAGATGCCACGCGAGCGCATGTAGAATAGCTGGTCGTCGTCGAATCGTCCGACGGAGCTGGCGTGGCCGGCGCCAACGATGTTGCCGTTCTCAATCTCCAACTGCGGCTCTGACTGGGCGATGGCACCCGGCGTCAGGACTAAGTTACGGTTCAGCTCGTACGAATCGGTCTGCGGAGCCTGCGGTAGAATTAGCGCGTTGCCTACCCAAGCGGAGCGTGCGTCTTTTCCGTTGAGCGCGCCCTTGTAAACGATACGGGACGTGCAGGAGGGATGGTTGTGCACGACCATCGTTCGATGCTCGACATATTCGCCTGGATCGACGAAGTACACGCCAAGCATGTTGAGGTACCCATCGGGGCCGCCGAAATCAGGATCCATGCGCAAACGGACGATGCCGCCAGAGAGCGTCACTACGGAGTGGTTTAGTCTGCCGTTCTTGTCCACGCGAATGCGCTGCGACCCCAGGTGTTTGGCGCCAGCATCCCACTCCTGGATGGAGATGACGTTGGCTACAGCATCCTCACCTACGCTGATTTCGAGGCCTTCGGATAAGCGCGCCGACCCTCGGTGGTCGATGACGAGCGTCGCGTGGACACCCGGATTGAACCGTATGGCGACGTGGAGGGCGTCTAAGTTCTCACTTGTTCCGCAGACGTTCAGCAGCAGCGGCTGGTCCAAGTCGCGATGCACATCCAGGGCGTAGATTTGCTGGGCGCAGTCCCATTCTAGAGCGGCGGCGCGATCGGCGGGCTTGCCTACGGAACCGGGCAACGGGTCGGATCTTGACGCCCGTTCGAACGACACGGATGCGTCCGATTCTGAGGCAACGGCGTCGGATCCATCCAGGAAGGAGAGGCGCACTTGCGTCTCGCCGGATGGTTGAAATGGTTCGAAGAACTCACCGATCCGTTCCAGCGGGGCGTACTGCCAGTCCTCCTGCTTAGCCGTCGGGATAACAAAGTCCGCTGGATTGAACGATTTGACGGCCCTGTCTGCGCTAGATGGCATGAATGCCGGGTAGCGGTATGGATCCTTTGAATCGTAGTAGGGTCGGGGCTGCTGCCCTGCCATGGAATCAGAAACTCTCATCAGCCCACGGATCCTTCCATCTGCAGTGCGACCAGCCGGTTCAGCTCCAGTGCGTACTCCATTGGCAGGAGCTTGGAAATTGGCTCGACAAAGCCACGCACGATCATACCCATCGCTTCTTTCTCTTCGATTCCCCGGCTCATCAGGTAGAAAAGCTGGTCCTGTGACACTTTGGAAACAGTGGCCTCGTGTGACATGGTGACGTCGTCTTCGCGCACGTCCACGTGTGGATATGTGTCCGAACGCGAGTAGTCATCGACGAGCAGCGCGTCGCACATCACCGACGACTGCGCGGCCGCCGCTCCTTTCGGAATCTTGACGAGGCCGCGGTATGCTGAACGACCACCGGAGCGTGAAATGGACTTCGCGACAATCGTCGAACTGGTGTGCGGCGCCAGGTGGATCATCTTGGCTCCTGTGTCCTGATACTGGCCTTTTCCGGCGAAGGTCAGCGACATAGTCATGCCCTTGGCGTACGGCTCAGCGAGGATGCACGCTGGGTACTTCATTGATGCCTTGGAGCCGATGTTGCCATCAATCCACTCCATAGTGCCGTTCTCGCGCACGTAGGCCCGCTGCGTCACCAGGTTGTAGACGTTGTTTGACCAGTTCTGCACCGTCGTGTATCGCACGCGTGCATCTCGCTCGACAACGATTTCGACGACAGCAGCGTGCAGTGAGTCGGTCGAGTATAGCGGCGCTGTACAGCCTTCAACGTAGTGCACATAGGAACCTTCGTCGGCGATGATGAGGGTACGCTCAAACTGACCCATGTTTGGCGTGTTGATGCGGAAGTACGCCTGCAGTGGGATAGTGACGTGTACGCCTTTCGGCACATACACGAAAGAGCCGCCAGACCATGCGGCTGTGTTCAGCGCAGCGAACTTGTTGTCGTCGGGAGGGATGATCTTGGCGAAATATTTGCGCACGAGGTCCGGGTACTTCTGCACGGCCTCGTCGGTGCCGCAGAAGATGACGCCCTGATCTGAAAGCTCTTTGCGGATGGAGTTGTAGATAACTTCGGACTCGTACTGCGCGGCCACACCAGCAATGAGCCGCTTCTTTTCCGCCTCAGGGATCCCCAGGCGGTCGTAGGTGTTCTTAATGTCCGTCGGCAGCTCATCCCAGGACACGGCTTCTTTATCAACTGGCTTAACGTAGTACTTGAAATCCTGCGCATCAAAACCGGAAAGGTCGACCCCCCACTTTGGCATCTGTTTGCTGACGAACGCCCGGTAGCCCTGGAGACGACAGTCGAGCATCCAGGCCGGTTCGTTCTTGTCGGCGGAGATTGCGCGGACCACGTCCTCGCTGATACCTTTCTTCGCCGCCTGGCCGGCCGTGTCGGAATCGTGCCATCCGTAGCTGTATTCGCCGAACTGTGACAGGATCTCGTCGTCCTGCTCAATCTTCTTCTCGTTGACGCGGGTCCGGTCAAACACGTACTGATCCATTTCGGCGTCAATCTCACCCGTTGTGTGCACCGAATTTGCGGTGTCTACGTCCGTCATTGTTCGGGAACCTCCTTCCATCGTCAAAGGCGTTGGTATGCAAAAGCCGCCCGCGGATCTTCGGAGAACCGCGGGCGACCTGCGGAAGCTAGCTTTATTATCACTGAGCGTCGGCCAGCGTTCCAGCATTCACGCGTACAGCGGAACCGCGCAATTAAGCGGTCTTAGGCCTTAGCGCGGCTCTCTTCGTGCTCCAGCGCTGCGGCGATGAGGCCATCAAACAGCGGGCGGGGGGCATACGGACGGGATTTGAACTCCGGGTGACCCTGCGTCGCGATATAGTACGGGTGCACATCCTGTGGCAGCTCAACGAACTCAGTCAACTCGCCGTCTGGGCTGGTGCCCGAAATGATGAGACCCTTATCCTCCAGACGATCCTTGTAGTTGATGTTCACCTCGTAGCGGTGGCGGTGACGTTCAGTGACGTTCACCATGCCATAGAGTTTCTCCGCCAGCGTGCCTTTCTTGAGGACCGCCTGGTAGGAACCCAATCGCATGGTGTGCCCCATGTCGCCCTCGCCGTTAACGATGGTTTTCTGCTCCTCCATAGTGGCCACAACTGGATTCTTGGTGGCTGGGTCGAATTCAGTGGAGTTAGCATCGGACAGGCCCAACATGTTGCGAGCGTACTCGATGACGACGCACTGCAAGCCCAGACAGATGCCCAGAACCGGGAAGCGATGCTCGCGAGCCCAGCGCAGAGTGTTAATCATGCCTTCGATGCCACGAGAACCGAAACCGCCCGGGATGACGAGGCCGTCGCAGCCGTCCAGCTGATTCTCGATATCGGCATCCGTCTTGCAGGTATCAGCATCGACCCATTTAATGTCGACCTTGGTCCAGTGCGCGAATCCGGCAGCCTTGAGCGCCTCGACGACTGATAGGTAGGCATCTGGCAGGTCGATGTACTTGCCGACAATGGCGATACGTACTTCCTTATTGAGGTTGTTGAGGCGTTCCAACAGGTCACCCCACTCGCCCCACTCGATATCCTTATACGGCAGCCCAAGGCGCTTGATGACGTAGGAATCCAAGCCCTCGTTGTAAAGGACGCGCGGAACCTCGTAGATGCTGGATGCGTCCGGACAGCTGATGATGCCGTCGACATCAACGTCACACATAAGAGCAATCTTGTCCTTGAGTACCTGCGGAATCGGGCGCTCGCAGCGCAGGACGATGGAGTCTGGGGTGATGCCCATTTGGCGCAGCTGGATGACGGCCTGCTGAGTAGGCTTCGTCTTCAGTTCGTGGGGAGCGTTGAGGTACGGCACGAGGGACACGAGGATGAACATGCAGTTTTCTGCTCCTAGCTCGCGGCGTACCTGACGCGCAGCTTCCATGAAGGCCTGGGACTCGATGTCACCAACGGTGCCACCAATCTCGGTGATGATGACGTCGACGTCGTCGGCAGCCTGGGAGCGCATACGTTCCTTAATCTCGTTGGTGACATGCGGGATGACTTGAACACACTGACCCAGGTATTCGCCAGCGCGCTCCCTGCGCAGCACGTTCTGGTAAATTTGTCCAGAGCTGACAGATGCGTACTGGGATAGCGGGACGCCGAGGAAGCGCTCATAGTGACCGAGGTCCAGATCAGTTTCCGCACCGTCGTCAGTTACGAAAACCTCGCCGTGCTGGAAGGGGTTCATGGTGCCTGGATCAACGTTGATGTACGGATCCAGTTTCTGCTGAAGAACGCGGATTCCGCGACTACGAAGGAGGCGGCCCAGGGAGGAAGAAGTGATGCCCTTACCGAGCGAGGAAACGACGCCGCCGATAACGAAAATCTGTTTGGTGATGTGCTTGTCCGTACTTCCATGATGTGCAACCATGGGATTTCATTCTATCCGCAAGTCCCGACTTCATAGGGTGAGAGTAGGCCGCTGCCCGCAGTCTTTCCCCATTGGTGAGTTCGGATTCGACGGCCGGTCTGTTGCTTCGACACTAGTGCAGCGGACTGATATCTAGACTGCAACTATGCCTTTTCTGGCACTGTTGTCGTTCCTCGTCCACAGGCCCACTTTCCACACTCCCGTGGTTGGGTGGCGCCTAAGCTGCCGAGTTTTTTCTCTCTGTACCTGCTGTTATGTTGCGGATGGGGAGCAAATTTCGCCGTGGCTGGCGCTAGTCGGAATGGTGTGGATAAAAATCCGTCGTCTGACGAGTGTGAACCCGCACTCGGTGGTCTACGGAGAGATAGCTTGGAAGTAACCGAGGCACACATGTCGGAATCGATTGGAAAGGTCGGACAGCGTAGTTCTGGCGGACTGCGGAAAGATGTTATGCCTTGTCAGATGTCGTTGTTTTTTCACGTGGTTCCCTTTTGTCCACGAGCTTCACGCCGCGACAGGTGGACGGTCAATCAGCCGTTTGGATGGTTCTTCTGCCAAGCTTCATATTGCGACTTATACTGCTGAAACTGGGCGTTGTTGTCGGTGAACTTCGTTTCGCCAGTATCCAGATTAACGGTCACGAAGTACACCCAGGTCCCTGGCGTCGGGTTCATGGCGGCCTTGATCATCTCACTGTTAGGCTGGTTGATTGGAGTTGGTGGCAGGCCGACATGGATGCGGTCGTTGTACGGGTTGGACGTGTCGGTAAGCATGGCCTCTGTTAACTCGTTGTCTTGTGTGTTGTTGCCATAGGCGATGACGCTATCCATGCCCAACGGCATATTCTGCGCCAAGCGGTTGGCGATGACGCGGGACACCTTGCCGTAATACTGGCTCTGGTTGACTTCGCCGCCGATAATGGACGCAATCGTTAGGATCTTCTCGCGCTGTGGGCCGGTGGGTACGTTCAGCGCGTCTAACGCAGCGATACGAGCCTTAACCATAGCCGCCAGCATGTCAGCCGGCGTCTTGTAGCTCTTGGGATCATAGGTACCCGGTTGTAGCCAGCCTTCATAGCTACCGTTGGCGCACGGCGGTAGGACCCCCACACCCTTGTTGTTAAGGGCCGCTGTTACCTGCGCCGTTGTCCAAGCTGGATTGTCGGCCACAATTTGCGAGACGATATCCATGGCGCGAGTATCGGACCGGACTTGGAGAAGATCCTTAGCTTTGTTAGGATCGACGAGGATTGCGACGACCTGCTGCGCGTTCATATGATACTTCAAATCGAACGTGCCAGGCTGTAGATTGGATTGGTCATTATCGGCTTCGACTGCGTTGACAAACACGCGTTTCGACGCTACGACGTGCTGGGTGGCCAGACGCTCGCCAATCTCCGTGGCGGTGTCATTTGCGTACACGGTAAACTGGACAGAACCATACCCCGGACCTGGATAGTCATGGGCAAACTCGTCTTGAATCCAAGCGAAGCTACCGTTCTCATTCATCTCACAGAAGACCCAGGCTCCAACGCCACAGAGCACCGCCAACAGCGCGAGCACGGACGCGACCGTTATGGTTCGGCGCTGACGTTTGCGTCGGCGCAAACGCTGAGTGTCGTATCGAGATAGCTGGTCACCCCTCTTTCCTAACCCTCCCTGCTGCAGCAAATCGAAGCCATCGGCCAGCTCGTCGTTTGCGACGGTCTCAGAGAGGTTTTCGTCGACGCTATTGGTGGACAAACCATCGAGCATCTCACTCTGGATTGTTGAATCGGTCCACATGCGGGATTCTGAGTCCACAACGGAGTCTTTATCGGCCTTCATGGGAAACTCATCCGTCGACGGCTGGTCGGCATCCACTGCGATTGTGTCTGTTGACGGTGCGACCGCCTGCTGCGCGGACAAGCGGGACGCCTCCACCGCTTCTCGAAGACGGCGGCGCTGCTGTTCAGCAGCCCGGGGGCCCGCGTTCTTATGAAGTCGCGCCGCGCGGACACGCTCCTGGCGTTTGCGTTCCTCAAATTGGGAATCCTCATCCTGGCGCATGCGCTGCAGGCGTTCAATGTCGGAGAAAAACCCAACCACATCTTCGTCATCGTCAACAGTTGGGTCGTTGATGTAATCGAACTCGTCGTTAGTCAGAGCGGCCGAGTTATCTTGACCGTCCTGGTTATCGCGGTTGTCCTGTGACTTCAGCATTCCCGGGAAACCATCCCCTTCGTGATCCTTCGCGCTCTTCTGACGCCTGTTGCTGCTCGCCTATTACTTCTGATCTCGATGCTGCAGGGGCTTGGTCTACTGTTTTCTGCGCGCGTTGAGTGCCGCCTGCAGGATCAGCACCGCTGACTGCTGGTCGACCATCGGCCGGTGACGAATCTCACGATAGCCGGCAGACTCCAGCTGACGGTGCGCGCTAACAGTGGTCAGGCGTTCGTCTTGGAGCGACACTTCCGGCGCAGCGAAGCCAAAGAGCGCTTCGCACCGGGAACGGAACTGCCGAGCCCACCGAGCTGCCTTCTTTGCGGACTTGCCTTCGCTACCGTCCATGTTGAGCGGATAACCAACCACGGCCCGAGACACACCATATTCAGCGACAAGGTCGACAGCATCATCAAGAGCGCCGAAATAGTCCTTCCAGACCTCGATATTCTCTAGCGGATACGCCATCGTCAACTCCGGATCGGACAATGCCACACCCACTCGCGCGTTGCCGAGATCAATTCCCATCCACACGGACATGTCAGACACGTGTATCTGACACTACTGCTGCGACGGTGGACAAGGCTTCGTCAACCTTGGACGAGTCCGTGCCTCCGCCTTGGGCAAAGTCCGGACGTCCACCGCCACCGCCACCGAGGACCGTGGATGCTATGTGCACAAGGTTGCCGGCCTTGATGCCAACAGAGCGGGCGGCCTTGTTCGTGGCCACGAAGATCAGCGGACGGCCAGAACTGCCAATACCCGCTAGAACCACGACGACTGGCTTATCTTCGCCCAGCTGGGCTCGTACATCGGTAACGACGGAGCGGACCGCATCAACGTCTCCGAAGGAACCAACGTTCGCCGAAGCCACGACGACTGGCGCGACGTCCATGCGCTGACGAGCAGCTTCGACGATGGCTGGGACGAGGGAGTGCAGCTGCTGGGCTTGGATGCTCGCCAGACGACGCTCGTCGGCCTTGAGCTGCTCGATCAGGGACGCGATACGTTCCTGAAGCTCGTCCGGTCGGCTGTTCGTTTGGGCGCAGACGGCGTTGACGAGTGCGTGCTCGCTGGCATTGAACTCATACGCCTTTTTGCCGCAATACGCGTCGATACGGCGCACGCCGGAACCGTTAGACATCTCCGCGGTGATGACGAACTGACCTACCTGGCCAGTGGTGTCTAAATGTGTGCCACCACACAGTTCGCGGCTCCACGCGTCTTTGCCGATGGTGACGACGCGCACGATATCACCGTACTTGTCACCAAACAGGTGCATGGCTCCTAGCTTTAGCGCGTCGTCCAGCGGCATCTCCTCCATCGTCACGGGCAGATCCTCACGAATACGCTCATTGACACGGCGTTCAATCTCGGCGAGATTCTCCTTGCTAGGTGCTTTAGACGCCTGATAGTCGAAGTGCAGGAAGTCCGGCGCCACGACAGAGCCGCGCTGTGTTGCCTGGGGACCGAGGACATCGCGCAGAGTCTGATGCAGGATATGGGTAGCGGTGTGGGAGCGTCCCAAGGCCAGACGGCGCTCAACGTCGATGTTGGAAGTCACTTGGTCACCCACCCGCAGGACACCATCGGTCAAGCGGCACTGATGTACGGTTAGGCCTTTGATAGCGTTCTGGACATCGTCGACCTCGAGGACTGCGCCACTATCGGACAAAATCTCGCCGTGGTCAGCTTGCTGGCCGCCTTTCTCGGCATAAAACGGGGTTTTGTCGAGAATCAGCTCGATGCTCGCTGGTGCGGAGATGGAGTCGACAGCCCCCTCGGGCGTGAGGATGCCCAAAACAGTGCCGCGGGCCGTGTAATCCGTGTAACCGAGGAACTCCTGGGGTTTGATGAGCTTCTTTTTGGCGGCGTCGTAGACAGAGACGTCAACGTTGTGGCGTTTCTTGAGCGCGTCTTGACGGGCGCGATTCTTCTGCTCAGCCATTAGCCTTTTAAACTCGTCTTCGTCAACGGACACACCCTGCTCGTTTGCTATCTCGAGTGTTAGCTCGATTGGAAAACCGTAAGTATCGTGCAGCTGGAATGCGTCGGCGCCACTAACTTTCGGTGTCGACCCGTTGGCCTCCGCGACAGCATTCTTCGCGTTGCTCACAGCCAGATCGAGGATCTCGATTCCCTTGCTGAGAGTACGGCGGAACGCGTCTTCCTCGCCATAGGCAGCTTCCTGGACGTCAGCAAACGTGGTCTCCAACTCTGGATAGCTGTTTTTCATGATGTTCTTGGAAGCCGGCAGTAGGAACGGTAGGACCTCAGAATCGACGCCAAGCATCTTCATGGAACGGATAGTGCGGCGCAACAGGCGGCGCAGCACGTAGCCACGACCCAAGTTGGACGGGCGTACGCCGTCGCTCATAATCATCAGTGCGGAACGCACATGGTCGGCCACGATGCGGAAGCGCACGTCGTCAGCCTCATTGTCGCCGTAGCGACGACCTGAGAGCTTCTCCGCAGCTGCGATGACCGGAAAGATCTCGTCAATTTCGTAAATGTTCTGCCTGCCCTGCAACAGGTACGCCACGCGCTCCAAACCCATGCCAGTATCAATGTTCTTGTGTTCGAGCTCGCCAACGATATGCAGATTGGTCTTGGACTTGACGTTATCGACCTCGTAGTTCTCGAAGACAAGGTCCCAGATTTCGATGTAGCGATTGTCATCAACCGCTGGACCACCTTCCCTACCGTACGCTGAACCACGATCGACGTAGATTTCAGAGCACGGACCCCCCGGACCTGGGCCGCCGGTCGTCCAGAAATTATCCTCCATGCCGAGCTTCTGGATGTGCTCGGGGTCGACACCTTCGTTGATCCACAGCGCGCGTGCTTCGTCGTCATCCTCGAAGACTGTAACCCAGAGGACAGCCGGGTCGAAGCCGTAACCACCCTGCTCCTGCGGAGTGGTCAGTAAATGCCACGCGTAATGGATGGCTTCCTCCTTGAAGTAGTCACCGAAAGAAAAGTTGCCCATCATCTGGAAGAAGGTGCCATGGCGGGTAGTCTTGCCTACCTCGTCAATGTCGAGCGTGCGAACGCACTTCTGTTGGCTTGCCATGCGGGTACGTGGCGGAGTCTGCTCACCTAGCAGATACGGGATGAAGGGAACCATGCCTGCGATGGTGAACAGAGTTGTCGGGTTCGGCGAAATCAGTGATGCTGACGGCACGACCAGATGTTCTCGGCCTTCGAAATATCTTAAGAATCGTTTTGCAATCTCAGCAGTGCGCATGCACTCATCCTTTCACATGGGAAAATCACCCGGAAAAATAATGGCCCGTGACGGTTCAACGCCACGGACCTCTTGGCTCACTGCGCTTGGCTGTCGGGGTGCTTGACGAGGAAGCGTCGCGTCAGCTCATTCTCACGCTGTCGCTGGTTTTCACGGAAATCGTCGTACAAGGCTTTGAGTGTCTGCGCCGTCAGGTTCTCATCCTGCTCATCGGGCCCGAACAGGAACTGGCGCGGTCTGTCAGGCGTGTGCTCCTGAACGTAGGCTTTAGCCTTGGCGACGGCAAGTACGCCGAGGCCGGCTCCCACGGCAATCCAGAAAACTCTTTTCATCTCACTCCTTCGTCGCCGCGGCGTGCGTGCTGTTCTTGGCATGCTTAGACGTCGCCACGGGGGATTTTCCCTTGTTGCGGCCCAGGAAAGAGGAAACTGTCTTGCGGAAAGCCCACACTGAGGACGCGACTTTAATCACTGGCTTGCCGAGCACGGACATATACAGATCGCCCAGCGCGCTCGCGTTCTTGGCGGTGTACTGCACGGAACGGGAGATATCGTTAACGTCAGCCAGCGTCCTGTTAATCTGCTCGACGGTCGTTACTCCTTCATCGATGGCGGGAAGAGCGTGGTTACCGGCATCCTTGACGGTGTCGGCGATGGTATCAAAAAGCTTACCTAAACGAATTAGCGGATAAATCATCACGCCCGCGAGAATCGCGAAAACAATGGCTGCTATCAGCCCAGCGATGGCGCCGATGCTCATGGGCGCGCTCCTTTCTAGTCTGTTTCCCCCTAAGTACTTGGCTAACTTCGTCGTTCATGCTACTTGATAACCCAGACGCAGAGAGCTGCAACCGAGGCCGTATTCCTTGGATGCCATCGTCTTACCGATTGTAGGAGATAATCCGTAGGCAGTGATCAAAATCGGCGTCGACATCGAGATCGAACATGCTGAGGGAACCATTGCGCGGAAGGACACTAGTGTCCAACTTCGGATCCCCGAAGCGTTTGGCCAGACTCAGAAGGGTATTGCCGTGCGAGATCTGCAGTATGTTGTCACCGGCGTGTAGCGAACCCCATTGGTCACAGCCCTCGCGCGCCTGCTGGGCGATGAGGCCGTAGCCAGCTGCCACCCGCGTCCAGTATTCGTCATCGCTCTCGGCGTCATGGAAAGGATCGGCCTGCTTGAGGAAATTTTTGGCCGCGGCCGTGCCAAATTTTGCCACGATGTCGTTATGGGTCTTCGCACCGTGCGGAGCGCCAGCAGCATACCAGCTGGCGTCCATGTCTTGACCTTCGAAGTATCCATAGAACTGTTCGCGGAAGAATGGACTGTGAATAGGCTTCTTTACGGATCCTGATTCTTCGTTTGTGTTGAGAATGATCTGCGCCGTGTGCTCAGCGCGCATGGTGTCGGAGCAATATGCGGCGGAGAACTGAACACTCTTGAGCCGTTCCCCAGCTGCGCGAGCGTCAGCGATGCCGGATTCTGTCAGCGGAGAATCTGACCACCCTTGCATGCGGTGGTACTTGTTGAGATATGTCTGACCATGGCGGACCACGTAAAGATGAAGAATCATGGCTCTATTATGTCACCGTCGTCTTCCCAGCGCTTGAAAATAGGGAAGAAAGCAGAATTCCCGCCTGTCCTGCTGGACAGGCGGGAATTCCCGATGCGGATGCGGACCCGCGCGTCAGCGAGCGTAGTACTCGACGACGTACTGGATGTTAATTTGAATCGGGACCTCGCTGGCCTCCGGCTTGCGAGTCAAGGTGGCTTTGAGCTGGGCAAGGTCAACATCAAGATAACCCGGGACAGGCGGAAGAACATCACGATTGGTGCCTTCGGCGGCCATCTGGAACGGTAACATGGTCTGGCTCTTCGGCTTTACCTGGATAGTCTGGCTGACTCGGACCTTGTAGCTCGGGCGATCAACGATATTGCCATCGACCATGATATGGCGGTGCACAACGAACTGACGGGCCTGCGCAATAGTGCGGGCGATGCCGGAGCGCAGAACGAGGGCATCGAGACGGGTCTCAAGGTCGACGATCATCGTGTTGCCGGTCTGACCACCGGCGCGAGTCGCGCGCTCGTAGACGGCGCGCATCTGTTTCTCAGATACGCCGTACTGTGCGCGAAGACGTTGCTTCTCGCGCAGACGAATGGCGTAATCGGACTCGGTGCGGCGACGGTTACGACCGTGCTCGCCAGGAGCGTACGGGCGCTTTTCGAAGAAGCGTTGAGCCTTTGGGGTTAAAACAATGCCGAGGGCGCGGGACAGGCGGACCTTGCGGCGCGCGCGCTGAATGTTGGTCATATCTCTTTTCTTTCTACTCTGTCGTTATCTGAGCGAAAGCGGAACCGTTCCCCGATGGGATACTGCTCCGCCGAGCCGGGCCTCTCCAATGCACAAGCGTCAAAACGACGCAACAGGCCGCTGCGCGCAGCGGACCGCCGGACCATTGACGGGCTAAGACTCCAGATAGGCGCCAGCCACAGCAGCGAGCGCCAGGCTTGATGCTACTCCTGTTGGAAGACGGAAACGAGAGGTTGGCGCGGAGCTAGCTAGAGGCTCACAGTTTTTCGATTGGGGCAAGGCGTAGCAGTAATCGTTTGACGCCGTCGGAGCCGAAGTCGATGGTGGCAATGCTGTTTTTGCCCTTGTCGGCGACGGCAATGACGGTTCCCAGTCCGTAGGCGTCGTGTGTGACTTTGTCACCGGGGTGGAGATCGGTGGCTGTCAGCTTGGGGATGGACGAGTTTGGTTGAGGGCTGGACAGCGTACGCGAGGCTTTTGCGGAAGCTGCAAGGCGTTGGCCATGGATACTGGAGGTGTGGGCGGTTCCATGTCCATAGCTGGACGAGGAGTGACGTGATTTGTAGCTGTCGCTGAATCCGTATGACGATGAGCGGTAGCGGGGGCTATAGGTGTGTTCTGCGCTATGTCTGCCGTAGGGTTGGCTTCCATAGGGCGAGGGGTTGCGGTGCCAGCTGGGATTGTCATTGAGGTCGTCGTTGGAGTCGTTGAGCCATTGTGTGTGCATTTTTTCGATGCTGGTTTCTTTGCGTTCCCAGTTGATGAGTTCGTCGGGAATGTCGTTGAGGAACTGGCTGGGCAGTAGTTTTTCCCTGTGACCCCACTGTGAGCGTTCGGCAGCGCGGGTCAGGTAGAGTTTGCGGCGGGCGCGAGTGATGCCCACGTAGGCTAGACGCCGTTCTTCGTGGAGTTCTGTGGGGTTGTCGAGGCTGCGGGCGTGTGGGAACGTGTTTTCTTCCATGCCGGTGAGGAAGACGACGGGGTATTCGAGGCCTTTGGCACTGTGGAGTGTCATGAGGGTGACTTGGCCTGAAGTAGGGTCGGGTAGCTGGTCAGAGTCGGCGGCGAGTGCTGTGGTTTCGAGGAATCCGGAGAGGCTAGGTTCTTCTTCTCCTGTGGTTTTAGTGGAGTCTTCGTATTCTTTGGCGATGGTTTCAAGCTGGGCGAGATTTTCGAGGCGTGTCTGGTCGATGGGATCGGTGGAGTCTTCGATACTGGTCAGCAGTCCGGAGGTGTGGAGCATTTGGTGGATGATAGTAGAGGGGGCTGTGGCGGGTTTGTTGGTCTGGCGGAGTGTGAGGATGAGGTCGTGGAAGGCGGAGATTTGTTTGGCGCTGCGTGTGGGGAGGTTAAGTTCGCTGACGTGTTCTAGGGCTTGCCAGAAGGTGGTGCGGTGGGTGTGAGCCCACTCGGCGGCGGCCTGTTCGGCTTTGTTACCGATGCCGCGTTTGGGGACGTTGAGGATGCGCTGGAGGCTCACGTCGTCGTCAGGATTGACGATGACGTGGAGATAGGCGATGGCGTCTTTGACTTCCTTACGCTCGTAGAAGCGTGTGCCGCCGACGATTTTGTAGGGGATACGTGCGGCGACGAGGGCTTCTTCCAGCAGTCGCGATTGGGCGTTAGCCCGGTACATGATGGCGATGTCGGAGTAGGGAGTGCCAGAGACGTGGAGGTTGTTGATGGTGTGGGCGACGTATTGCGCTTCGCCGTGGTCGTTGTCGGCGGCGTAGCCGACGATGTGGTCTCCTTGACCGAGCGCAGTCCAGAGCTTTTTGGGTTTACGGTTGGGGTTGAGGGCGATGACAGCGTTGGCAGCGTCGAGGATAGTCTGTGTGGAACGGTAGTTCTGCTCGAGCAGGATGGTCTTAGCGTCGGGGAAATCCTTTTCGAAGTCAAGGATGTTGCGGATGTCAGCGCCACGGAAGGCGTAGATGGACTGATCGGAGTCACCCACGACGGTGACTTGGGCGTGCTGGCGAGACTGGGCTTTAGTGGCGTCGGTGATTGGCAGCGGCGTGGGGGCGTCTGCCGCGAAAGCTCGGTTCAGGACAGAACTCGTTGGTAGGAGGGACGTGTTCGAAGCATTGTCGTAGCCGGCTAGCTTGCGGATAAGCGCGTACTGCGCGTAGTTGGTATCCTGGTACTCGTCCACGAGGATGTAGTGGAATTGGTGTTGATAGTGTTCGGCGGCTTCCGGGCTGACGTGCAGTAGTTCAACAGTCCGCAGGATGATATCGTCAAAGTCGACGGCGTTAGCGGCAGCCAGACGGTGCTCGTACTCCGCGTAAACCATAGCTTGCAGCTTTTCTAGGCTGTCGGTGTTTCCCCTTTGTCCAGCTCGTCCCGGCTGGTAGTCGCACTGAGCCTGTGTCAACTGCTGCTTCCACCCCTTGAGTTCGTTCTTCCATGAGGAGATAGCAGAGAGCATGGCTCGCGGCGCATATTTCTTGGAATCAATGTTGAGGCTCGCTTCAACGAGCCTGACGAGCTTCTCCGAGTCCTGCTGGTCGTAGATAGTGAATCCAGACCTCAGTCCCACTCCGGTGCCGAAACGCCGCAGGATACGCACGCACGTTGAATGGAAGGTGGACACCCACATCCTGCGGGCGACCGGACCGATGAGAATCTCCAGACGCTCACGCATCTCAGCGGCTGCCTTGTTCGTGAACGTGATGGCGAGGATCTGGCTGGGCCACGCGTGCCATTGGCTGAGGATCCAGGCGATGCGGCGCGTTAACACGCGGGTTTTACCCGACCCCGCTCCCGCCGCGATAAGCAGAGCCGGCCCCTGGTACTGCACGGCTTGCGCCTGCTGGGGGTTAAGCCCGTCGAGAAGCTCCTGGGCGCTGCGCGCGATAAGACCGTCCTGCTGAGTTTCCATGAACCCTCCTCGTGAATCGACCTTGCTATGCTAACAACCATGACGAACGAGAACGATATTGCCGTTGACGTCTGCACTTTCGTGCTTCCACGCGAATACTGCGACGCGCGACACGCGTCCGATCCCACGTGGCAAGCTCCTACCGATAAGCTGTTGACGGATATGGATTTGCGCCTAGTCGCCAACCCGCCAATGTCGCAGGAGATCATTGCTTGCCCCGGGGCGACCGGTGCGCTCACCGCCGCCGAAGCCGACGCTGCTAACATGGGGCTGAAACGGATGGTGTCAGACGACCCGGAGATATTCCAAGGCGCCATCGCCGCCGTCCCTCTAAAGGACATTGCACACACACTCCACGTGCTGCGTAACAACGTCGCCACGTCCGACTCACTGCTCGGTATCGGGCTGCCAGCTATCTTCGAAGGAACACCAATCAGCGACGAACAGTTCGAACCGATCTTCGCCACCGCCGAAAAAATCCAGCGGCCCATCTGGCTTCTCACCGCCGAAAGCACCACTACTGTGGAAGCGCTCGCGGGTCTTGTCTTCTCCCATTGTTTCCAACGGCACCCGCGACTGCTGCTTATCGTCCATGACGCGCTCACAGGCGCCCCAACAGCTGCAGCCACCGTTCTGGCTCCGTTGGGTAATTCCCTACCGGCTGGCTTGTTCCTCGACACCGCCGGCGCGAAAGCCGGCGCCATTGCGGACGCTGTGGGCGTATTTGGCGCCGCACATCTACTGTTCGGAACGGGTCTGCCGAAAGATGGCGTCAATCAGGGCGATGATGGTGGGGTTGATGGACCTGATTGCGATGAAGCCATCTTGGCGCTGGCTGAGTTGGATGCTGCCAGTGTGTCCAAGGAGGACCGTCATGCTGTGCGTTGCGGTAACTGGGACGCGCTTGTTTCCTGTCTACCGGTTGACATACCAAAGAGATTCGTTGACAAGGACGAGGCAGAGAATGGTGAAAGTGAGGGAACTGGCGGCTCCGAGGACTGATTCGCACGGGCCAAGGAAATCGTCGGCTCCTTGTCTTCAACCATTTTAGCGTGTCGTTGAGCTGGGAGCGGTGGGAGGCGACCAGTCATTCGTAGGAAGTTGACGCCCGTTGCCGTTCCTGTGTCCTCGTCCTTGCTCAGTGTCAGCGCGTTTCCTACGGGTAGTGGGCGGTGGGTTCCCATGGAAGACGGGACAGGCTGGTCGATGTGCGTGGCAGACAGTCTAGTACTTATGGAGGCGGCGATTAAGGAGTCAACGAGGGTGAGCCGCTTAGGTGTCCGGCTCGTGAAAGTCTTCCTTGGGGATATCAGCTTGACAACATCGTCCCTTAGTTCCCCAGGCAGCGATAGCACCGGCGTGTAGTTTCCCCTTCCCCATCAGCATGAGGTCTGTGGATTTCCTCTCTCACTATGCGCACCTAGTGCTCATTCCCCAGGCGTAGGATTCGTGTCAGATCCTCGGCGCAGTTGCCGCTAATCGGATTGTGCGGGTTGCACAGAATCATCAGAGATGTTCTCTAGTTTGATGCTTGTCCCCATTTCTTCCAGTCGATAGGCGTGCTGCCTTGTGTGACCCTTCGTTCTTCAACGGTGCTTTTCCATGGGACATCTGGTGTTCTCGGTGTGGAAGGAGGCGTGGTAGATGAGCGCATCATTGCTGCACCGTTACCGGAGTTGCTAAGAGAGCGCCCCATCGACGCAATTACTGGGATGAATCCCGGGCAGAAAGGCAGCTAGTCACGATTCGGCTTGCGGTCGTGCTGCCTTTCGCGTCAAGGCGCTCACCGCGTGTAGGACGTGTCTGTTGCTCACTGGGAGGCGTAATCGCCGGTATGCACTCGGTCGGTTAACGCAGCCTCCATCTTCTGGGGCGATGCGCGGGTTCCTGTTCGTTGTCGCTATCAGCAGTTCACCGGATGCCATGTCTGCTTTGTGCGAACTAGGGTTTTATCGCTCCATCGGCGTTTTGAAATTGTCACGACTGTTCAGGGCGCTCCTGCTGGTGCGGATTTGCTTGAATCGTGGCAGATTGGGCCGCTGGACGCTGTCCGTTTTCTCTGGTGTGTTTTGCGCGTGGCATTGTGAAATATGGGTTTGCGGACCAGTGAAGCGGAATGCTAAGGAAATGGTGTAGGCAGAACGCGGAGACAATGAGCAACGGTTCATCAGGCCGATCCGGTTTGTCTAGCGTCCCTGTAGCGAAGTGGCTACGATAAGTTCCATGACTTCTGCATCTCATTTACAGGACAGCATGCTTATCGTCACTACAGACACC
>JAFNPO010000048.1 GCA_017386585.1 Aeriscardovia sp.
GATTCGACACGATCGCCCGAACCTACGGCACCCCCTACGCCGACCCGAACACGATCAACGGTTGGAGCGGACAGGAAGCGGTCACGCTCACGCGCACGCCCCCCAACGCCAACCTGCCCGAACAATACGAGAAACTCGCCCGCCTCGCCGCCACGCCCAAAATCCTCCACACCTGGCAGTACACGCCGAACTACACGGCAGGTGCGGAATGGAACAACTGGGGCGATTACCTCGCCAACCAATGGTGGACGCTGGGCAGCAGCATCACGCCCAACAGCATGAGAATCCAATTCATCACCCAAACACCCGACATGGGAGCCTCCATCGTTGTGGACGCCCGACAGCAGATCATCCTCTGGGCGTTGCCCCAGCAAAACCCCAGCCCTGTTTTCGTCGACTACAATCCCACCATCGGCTACTGGAACACCCGCACCCGCATCAATGTGGACAAAAACGGGTTGATCACTGGCTGGCAGCAGCTCAACAACCAGAACTGGTGGCAAGCCCCCCTCCTCAACGGGTTCCAAACCACTCCGGCCGGCCTGCCCCAAATGCGCGACGCCACGCAGGTCACCGGCGTCAACGTTCTGCTCCACAGCCCCCAGCTTTCCCAAGCCATCAACCAAAACGGCTACGGCAACAACGGGGGAACGCCTTTGAGACTCGACCCCGGTTACGCGGACAGCCAACCCGTGCAGAACGCGGAAACCAACAACGGAACCGGCATCTGAAAAAACGGGGCGCGCTCCCAAAGGCGCACGCCCCGCGCAACCAAACCCGCGTCCCATGGTTCGCCGTTTAGAGCAGGCGTTTCAAATCCGGCAGCACGCCAGCCAACACGCTCCAATCCGCGCACACCCGCGTCGCATCCTCGCGCGCCCTGCCCGACAAACCGAACACGCCGCCCACCAGCGCATCCACACGACGAGCCAACCCCCTGTCATCCATGAAAGCCAACGCGCAATCCATCAAACGAACATCCGGCGCCTCCCCATCCAACCGATCCAACAACCCCGTCATGTCCGCCAACGGTTTCGCATCCGAGAGCACGAGCAGCACGATGTCCGCCACCCCGCCGACGCGTTTGCCGTACAAGCCGCGCACCGCTGAAAGCAGGCTGTCGTCCGCCGACAGGAGGCGGCCTAGTTCCAGGGCGCGATCCACCGTCCGCGCGTTCAACACGGGGCCAGTGTTCCCGTCCGTTTTCCTATGATGGGATTTCTTCGTTTTCCCCGCCGACGCCTCGCCGGCCGACGGGCCATCCGACGGGCCATCCGACGGGCCATCCGACGGGGCAAGTTCTTCGACGGCCCGCGTCCCGCCGCCTCCGGCCGGCATGCCGGCGACAACCCCGGCCGCCGCTCCGACACCATCCGCTGCCTCAGCCCCGGCCGCCGCGACGGCCACGGCCTTCGTCTCCTCCGGTTCAACCGTTTTCGAAGAAGAACCAGCGAACATGGAATCCCAATCCATACGTACCTCCCCAATCAAAAGAACCAGGAACGAAACCTATCGCCCCACATAGAAACGGTAACAGACAAAACACCGTCCCCGCTCCGCGCCCCCAGCCGCCGGCAGGCACACCCGAAAACGCGGACAAAAGAAAACAA
>JAFNPO010000049.1 GCA_017386585.1 Aeriscardovia sp.
AAGCCGGACGTCGACTGGGCGTCTGTGCTAACGGCTGGCGTCGACGAGGCCGTCGTGTCGGTGCCGTCGATGAAGACGTTGTAGACCTTCGCTCCGGACGGGATGGCGTCGGCGGCTTGCAGCGCGGCGGCGTAGTTCGCGCCGGTGGCGTCGTCGTAGGTGTTGACGCCGGCGGCGCCACCAGTGCCGGCCGTGCCATCGCCCTCGAGGTTCGTGTTTTGGATGTTCGCACTGTTGTTGACGCCCCGGCTCGTCGGCTCGCCGTCTGTGATGAAGATTTCGTACAGGGACTTATTGGGCGCGTTTGCTTTGGCGTAATTCAGCAGCGTGTTGCCGCGGTCGAGACCTATCTGCCAGTCGCGCGACTGGTCCCACCAGCGGTAGAGCCACTGCGTCAGCTTGTTGGACTGTCCACTTAGGGTCTGTCCCGTCAACACGTCGACGCTCGGCGAATCGTAAGGCGCGAACGCGCCAACGCCGTGCGCTGGATCCGGCTCAAGAATCTGCCCGTGCGGCCAGCTGCTGGCGCCGGTGAAGAGGATGCCGTTAATGGCGGCAACGTTCGTGTACGTGTCGTTCGGCATGAAGTACTGCGTCGGCCAATAGGAGTTGCTGGCTGTTCCCAAGTAGTTGGTGCTGCCGTTCCAAATGGACCAGTTCGACCATACGCTTCGGTTCACGTTGGTGTCATAGCCTTTCCCGGCGGAGAAGCTGCGACCCACCGGGCAGTAGTTATTGAATGTCCCATAGTCGTTAACGCCGGAGGCATTGAGTCCATAGGTCTGTCCGTACTGGCCGCCGAAGAAAACGATGGATGTGCGAATCAACAGTTTGGTCTTGTCCCAGTTCTGCGTGGACCATTGGCCGTTATAAACGGCGTCGTAGTCGTCGTCGTTGCTTAGCAGGCCTGCGTAGCCAGAGCCGTCGCCGTTGAGGAGGACGCGGATAGCGTTGTAGGCACGAGCGAGACGGCCGGTCAGCTCCCACCAGGTGCCGCAGGGGCCGGGCGCGACCGTGTAGCCTTCTTTGGCCAGCTGCTCGGCGTCGGACTCTGCCTGCGTGAAGTACGCGGCGTTCGAGCCGCTGGACGCGTCGCTTGTCGAACGAACGTACTCGTATTGGGACGGGGTATCGTCGATCTGCTTAGCGAACATCGAATTGGATTCGTCCAGCACGATGACGACGTCGGCGCCGGAGCGTTTGGCGCTTTCACCGGTGAACGTCAGATGGAGGCCGTATGTGCCGTCGCTGTTGGCGGTCACGTACTTCGTGTGCTCTGGCGTGCCCAGCGCTGCAGGGGTGTTGGAAACGGCGGACGAAGCCAACGCCGACGGCGCGGGACAGGCAACGACGGCGCCAGCAAGGGCCAGCACCACGAGGACGGATAACACAAGCCGCTCGCGCAGCCGGCGCGAATCGGATCTTCCAGACCGGACCAGTCCGATCGGTCTCTTTGCCTTCAACTCCCTCTCCTTCCCCTCGTACACGTCTAGAGCGCCAACGCTTGGGCCGGTTATGCCGGAAACACCAGCGCCTTCGTAGGAACGGATAAGCAGACCGCCTCGACGGATAAGCGCGCATAAGGGCAATACCTGGAGTTTACGGGGGGGGGACAAACCGCCTGATGGGGACTCTGCGACGGATACCTCCGCCAGAACCCATCGCCGCTCAGCGCAGCGGCCTTTTCCGATCTGCAACAACGGAACTCTTCCGCCATGCCAAGCCGACGGTCAGTGCAACCGCAACGGCGGCAACCTACGGAAACGCCAGGGCCGGCCCGACGTCAGACCCGTTACCTCGAACGCGGCAAGGTTCTCGCCAACCGCCCCGCGTCGCCTGCTTATCGCCGACGGCCACGTCCCAGGAACGCGGCAAGCCCGGCCGATCCGCCAGCCGCGAAACAGAACAGATGAGAGAAACAACGCAGTCAACAAAACGGCCGGTTCCGAAGAACCAACCGTTTAACCGGTACCCCCAAAGAGAATCGGACTCTTGTTGTCAGATTGAAAGTCTGATGTCCTAACCATTAGACGATGGGGGCATGACCAGGACAGAGCCTACCCCCTTCTCGACAAAAACGCAAGCAGACGAGCATCCGGACGCCGCGCCGTTCGGCAAGACGCTGGAAGAAACGGCCACCAGCCTCCACCATGCGCGATATATAGTGGCATCGTTCCAGCAAGCTGCCGCTACGATCCGCGCCACACAACGACTCTATGACCACCGCCTCGATTCCGACCAGCAAGGAGACCCTATGACCGCCGCGCTCGCCTCGAAAAAAACCAGCCGTTTTCGGACCTACTGGGGAATTATCGCCGCAACGCTGCTGGCACTCACCGGCGTGCTGGCAAACAAATGCGTAAACGTCATGTACCCCGACATCGCCCACGACTTCTCCATACCTATCGGCACGACGCAATGGCTTATGACGGGCTACATGCTCGCCAACGCCATCACCGCAGCGACAACCGCCTACCTGCTGAACCGAATCACCGCACGCAAGGTCGAGCTAGTCGCCGCCACCGCCTACATCGCTGGAGCCTTATGCGACGCGCTCGCCATTAACTTTCCCATGCTCGTCATCGGACGCATTGTCCAAGGCATTGCCATCGGTCTAGCAATGCCGATCCTGTGGTTCCTCGTTTTCACGCAGATCTCCCATAAAAAAACCGGGACGGTGTCCGGTTGGATCGGTGCTGCCATCGGCGTCATGTGCACTGTTGGACCGTTGTACTCTGGCTGGGCTTGCGACCGTATCTCTTGGAGGCTTGTCTTCTGGACGCTCGTACCCGCAGCCCTTGTTAGTCTCATCCTCGGCCAGCTCACTATCCGCAATAAGCCTGCCGGTAACAGGCATCCCTTCAGCTTCAGCGCGCTTACGCTCCTAGCAATCGCCTTTGCCTGCCTGGACGTTGCCGTCAGCGCCACTGATTCAACGAGCCTGAGTTCGCTGTTCTGGATCTGCCTCTTCGCTGGCCTCGTTGCATTGGGATGTTTCATCGCGGTCAATAACCACGGAGCCACCCGTCTGTTCAACCTACGGCTCTTTGCCATCCCAGCCATCTCCTTCGCCGCAGTGACCTATTTTCTGGCGGAGGCTGTCAACGTGGGTATGCAGGCGTTCCTGCCGACATACGCCCAGTACGCGCTTGGTGCCTCGGCCCTATTGGGCGGCCTCACCATCGTTCCGGGCAGCGCGCTGGGGTCCGTGGCCTCGGTTGTCGCAGGTAAGTGGGCAGACCGCAGCGGCTTCGGTAAGCCGATCGTGACTGGCACTGTCCTCACTCTCATCGGGACAGCATCTGTGGTACTCCTGCAGCCTTCCTTGACGGTATGGCTGCTGTTGGCGCTGTACATCTTTCAGCGAGTAGGCTTCGACTTCGTCTATCAGAACACACTCTCGCATGCCTCCCATCTCGTGAGCGCCGACGAGACGGCCGATGTGAACGCCATCTTCAACGTTATTGGCAACTACTCCGGCGCCATTGGCTCGGGAATTCTGCTGTCACTGTTCGCCTTCGGTCGGAGCGCGACGTTCGGTTCCGCCCTAGCGAAGGCGTTCACCGGCGGCCGTCTCGCATTCGTCTGCGGGGCCGTTGCCTCCGTCATCATGGTCATCACGAGCATTCTCATTTTCGTAACAGATAAGCTCCACGTTTCCGAAGAGCGCATCGCCGTATCGCGCTAGAATCCAGCTTTCGTGACTTCCATGCAGATTGAGACCGCATCACACGACTCGTCGTCCACGCCACCCCAAAACCTGTCGCGGACCGTGCCCGACGCATCGCAATCGTTAACGGATTCCTTGGAGCAGTCCATTCCTTCCCCACGCCACGTGTATCTGGCCATCGCCTCTGCGGCGATGCTCACCTTTTTGTGCACGTTCACCAACAAAGCAACGAACGTCATGTATCCGTTCATCACGCAATCTTTTCACCAGCCACTGAACATCATCCAATGGGTGACGACAGCGTATATGCTGGCCAATACGGTGTCCATCACCACGACAGCGTATCTACTGCGACGGTTCCCGGCGCGCACCGTCGAGCGGGCGGCGGCCGTTCTCTTCCTCATTGGCACGTTCCTATGCGCGCCAGCTACAAACCTGGCGGTTCTGTTCACGGGCCGAATGCTGCAGGGCTTGGCCGACGGGTTGTGTGTGGCTGTCATGTTCTTCCTCGGCTTCACACAGGTACCAAAGAAGAAGCTCGGTGCCATCACCGGCGTGTCGGGGACAGTTATGGCGCTAGGCTGCGCGCTGGGACCAACCTACGGTGGCTGGCTGTGCGACGTCCTCTCCTGGCGAACCGTTTTTTGGAGTTCGCTGCCTGTGGCGTTATTAAGCCTCGTAATTGGCGAAATCGCCATCCGCAATGAACCCGTCGGCAACGCGCACACCTTCAGTTATCTCGCTCTGATGCTGCTGACGGCCGCGTTCTTCCTACTCGATATTACTGCCACTACCATAGGCTCGGACGGCTTCGGCTGGCTATTCTGGGTAACCCTACTCGCGGGTCTCGTCTGCGCCGCTGGGTTCATTGTCGCCAACAACACTGGCCACGCGCGCCTATTTAATCTCGAGGTCTTCAACGTGCCGCCCATCCGCTGGGCGACGCTCAACTACTTTCTCATGCAAATCATCGCGTCGGGCATCATAGCGGCCATCCCCAGCTACGCGGAATATGTACTCCACGCCAACGGCCTGGTCGCCGGCTTCCTACTGCTACCAGGCGCGCTCTGTGGTTCAGTAGTCTCCACGTTCGCTGGACACTGGGCCGATAAGCAGGGTTCGCGTGTTCCGGTTCTTTCCGGCGCTTTACTCGGTCTTACCGGAGCCGTCACGCTTGCTGTCCTGCTGCCGTGGATAAATGTGTGGGGCCTGCTCGGCCTGTACATCGTGTCGCGTGCGAGCTACAACCTCATGTATACCAACACAATCTCCCACGCTTCCACTCTCGTACCGCCGACGCACGCCTCCGATATCAACTCAATCTTCAATACGGCGGAGAACTTTGGCGGATCCGTAGGTGTCGATCTATTCATGTCAATCTTTGCCTTCAGCCAGAGGTCCGGTGCGGGCATGCGCACGGGCGGAACGATCGTCTTCCTACTCATTGTTCTGTGCTCGGCAGCCATGGTCATCTGCGTGCTCCTCACTTACACACGGAACACGAAAACGCGGCTCGCGGGTCGCTGAACATCAACGAAAAGGCTCGACCGCTTTCACAGCGGTCGAGCCTTAAACGTCTCCGAGAGCGGACGACGGGAATCGAACCCGCGTAATCAGTTTGGAAGACTGAGGCTCTACCATTGAGCTACGTCCGCAGGACCGTTTCAGTATAGCGTTACCCCTACCCAATACGACTGGCAGCGACCAAAATCTTAGGTGAATCCGACATCCTCCCAGCGATTTTCCCAAAGGGAAACGTTTTCTTGCCCTTTTCTATCCTGATGTGGGATAGCCTAAAGCTATGACAGATAAAACAGCAGCGGTGCAGCCACGCCCGCAAGATGATTTCTATCGTTCCGTCAATGGCAAGTGGATCGATAGCTATGAACTGCCAGCGGACCGCTCCCGGTTCGGCGCCTTTGACAAGCTAATTGAGGATTCCGAGAAAGCCGTCAAGGGAATTCTTGAGGATCCGGCGACACCGGCACCGAAGTCAACAGCCCTTTACCGCAGCTTCCTCGACACCGAAGCGCTCGAGAAGGCTGGTATTACCCCAATCAGGGCCAGCCTTGATGCCATCGCTAACGCGTCCACTAAGGATGAACTGCTGACGGTCCTTGGCTCCCTCAATCCGGCTGGTGGTCCGGACTTCTTGGGCATCTCGGTCTTCGCTGATCCGAAGGACCCAGCTACCAACATTGTGCACCTCCTCCAAGCGGGCATCGGACTGCCGGATGAGGCGTACTACCGCGAGGACCGCTATCAAGATGTCCGTGCAGCTTACGTCGTCATGATGAGCAAGTACTTCCGTCTCGCCGGTATTGACGACTCCGAGGACGCTGCCACTAAACGCGCTCAGGCCTTCCTCGGCCTTGAGACGAAGATCGCCCACTTCCACTGGGACAACGTCACTGACCGTGATGACAACAAGACTTACAACCCGAGGACTTGGGATGAGCTTGTCGCCATGATGCCACACCTCAACCTTGCCGCCTGGGTTGACGCCTGGCAGAAAAGTTACGACGCTACTATTACCGCGCAGCGCCAGCCGCTCGATTTCCGTGCAGCTCTCAGCCATGTGATTGTGCACGAGCCGAGCTTTGTCACAGGCCTCGACAGTGTCTGGGAAAGCGAATCCCTCGACGCCTGGAAGACCTGGGCCCTAGGCACTGCCATCTCTAAGACCGCCAACTACCTAACCAAGTCCTTCGAGGATGCGTCCTTCGACTTCCACGGCCGCGTACTTTCCGGTACCACCAAAATCCGCGATCGTTGGAAGCGTGCCGTGGCTCTGGTCAACAGCACCACCGGCGAAGAAGTCGGTCGGGAGTACGTCAAGCGCTACTTCCCAGCCTCGTCCAAGGCTAAGATGGAGACCCTCGTTTCCAATCTCCTGTCTGCCTACCGTGTCTCAATTTCTCACAGCCCGTGGCTCGGCGAAGACACTAAGGTTAAAGCCCTGCAGAAGCTCGATCTCTTCACTCCGATGATTGGCTACACCGAGCACTGGCGGGACTACACAGCCCTCGACATCAGTGACAGCAAGAGCCTCATGGAGAACATCAAGGCCGCGTCCGTCTACGAAAACGGCTATCAGCTGAACAAGGCTGGCAAGCCCGTCGACAAGGGTGAATGGCTGATGAACGCGCAGGAAGTCAATGCCTACTACGAGCCGACTATGAACGTCATCGTCTTCCCGGCCGCCATCCTGCAACCCCCGTTCTTTGACCCGAACGCTGATGACGCCACTAACTATGGTGGTATCGGCTGCGTCATCGGCCACGAGATCGGCCACGGTTTCGACGACCAGGGCAGCCGCTATGACGGTACCGGCAAGCTCAACGACTGGTGGACCGCCGCCGACCGCGCGAACTTCACTAAGCTCACTCAGGCCCTCATCGCCCAATATAACGCCCTTGTCCCGAAGCAGCTGGAGGAAAAATACGCCGCCGAAGGAAAGGCCGACCAGGCTCCACACGTTAACGGGGCGTTGACCATCGGCGAGAACATTGGTGATCTCTCCGGCGTCAATATCGCCATCAAGGCCTACGTCCTCTCCCAGAGTCTCAAGGCCGACAACCAGGATGAGCTCGAGGATTCCCTGGCAAAGTCTCCGATCATTGACGGTCTCAGCGCCGCGAAACGCTTCTTCCACTCCTACGCCACTATCTGGCGCACCAAGGAGCGCGATGCCTTTGCCGAATCTATGCTTGCTATCGATCCGCATTCCCCGGCCGAGTTCCGCACTAACCAAGTCCTCAAGAACGTCGACGCTTTCTCTGTCGCCTACGACGTCCACGAAGGCGATGGCATGTGGCTCGCTCCAGAGAAGCGTGTACGCATCTGGTGATCACGCTTTAACGGTGGCATGTCGTTGATGGGTCTCAGGCCCGTCAACTGGAAGGCGAGGGGGCTGCAAATGATTTGCAGCCCCCTCGCCTTCTATGCCGAATCTCAAAACACCAAAGGCCGACATCATTAACATCAACGACGCACCAAGAACAGCAGTAGTCCCCTCCCAGCAGCGATATCGATATCATGATCAGCTTCTCCGGAAATCTCCACTGGCGCCGTCTTTTCCGCTAATGCCGCTCTACTCACTGACACTGACATCCAATCCATTCAGCATGGACCTCATTCCTACCCATCCCAGAATCGTCATGGGCTTTGATAATCATTCATATGGGGCCGTGGTGGCCCACTGTCACCTCTTCTGAACAATGTCAAATGGAACAAGCCTCCCAGAAACCATAATTGCGCGGTCCTTGTTCAATACTGTGAAAAACGAGAAGGCGCAAGCAGTACGACTACTGATCCGGCATCGCGCTGTCTGCGCTTCGGCGATGCTCCTAGTTCAGTCCTGGTTTTCCAAACATACTGGTAGATTATTTTATGGGGATGTAGCTCAGTCGGTTAGAGCAACGAACTCATAATTCGTCGGTCCAGGGTTCAAGCCCCTGCGTCCCCACCGGCAGAATCACCCACAGGTACGGTCACTATCTCAGACCGCTCTTCTACAGCCGCGTTCCAGATTATCAACTGAGCCACCTTTCGGATTGTTGTTGTCTCCTCCCCCTTCGGCCATTTCCGATTCGTTGAGTATGACATTGGAACAGGGCTGAATCTAGGGAATCGCCGGCGCCTAGCCTACGTCGCAATGCTGCTTCAATCAGATGGAATACATCGGATTGAAACAGCATTACTTAACGAGGTCATAACCATACGCATCATTTTCACTTTTGTCATAAGCATTATTAATATACCTTTGAGGATCATCTAAAAACTCTTCTTCTTCGACGAAGGAAATATATGAGTCTTTAAGCCGATCATAGGTTTTACATTTGTCGCAATGCCATTGTTCAGGATTTGAGTTAAAGTGGTTACTGGAAATAATATCAAATACTTTATTCATCTCATAGGATACAGTAGAAGTGCCATGACAATTGGTGCCCGTTTTTTCGAACCAACTATAACCGCCGTTGACTTTCATAATAACTCCAACAACTCCGTTTGTGTGCGAAGTACGGCTTTTGCGAGTTCTATTTTTAACACAGTACTCTATTTCCCAATCTATCCACTTGCTATTTGTCATATGAGGAGATAGAATAACGATGGTTACGGAGGTATCATACATCATATCCCTCAAGTTTTTCTTTATGTTCTCTGTTGATGTGTCGGTCAAGTCTGGAGAATCGCTGGTCTCTCCTTGATAATAAGATGCATCTTTTCCGAGTGCATCAATTATTTTATCACGGAGTCCCTGTGCTTCATCCATTTATATGAAATAAAAGTCTTATGTGCCATTTTATACCTCTTTGTAAGACAAACAACTATGTTTTAGGATAAATGAGCGATTATTATAATGCCTGTATACACTACTGCAAGTGGTAGATAAAAAATGATTTCCGTTATTGAAAAAAACAGCTTAAAAAACGGTTTTTCTTGCTTTTGAAGTCTGCTGAAGTAGCTTTCAATGAAAAATCGATGTGGCTTTCGTCAGTATTTGCTACTTTATTGTACAGAGAGCGATATAGGCGCTCTTGTAAAAGGTAATATGCGTCCAAGAGCCAAAAAACTATTACCGGAATGTATGCGACCAAGAAATATAATTCAGTGTCTTTCTCTGCAAAAACAAAAATGCCTACAACTAAAGTAACCGTCCACCCCTTCAACATAAAGGAGTTGTTTGCCATACGGTTAATTACACCTTGTACAAACTTAAGATGGTTGATTTTGTTTTCCATAATCCATCTCTTCAATTATTTGCTGTGGCGTTTTGTGGCGGCTTCGACCCATGAATCCATATTAACATATCCGTTTTGAGCACATAATCATAGATTCCATTGCAGATAACGTCAAAAAAGCAGAAGAATTATCAGCATAATATCTCTATTATAAGATGGACGTTTGCTTTTATCGATGTTAACTGCGTTCTCATATCTTTAATACCGTTAATATAGACTCATACAACAGCATTCCCTCGTTGTATGCTTTCGCATATTTCATACTGTACAAATGGACGGTTTAGAGTTTCGCTCCCAATTAAAACCACTGTAACAGAAGTTCCATCGAGTTGGTTATCAACCCATCGATGTGGCGTTTTAAGTGTGATCAAGGGATCAGAATTAACCAGAACTCTAAAACCCCGCAATGTCCTAACAACTCACAGGAATGGCGCTTCACGATCAGTCCTAGACGTTACGGCACAAGGGCTTTGAGTGTCGTCGAAAACCCAGAAAATTCTCGACGACACTTCTCGTGTTTCTTTGAAGAACATGATCACCCTTGAAAAAGGACGTCATACGCTAACTCCTAGGACACGCCATGCGGAAGCGGGCGTACGTCATGGGAGAGGAAGGCTGACAGAGTAGCGCCACCTGCTTACACTCACCTATGGAAATATTGGTGAAACAGCTGTCTTGCACTGACGCAAGCGGAAAATGGGAAGCATAGGTACCACGTGAGATGGGCATTGAGGGATGTCGGCAGCGTCCCTTGGGCGTTCCCCACGTGCTCCAGGAAACATGGAAAGTCACCACTCGAGGGAATTCTTGATACCTCTCGAATGATCCCCTTGCGGTCTAACGCTCGAGTTCTGTCATAAGGACACCATCCCTCAGCCCATGAGCCAGGAATCCGGATACAGCAAGCTAATCAGTATCCAGTATCCGGATTCCAGCATGGATCGTGCTTTATCGCGGAGTGCCCGTCATCATGCAAGTGGTTGGTTGGTGTTCACTCGTCACTATTACGCCGCTTCCACAACGCATACGCACCCGCAGCTACCAACGCCAGCACAACACCAGCCCACAAGATAACCCGACAACGAGCCGTCGAACCACCAGTCATCGGCAATCCGTAAACCACGGCATAACGATTGACAACAACCGGATCGTTGCCCGTCACCGAAGAGATAACGAGGACACCCCCACTCTCCGTCACGTTGTACGTCACCACATGATCCGACGTGTCATAAATCCATCCAGCCGGGGCTGTCCCCTGCTCGGCAATATCGAAGGAATACGTACCAGGCTTAGAGAAATCAATATTCTCGAACTGCGCGCTCTTACTAGCCCCATCAGAGAACGGACCATCGACAGTCACAGTCTCAGACGTTGCCGGCGTGGCCGGCTTAGAATCCGAGTCAAGCGTGACGGCACCAGAGGCAACCGCATCCGAAGTCGCGGCATTCGCAGGAGTCAACTGGAAATGGAAGTCGTCGTCGGTGGAAGTGCCCAGAACCTTTTTGGTGACCGTGGGAGTAGTGTGGGTCGACACGGACGTCATGACGCCAGAAGTGTTGGCGATGGTGAAGTCAGCGCTCTGGCTCGTCAGGCCTTTCAAATCGACACTGTCAGTGCCAACAGCACTGCTTGGATTTGTCGGAACGGTAACACTGTACGCGGCACGCCAACCGGTGAGAGGAGCTTCAGCAACCCGATACGTGTATCCTTGCGGACCAGCGGGCACGGTAATTGTTGCGGTCCAATTGTTGGCGGAGTTCAGCACGAGAGTGTCATAGTCGTTATTCGATCCGCTAGCGGAACACGAGGTTCCTTCGGTCGTGCCGTTCTGGTCCTTGCCGTCCGCACCGGACTGGAAGACACACACGGTCACCGAATCCGGATGAGTAGAAACGCTCCAGGTCTTCCTGACAGTAAGAGTAGACGGAGCGGTCTGAATAACCGGCATCGGATACGTCGAATCACTCACCGGCCC
>JAFNPO010000050.1 GCA_017386585.1 Aeriscardovia sp.
GTAATCCAATCGCTGCCACCGTACCGACGTTCCTTCGCTGCAAGCTCGCGGCGGAGAAACGGATTCAGAAAATTCCCGTTCCCGCACGCCGTTTCCAGGAAACGGCTTTCGATGCGATCTGTTTCCTGTCGGACGAAGCGGCCAGGCATCGCGTTGACTATGCGCTCGTTGGCGAACGCTTCGCCGTTCTTGGCAACGCACCCTTTCGATTCAATCTGTTCGGCTGCTGCTGATGATCGCGCCTGTCCTCCATGGAAAACCTACAGCTATCACCCGCATAATGCGTCGCCACTTGCAAAGCAGACCGTGCTTTGCCTCCTTCCCGCCCACGCAGCAGCAGACAGCCGTGCGCGACGATCCGTTTTGCTATCGGCCGGCCCTCGCCGGACCCTTACTTGCCTCCGCCGAGGGAGAAGGTACCCAGATAGATGGAGACGCCCAGCGCGAGCGACGGGATGACGAGGCAGCCCACGAGAAACAGCCAGTCCTTGGCATGGACGCGCGACTCGCGGGCCCGGCTGCGGGCACGTCCCGTTCCGAAGGCGCGCGCCTCCATGGCCGTCGACAAACTCGTCGCCCTGCGGATGGAGAGCACCAGCAGCGAGAAGGCGCAGGAAAAGAACTGCGCGACGCGGTTCTGGTCGCCCAGGCCACGCGAACGGCGGGCCTGGGCGATCTCCGTCCAGTCGTCCTTGAGCACAGTCAGCAGGCGCATGCCCGCCAGACCTCCATAGACGAAACGGTCCGGCAGATGGAACACCTGGGACATAGCGTCGGCCAGGTCGGTCGAGTCGATTCCCAACATCAGCAGCACGGCCGGGATAGCAACGGCAAGCACGCGCAGAAAGGTAGCGCAAGCAAGCCACACCGACTTGGTTGTGATGTGGATCATGCCCCATTTGAAATACGTATGACCGCCATGCTTGCCATAAAGCACGACCGCTAGGAACGTCCAAGGCGCCATGACGAGGACGGGCCACACGGATCTGACGACGCGCGGCAGATGCAGGCCGATGGCGCCGAAGGCAAGCAGCTCCAGGACGAGCGCCGTCCCCGCGGACACCGGGTCGAGCGAGAAGAGCAGCGGGATGGAGACGAGGAACGCGCCCAGCAGGCGAAACGCCGGGTTGATGCCAGCTAGGAACCGGGAGCGGCTCGCCGGTCGGGGCGCTTCGACGCGGTCGGCCTGCTTGGTGACGTGCACGGAGCTGGTCGCCTCGTCGCCGACGGTGATGGTCTTGTCCGCAAGCGCTTCGACGAGATCGGCGTCGTGGGTGACGGCGATGACTGCCACGCCGCTGTCGGCCACGGAGCGCATGAGCATGACGATCTCCAGCCATGTGGACCTGTCCTGCCCGAAGGTCGGCTCGTCGAGGATGAGCACGCCCGGAGCGGCGGCCAGTGCGGCGGCTACGGTCAGACGACGTTTCTCCCCTCCGGAGAGGGTGTACGGGTTGGCGTCGGCGTAGTCGTCGAGGCCGAAGCGGTCCAACAGCGCGTGTCCTTTGCGCGCGGCTTCGGCGGGTTCGTTGCCCACGGCCAGCAGGCCGACCTTGACCTCTTCGAGGACGGTGTTGCGCACGAACTGGTGCTCCGGGTTCTGAAAAACGAAGGCGATGCGCTGCGAGAGCTCCGCGCTGGACCAGTCGTGCGGATCGGACGCGGACGAGCCTCGGCGCAGCTCATCGGAGGCGACCACGTGCCCGGAGACCTGCGGGAGCAGTCCCGCAAGAGTCATCGACAGGGTCGACTTGCCGGCGCCGTTGCGGCCTTGCAGAACGGTAATCTCGCCGCTGCGGAACTCGCAGGCGATGTGCTCGGCGATGGCCGTGCCGTTGTGGCCGATAGCCA
>JAFNPO010000051.1 GCA_017386585.1 Aeriscardovia sp.
AAGCATTACCGTGGCGATAGGCTCGTCAGTCCCGCCGGGCGTCCCAAGGTACGTAACAACGACGACGACTACCCGTTCCGCCCGGACACCACGTTCGCCTATTACACCGGTTTGGGTGAAGACTACGAACCGGGTGCTGTACTCGTGCTCGACCCGAACGATCCGGCTGAGGAAGCCACCAAAGGCACGCATACTCCGATTCTCTTCCTGCATCCACGCGCAAACCACGACACCACTGACTTTTATCGCTCCTCCGCGTACGGCGAATACTGGATTGGTGCCCGTCCGGGCCTCAACGAGTTCCACACCATGACCGGTTTGGAAACACGTGACATCGCTGGCCTCGACGAATGCCTCTCGCATAATGTTGGTACCGGTAGCGGCCAAGTTAAACTCCGCGTCATCAAGGAAGCTGACCCTGCTATCACCGCCGAGGTGGATCGTATCCGCGAGGGGGCTGGTTTCAACGACAAGGCTACCAACGACGAGGATGACAACGACTTCCATGAGACCGCTGCTGTCGCTCGTATGCTCAAGGACGACTACGAGATCGGCGAGATGCGCAAAGCTATCCTCGCTACCCGCCACGGTTTTGACAACATCCTGCGTCACCTTGATGAATCTATTGACAAACCACGTGGTGAACGCATGCTCGAAAGCGCCTTCAACGCCGTCTCTCGCATCGAAGGCAACGATGTCGGTTACGGTACCATCATCGCCTCCGGTCCCGATGGCCCCACCCTGCACTGGATGCGTAACACGCACACCGTCCGCCGCCGGGATATGCTACTTATCGACGCAGGGGTGGAAACCCAGAGTCTCTACACCGCTGATATCACACGTACTTTTCCGGTAAGCGGCACGTTTAACCCCGTGCAGCGCAAGCTTTACCAGGCCGTGTTCGATGCTCAACAGGCCGGTTTCAAAGCTGCACAGCCGGGATGTACCTACTCCGACATCCACCACGCCTGCATGCGTTCACTGGCGGAATCCCTCCACCAGTGGGGCATACTGAAAGTCTCAGTCGAGGAGGCCCTCAGCCCCGAAGGTCAACAGCATCGTCGCTGGCATGCGTGCGGTGTAGCTCACCATCTCGGTCTTGACGTGCACGACTGTGCGCAAGCCCGTTACGAGGAGTACCAGGGCGCCAAACTCACCCCGGGTATGATCTTCACCATCGAACCAGGCCTGTACTTCCGTGAGAACGATTTGCTTATCCCCGAAGAGTTGCGTGGCATCGGCATCCGCATCGAGGACGACGTGCTCATGACCGAGCAGGGTCCAGAATGGCTGTCAAAGCCTCTCATTCCGAGCACTATCGACGAGGTTGAAGCCTGGATGAAGGAAGAACGCGCCAAGACCGCCGAACGCCGTTAACGACAATGACCGGCCCCTAAACTAGTCCATTCCAAGGCGCTACGGAATACTGTCTACAAACAGTCCACGGCGCCTTGATCGGACACGGAAGGGGGGCCTCTCAACCACACGCACTACCACCAATGCAGCAAAAAAGCGAGGGGCACGCATGCGCAGCATGATGAGGAAAACGCTTCTGGGAAGCCTATCGATCGGCTTATGCTTGAGCTTAGCGGCCTGCGGAAACCTCGGCAGCAGGACAGTGAGCGCCAGTTCGGCGTTTGCCAGCGACCAGCAGACCATCTGGTTCACCTCCAACTACCCACCCGGCCCCAATGTCGCCATCAATAACGTGCTCATCTTCCAAGGCGGCAAAGTAACCTGCTATGACACATCTGGACAGGCCACCTCCCCGTCCCTCTCTAGCTCCTCTACTACACCTAACTCCTCCGCCGCTGGTACCCAACCGCAATCCGATAGTGACGGCGCCGAACAATCCGACTCCCCAACGGCTTCAGCCATCCTCACCTACGGTGATCTCAAGGGTTTGGATACCCAGCAAATCGTCGCCAAGGCGCAGTCCGCTGACCACCATCACTTCCACAACGCCATCGCTGCTGACATGCAGCTCTACCAGATAGACGTGCAGCAAGCCAAAAGCGACATTGTCACCTCACGTCAATCTCTGAGCAACACTGACACCGCCGGCAATCACGGGGCCCGCGGCAATGAAATCGACAATGCGAACCTCGTCATCAGCAACGACGAAGCAGTCATCGCCCAACTCCAGAAGACGCCTTACCAGGCTCCAACTGCGGTGCCCTACACGCTCGGCCAGAAAAGCTCCTCCGACGGAACGGTGGCTACGCAGACTCTGAGCTTCGACTACACAGGAGCGCCTATCGGCGGCAACGTTCCGAACGATTCATGCGTCCTTAACTCGGACTGCCGGGCCAGTGCGGGCACGCCCTATCAGAAAATCTCCTTTAGCCGCCAGTTGTCAGCGGCCCCCGGAACCAGCACTGTTAATGGCACGAAGTATAGCGGCTACCAGACCGGATCGGGCTCGACCATCGGCTATTTGCAGACCGCCTCTTCCGACAATTTCGTCCTGGGCTAACAGACCATTCCCGGCGCCCCAGTTTTGCGGCCGTTTGGCTAAGCGCAAAGCAGTGGCCGTCTTCCCAACGAAAGGAACCCTCCCATGGCATTCCTACCAGTCATCCTCGGCGGCGACGTCGGCGCTTACGCCATCGCCCGCGAGTTCAACGACGCTTACCACATCAAACCCTTGTGTGTCACGTCTTACAATCCCCTCGCTATCCGTGACTCGGCTATCCTCACGCGCGTGCCACTAGCTCACGCTAACGACGAGAACAGGCTTGTTGCCGGTCTCATTCATCTGGCAGAAAAGCTAGAGTCCCAAGGCGCACCTCGGCTGCTGCTGGTAGCCAACACCGACTGGCGTATTCAGGTAATGGTCAACCACCGCGAGGAGCTGGAGAAACACTATCTCGTGGTTGCTCCACCCAAAAGCGTTGTCGACCACGTGTCTAACAAGCAGGAATTCGCACGTATTGCTGCCACGATTCCTGACATGCTCACCCCGCCCACACTCTACCAGGACTTTTCCGACGCTGATGAACCCGACTGGACACCAAAACCTCTACCAGCAGAGGTGGGCTTCCCCCTCGTCGCCAAGCCGGCGACCAGCTCCGACTATGAGACGCTTGTCTTCCCAGGCCGCAAGAAGGTCTACTACATCCAGAACCAGACCGAACTCAACGAACTGTGGCACACGCTGCGCACGGCCGGCTTCCGTGGCGTATTCGCCGCCCAGAAACTCATTCCTGGCGACGACGAGTATATGCACTCCATCACTGCCTACGTGGACTCGAGTGGCGCCGCGACCATGCTCTGCCACGCGCGTGTTCTACTCGAGGAGCACCAGCCCGCTACTCTCGGCAATCCCTGCGCCATGGTCACCTCATCTGACGAGAAGTTATTCGTGCCAGCAGCCGCATTTCTGGAAAAGAGCGGCTACCGCGGTTTCGCTAACTTCGACGTCAAACAGGATCCGCGCGACGGTAGGTTCTATTTCTTCGAGGTCAACCCGCGCATCGGCCGCAATAGTTTCTACTGCGTGGGTGCCGGCGTCAATCCGATGCGCTTGCTCGTCTCCGACCTCATCGAACATCAGCCGATGGCCCTGCAACAGCCCGAAGACCACTGTCTCTACAGCATCATCCCGGAGTACCTGCTGCTGCGCTATGCGACCAATCCAGCTGAGAAAGCCGAAATCAAGCGCCTATACCATACAGACCTCATCAACCCACTGGATAATCCGCGTGACGCTTCACTCAAGCGTCGCCTCTACCTAGCCGCAGGAAAACTCAGCCAAGTACGCAAATTCCTCAAGTATTATCCCCATCCGACCAAGTCCTCCTTCTGACCATCATCTTCATTGGAAAGGAGAGAGATGACGACACCGCGATTCATCCTCGATCTACGTGAGAACATCGGCCATGCTCCTCTGTGGCTGTCGGGAATAACTGCATTTGTGCAGCGCGACGACGGCAAAGTCCTCCTAGGGCGCCGCGCCGACACTCACGAATGGGCGCTCATCTACGGCATCGTGGAACCGGGCGAAAACCCCGCCGACACGGCCATACGCGAAGTGAACGAGGAAACAGAAGTCGACTGCGTACCCGACTACCTGGCCGCACTCGTAGCCGACGACCGCATGCTCAGGTACAGCAACGGCGACCGGGCCCAGTACCTCAACGCCATCTACGTCTGTCACCTGGCCGACGGAGCCCGCAACACCCCAACCACTGGCGACCACGAGAACACTGACTCCGGCTGGTTCAATCTCGACGATTTGCCGCAGCCGATCGCCCGCTCAACCATCGAACGTCTCGGCTACATTCGCCACTTCCTGGCACGCAAAGACCACGCCGCCATCTTCGTCTGGAACGGCCAGGAACTGCCAGCTGTTCGGTAACAGTAGATAGCAAACCAATACCAGTACGATGTGAGGGGGAGCGGATTCCTCATTACAGGGACCCGCACCCCCTCTTGGTGTTCCAGTGCATACTGCAGGGACACAGCAGCAGTATGACACTACTTGCTATCGGCATGATTGGTAGAACCTGCCATCGTCCCGTAACCGCCACCACCAGACAGCACAGTCAGTGCCACACGCCCAGTAACACCATTATCGACATAGTAAAAGGCCTTGCCGCTTCCGCGGTAAGGCCTTTTACTGGTGCGCCAGGCAGGATTCGAACCTGTAACCTTCTGATCCGTAGTCAGATGCTCTCATCCGTTGGGCTACTGGCGCGCGCCGCTTCATCCCAAAGCAGCCAATTCAGTATACACGAGAAATCGAAAAGCGCAAACGACAATATCGCGTTGCGCGTCATGTCGCATGAATAAAAATCGTGTCATTATTGCTTCGCCATATGACAAAATGAGGCACGTTATGGCAGCGGTGACGACAACGTGGGTCAACGATCCAGAGATCAACAGGAAAGCGAAAGATTCTCCAGCGACATGGGAACGACCGCCAGCTTCTCGAAGACCGTCGTGACGCGGAAAACATGATTGCCCGCGGTTCCATCACGCACTATTCCGACGGCGAAGCGATGGTCAAGGACATTCTCTCATGAGACGCAGAATCACCATGACCTCCGGATTCAAGAGAGAGGCCCAAAGACTGTTGAAACGGCATCGTCCGACCCCGCAGGAACCGAGCAACGCCATCGACGCCGTCGTTTCCAAAAACGGGTGCGCCATGCCAACGCGGTACCGCGGCCACGCTCTCGCCGGCGATTGGCGTGGATACCGCGAATCACATGTTCACGACGACGTTCTGGTGATTTACGAGATGCCGACCGGAACGGTGCTTTTCGTTCACGCCGGAACGCATGACCTCTTTTTCAAGAACAAACGGCATTGACGCTGCCGCTACTTCGCCGCATTCATCTGGTTCAGGCCGTTGGAGAGCATCTGCTTGGCCTGCTGCTCGTCAATCGAACCGGTCTTGATGGCGTTCTGCGCGTAGGAGTAGCCGTCCTTCAGCAGACTATCCGCCAAAGTGAAGGCGTCGACCGACTGCTGGTTCATCTGCGTGTTGTCACTCAGCTCGTCGTTCGACATGGACGCGGAGCAGGCCAGCGGCTGCTGCACCGTCTCTTCCGCGATTTCCGACTTCAGCTCCGCAAGCTTGCTCGCGTACTGCGGATGCTCCTTGACGATGGACGCGCCCAGCGCCATGTCCTTGGCATATTCCTGATCGTACGCGGCCTTGGCCGACTCCACCGCCTTCTGCGAGCTCTGGCACGCGGCGACCGCCGACCGGTGCGCGTGCCACTGATCGAACTTCCACAGCCCCACGCCCGCGCCGGCGCACACCGCCAGCACCACGAGCACCACGATCCACGCGCGTCGGCGATTCCGCGGAGCCGGTTCCGGATCGTCGTCCGAGTCGCCGTCCAGAACGTCGTCGCACGCGGCATCGGAGTCGTTTTCGTCCGGTTCGTCTTCGACCGGAGCGGGCTCAGCCACATCGGACGCATCCGACTTAGTCCCGACCAACTCGGATTCAGCCAGCGTCTGCGGCTCCGCGCTACCTCTCGACTTCGCGTCGTTCGCCGAATCCGTTTCATCCGTTGGCACGGTCTCGTTCATCGGTTCCTCGAATTCCACAGCTTTGTTCGGCTGCTTGTTACCGGTTCGGCTTCGACTTCAAACATAGCTCTCCTTTTTCTCGCATGCGCGTCCGTACTAGAATACGGCAGCCAGTATGGAGCGATCGCCCGGCTCCGAACAGTTCCTATAAATCCCCGCCTGCAAATATGCTGAAAAGGTGACAAAGCATGTCCTCGTATTTGGTATGACCGCGAACCACGGCGGAATCGAATCGTTCCTCATGAACGTGTTCCGCAGCACGGACCCGGCGGCCGTGAAGTTCGACTTCCTGACGAACGAAAAGCGCATCGCCTACCAGGAGGAGATCCTCGCGCGCGGCAGCCACGTGTACCATATCCCGATGCGGTCCAAGGACCCGCTGAGCTACTTCTCCGCTTTGCCGCGCTTCTTCGCCAAGATCGGCCCCTACTACGACGCGTGCTGGGAGAATGTCTGCAGCCTGGGGAACGTGGACTACCTCGCGCAGGCCAAGCGCATCGGCATCCCGACCCGCGTCATCCACTGCCACAACTCGCAGAACATGGAAGGCGCCCTGCGCGGCGCGCTCCACAAGGTCAACCGGAAGCGCATCACCCATCTCGCCACCGACTACTGGTCCTGCGCCGACAGCGCGTCGAGGTGGTTCTACGGCCCGGACCTGATGGCCTCGCCGCGGTACCACGTCATCAACAACGCCATCGACGTGGCCCGCTTCGCGCCGAACGCCGATTTGCGCGCGGCGACCCGGGCGCAGCTCGGCATCGCAAACCATACCACCGTCATCGGCAACGTCGGCCGGTTCCAGAAACAGAAGAACCACCCGTTCCTGCTGCGAATGTTCCAGCAGTACCACCGGCAGAACCCCGACAGCGCGCTGCTGCTGCTGGGCGACGGCGCCACCATGCCCGACATGAAAAAGCTGGCGCAGACCCTGGGCATCGCCGACGCTGCGCGCTTCCTCGGCGAACGGGACGACGCTCTGCCCTTCTACCAGGCGATGGACCTGTTCCTGTTCCCCTCGCTCGTCGAAGGTATGAGCGTCGCCCTCCTCGAAGCGCAGGCCGCCGGACTGCCCTGCCTCATCTCGACCGGCAACCCCGAAGCCGCCGTCATCAACGGCAACGTCGAACGCCTCGGCCTGGATCTGCCCGCCGAAGCCTGGGCGTCCGCTGCGACACAGCTCGCTGGACGCCGCCTCGCCGAGAGCGACAACAGGCTTCCCGGAAGCGTCTATGACATCAGGACACAGGCGCATGTTGTTCAAGACTTCTTTGCAGGCAATCACACAGCACTCAAGGAGTCCTACTGATGAATACAGTGATTCTCGCTATTTTTCTCGCAGCGGTGCTAGTAATCGGGTTTCTCTTTTCGGAAAAGAGCCTTGTCTCCCCATTAGTGCTATTCGTGCTACCTTTCCTTCTAGCCGCACTGGAATCGTTTTATTACCCTTGGGATATCAGCACGCAAACAGTTGAAATCGTTGCTGCTGGAGCGGTAGTTTTCGTAGTCTTCGCTCTTGTTACTCAACGCGTTTACGCATATGTTCGTCCGATTCCTGCCATCCCTCACGCAAAGGACCAGTCCGACGAACAGGGCTCCATTCATTTCAGCATTTGGGCATACTATCTTTTTGCTGCCATCGTCGTTTTTTCCATCGCCTACATCTACCACGACGAAGAAAGCGTCGACGCCACCGTTGGGATAACGGGTAATTTTTCCGCTATCACCAGCGGGTTCAACGTAGCCAACAAAATATGGGACACCGTTCATCTCAATCAACTGGCATCTTTTTTGTATAACTTCGTTAACGGGCTTTCGTACGCTTTTGCTTATATTTTCGCAAAAGAAATCGTCACTCATAAGTGGCACTTTTCCTGGTGGGCACTGCTTGACTTCCTCTTGAGCGCATTCGCAAGCGTTATTTCCGGCAGCAGAACTGCTGTACTAGGGCCAGTCATCGGATTTTTGATTTGCCTTGCCCTCCTTTACTCGGAGAACGGCAGATTCGTCTTTGCCCGATCCAAAGCCCGAACATATTTCGCCATTCCACTGTTTATCGTTTTAGCATTGTGGATTGGCTACGCATCAGCCTTTTGGGTTGGCCGCACAATACAGAAATCGCCCCTGGACTATATTTCTGTCTATACCGGAGCCCCTCTGAAGAACCTCAGCATCTGGCTCAATGAGGGCATCCCACGCAACGCATATTTTGGTCAGTACACATTTTCATATCTGTATCCGACGCTGATCAAAGCAGGACTGGTACCACCGACAGCGACAGCACCACTTCCATTCATCCATTTCGACGGATATAACACCGGCAACGTATACACGACGTACTATGCGTTTATCGCGGATTTTGGTTATCTTGGAGCGTTTGCCGCAGTGGCACTGATGGCTGTACTAACACAGCTCGTCTTCGAACATACACGCAGGATTGACTTCAAGCAGCAAACCATTCCTCTGACGATCCTGATCTATTCCTACCTTGGTTTCAACCTCTTCATGTCGTTCTTCTCCTCGAATTTTTATCAGAATGTTGTCTTCCTCGGTTTTCTCAAAACCATCATTGGAATGCTCACGGTCATTCTTGTGCAAAAACTTTGCGTCAAGAAGACCAGTGCCGGTTCCGCCGCTTTGGCAACAAATGAATGAAAGCTAGAACATACAGTGAGTCAAGCTGTTAAAGGTAAGCACGTCTTTCCTTCCCTCAATAACAACTCTGCCGACGTGCAGCAAAATGCGCGAAAAGCCAAGAAACGTATTGAATGGGTTGATATTGGCAAAGGACTCGGAATCGTCTTTGTCTCCTTCGTTCACATCCGGAATGGACAATGCCAAAGCGTATGGCTGCCATCGCTCAATACCACCATTAATGGTTTTGAGCTGTTTATCATGCCGATTTTCTATCTTCTCGGTGGATTTACTTTCAGCATGCGCGGCGGCTTCAAAGCCTTCTTCATCCGAAAAGTTCGGACGCTGCTCGTTCCCTACTACTTCTTCTCGATTTATTTCCTTATCAAGCCTGTGGCACTGTTGCTGGATCCGCGTCTGACTCATACTTTCAAGACGCAGCAAGGTTTTTATGGCCATAAGAACGAAATCCTTTATCAGATTTACAACGTTCTGATTAACGGGAATGGGCTCTGGTACTTCGCAGCATTCTTCGTCGCCGAAATTATTGCATACGGACTGGTTAAACTTTGCAAGTCCACAGTTTCAAAAGCTGTAACCGGAACTGTCATCGTCTTGGCAACGTATGCGTGGTCTGCATTCCAGCTTCCGCAAAACCTACCATTCCGCGCCTTCGACGGCATTATGATTTCCGGTTATTTACTCATTGGAATCACACTGCGATCCTTCTTCAAGAACCTTCACCGTCCTACTGCTGGCATTATTTCCGTACCGACTCTTCTTGCTGTCGTTATCTGTGAAAGCCTCATCGCCTTTGATATCGTGGGGAATCATGCTAGCCCGTTTTCCCATATTGTTCTCGATATCGTTGCTGCCTTCGGCGGTGGCATCGGCTGTATCTGCCTTGCTATTTTCATTGCACGATCGAAGTGGCTTGCGGCGGTTGGACGCAATAGCCTCGTTTACTATGCTCTGAACGCTATCGCCCTTAACATCACAAAGCTCCTCTTATTCCACATCCTGAAAATCAACGCTATCCATGCAGCGTATTGGATTCAGTTGTTCATCGGAATCGTCATGGTGGCGATTTCTTTAGTTCTTCTCGCCCTCGCCAATATCATCGTTCAACGATGGTTCTGGTGGTCTATCGGCAAAACTAATCCCCGACATCCGAAACATTGAAAAGAGACATCATGACCAACTACGTTATCTATGAAACCGACAGCCACGAACACAACGCCAGTTCCAAGGCGCGCCTTGACGTCGCCGCCATCGCCGAACGCCATGGCTGGACGAAGCTGCCGGTCGAACGCATGTACCCCGATAAGAAGTTCGCCGCTTTCAAGCCGGTTATCAAGGACTGGATCCGCGTCGCGCGGACCGTCAAGCCTGGTGACGCGCTGCTCATCCAGTACCCTCTCGACACCTATCTCAACGTGTCGCTGGCGGTCGCGCCCATCGTAGCCAAGCTCCACCATGACGGCGTTAAAATCATCTATCTGATTCATGATCTGGACAGCCTACGCGGGCGTGAGAAGCGGTTCGAAAAAGCCTTCCTGCCGCGGCATACTCCCGGTCGTACGTGGCTTTGGCCGACTCCAACGCCTTCTGCGAACTCTGGCACGCCGCGAGCGCCGACCGGTGCTCATGCCACTGGTCGAACTTCCACAGTCCTACGCCCGCGCCAACGCACACGGCCAGCACCACGAGCATCGTGATCCAAGCGCGCCGATAGTTTCGCGGAGCCGGCTTTGGACCGTTGGCGTTGTCCGGAACGTCGGCGAAGGCGGCGGCGTGGTCGGACGGTCCGCCATCGGCCAGAGCAGGTTCAACCGATTTGGATTCGGTCGGCTCAGATTCTGCTGTCATCTGCGGCTCCTTGTCGCCCGTCAGCTCCGCTTCGTTCGTCGGCACGGCCTCGTACGGATTCCTCCGCTTCATTTGGCTGCTTGCTTGCCAGTTCGGCTTCGGCTTCAGGCATGGTTCTCCTTTCTTCTTGTATGTGCGTCCATACCAAAATATGGCAAGGCTATGAACCAGACGACTGCCAAATCGCGCATCTGTCGATCATGAACTCGGTTTCCGCGAAAGCATAGGGAAAAGAAAAATCTCGAGAATGCCGGAGAAAACGAGCGATATATTCCGATATAGACGCCATTTCATGCTTTCTTTTCATTCAGCAACTCTTGCAATCAATCAATCGCATGCCGGCCAATTAATGCTTTTCCCCAGTCTTTTGCCGTAAAGGCATAAGACATGGCCAAAACAACGGCAAACAACGGGCTGTCCCCGACAATGGCGACCACAAAAAGCACGCATTCGATGGTAATGAACACAAAGAAGCGCATATTCCTGAGCTCGATGCTCTGCCAAATGAAACGCAGCAACGGATAGCAATACAAGCTCAGCAGCAAAAGACCACCCTCATGAGCCAGCTGGAACATCGATGTGGAATTGCCGTAGCTGGTAATGCCAGATCCCACCAATGGCGAAGAGAGGAAAGCGGATATGCCGACATTGAAGCCCTCCATATGGCCATTCAAAGAACCAACATTGGATTTCGTTACCAGCTCGTACCTGGCGTAAAGAGGAGCGACGACAACAATGCCCACAATGAAAAGCCATTTCAGGAACGCCGCCATCATCGACCTGTTCTTCAAATCCACGAACCGTTTCGAATAGAAAAACGACATCAGCAATACAGCCGGAAGGCAGATATATGCCGTTGTCGACGCCGTGCAGAAATCGCTTAATGCGAAAGTCACAACAATCCACGGCCTTGTCTGAGGCACGAGGAAGAGTTCGATCATCAACCCCGTCAGAAACGCCAGATTCGCGGCAGGCCCCTCCACGAAGAAGAGAAGATACCGCCAGGTATGCAAACCGAGCAGATCCCCTGGCTGAATTTCAAAGACCAGTCCCAGAAGACCTTCCGCTTGACGACGCCCTCCCCAAATAAAAGGCACGGAGAACTTAGGAAGAGGCACATGCAGCAGCACTCCAACGACGTAGACCACCAACCCAATGGCGGAAATCAACGCGAAGACCAAAGTCAAACGGGACAGATAGATCCTCCGGAAATGCCTAACGCCCATGGAGGCGAACAGAAACGTATACATCGGAACCAACGCGCAGAGATAAAACAGCTTCTGCGCCATATAAACCATCCCACCATCCGGTATGCCTGCGAAAAGGTCGATCAGCGCAATGAAAAGACCGCCGATCGCGGCGATGGCAATCGCTCTCATGTAGTTCTCCCGCATCCTCTGCCGCTCGGAGAACCGTACCAACGCAAGAGCCGACAGCAGCAATAGGATTTCGAAAACCACGATGACAGCGTTCGACATCCTGAAGTACACGCTGTACGAGCTGAAAACCACAATGAGAACATTGATATACTCCAGTGCCGTTCTCCGCTTTTCATCCCTTGCCCGCTCTTTATCGGCCTGGATCCGACGGTTTCGTTCTTGGGATTTCAGCAGCGCTGCAGCAGCCTCAGAATACATAGTACGAATATGTACACGGAGGAACTGACAGCCGGCAGCTGCCTGTATTTTTCCAGATGCTTATCTCAGCAAATCCAATCTTCGTGATACTGTGGCGCCCGTGACGAAGTATGTGATTTGCGAAACGAATGCACTACATGAGAACAACGCCGGCCCTAAAGCCAGAATCGATGTTTCGCAGATTGCCCTCTCCAGTGGATGGAAACCGCTTGTTGTCCGATCGGAATTTCCACAAAACCGCTTTTCCGCCTTCGTTCCTGTCTTCAATGACTATGCCAGGATAGCGCACTCCTTGCGCCGCGATGACATTCTTCCTCTTCTTCCTTCCTTCTTCAGTTCCCTCTTGGAACTTATTTGCCTGTCTCTATTCCAGTTCTGCCATTGCTGCGACTGGCAAAACGCAAAGGAGTCAAAATCATCGAGCTCATCCATGATCTCGACAGCATCCGCGGACGCAGCAATTACTACGAAAAACATTATTTCGCGCTCGCTGATGTGCTAATCGCACATAACGAACGCATGAAAGC
>JAFNPO010000052.1 GCA_017386585.1 Aeriscardovia sp.
GGGCGACGAGACCGAGCCTGCCCATGCCGATCGCGAGGGCGTGGCTTCCGTTGTCGAGTACGATTCTTCTGGCCATTCCTTGTTTTCTCCTTCGTTTCCCATTCCTCGAAACGCATGGGGTAAGCCCATCCGGCGAGGATCGTTATTCCCATGAGGCTCGCCAACAGGATGAGAGCGGTTTCGCTCATGGTGTCCGCCTGCCAGGCGAGCAGTTGCGTGAGGATCATCCAACCCAGGCCGAGCAGCCAGTCGGCTTTTACGCTCATGGCGCGCCTTCCCTCCTTAAAGCGATGGCGCTGCGGTTCATGCTGCCGTTGCGCCGCTTTCGTCCCAAGCCAAGCCGGACGCTGGTTCCAAAAACGTCCGGTTATTGTTTTAATCACAATCAAAGGTACGCGCTTGGTCATACCTGTCAACCTGAGCGTGTCGGATCCTTCTTCGAAGAAAAGGAAAAGAAGCTTCACGCGCGTTACGCAACGTAGGTTTTTCTTTTTCTTTTTCTTCAATGTAATAATCTATGTACTAATCTTGTTCGGCATCTCATGCCAGTGGTTTGTCCCCTGGAACCCTTTGTCCGGCAACGCTTTCCAAAGGTTTCGGCATCCGGTTTTTCCGCGGCCGGAAACACGCTTCGGCCAGCCGGCGGCCATGCTCCCGCCCCAATGCCAGGATCCTTTTACTAGACAGAAACATAATCGAGTAACATAGAAACCATGACATACGAAAAGGGAGGGGGCCTGACGCGCCCTCTGACACGATTCGACACATACTGTCTGACGGAAGACGAGCAACGCATCCTCGTCACCATCCGCCTGGCCGCCAGCCAGCCCGTCAACCTGGCATTGACCAGCGGTCAGGCGACGAGCCTGTGGCGGAGCCTGGACTATCCGGACCCGTTCGACCTGGCCGCAGCCTTGGACGCGGACAGGGATTACTACGATCTGGGCATGTGGCGGAACTAGGCGACCGGCGTCACGCTCCGCCTGGGTTTGAACATGATCGACGGCGGCGTATGGGACATTAACGCCAACGGTGAACGTCTCCTGGAACTCACGCCCGTCAGGAACGCGGGCGAAACGCCCCGACGATTGGAAACAGCCTGCCTGGACTGTTTGGAATCCCAACCATTGCGCCTCCGGCCGCGAACCCTCGAACCCTGCGATATGGATGGGGAGAGGCCATGAGAGCGCGCAGCGTGAAAACGAAAGGAACACGCATGGAAACCGCCGTCACCCTGTATTTGCGCGCCGCCCTCCACGATCCGAGCATCGAACGCCTACGGTTGGCTGGTCCGCGGGATCGGGGGGACATCGGCAACGTGCGGGCCGGCGGCCAGCTGATCGCCATAGAAGTGAAGAACACGACGAGAGCGGACACGGCCGAACATTTGAAACAAGCCGCCCAGGAAGCCGCCAACTATGGGGCGTTGTGCGGCGTTGTCGTCCAGAAACGCCGCGGCATCGGCCTCAGCACGCTTGAAACCGTCGGACGGCAGCTCGTCCAAATGACCCTTAAAGATTTCACCCTCCTGCTTAAGGAGGCGAACAAGTGAACACGCGCGCCTCCGCTGCGCGGACGCTCGAAGGGTTCGCCCGCCGGTTCCGCGACACAACCACGCTCCGGATCTTCATCCTGCGCCCCTCCACGGATTGGCCGGCCCGATGGAAAGCCGACAGCGACCTGTACGCGCCTACGTAAATCGCTTGCATGCGCGGCCGGATCCTCTCCATCACCCGTTTCGGCCACCACAACAGGCTTTGGGCGGTGAAAATCGTGGACCAGTAAGCAAACCTCCTGATGGGCATGCCCCCATCGGCCACCGCCACCCTCCAGCAGCCAACCGGCCAACAGCAGAATCCCTCGACGAACCCCTGAAAACAGCGAGAAAAAGGAAACGCCATGCATGTGATCCCCGTGCGCCCCTGGCAACCCAGCCCCCTGCTCCAGCAAGGCTATTCGCAGGACTTCCGGATCCCCGACGCCTGGTGGCAGACAACCGACTGGACCCCCAATGAGCGACGGCGAGCCGAAAACCGGGCAGCCATCAAACGCCTCGCCCACGCTCAATGGCAGGCAGCGAAAAACAGGCGGACCACACCCGCCCGGCCAACGGAAACCTACCTCCTGTGTTTGATGATCCAAACGAAAAACCCGTTGGAACCCCCCGGAC
>JAFNPO010000053.1 GCA_017386585.1 Aeriscardovia sp.
GGGGCTATAGCGCAGTTGGTAGCGCGCTTCCTTCGCATGGAAGAGGTCGGGGGTTCGACTCCCCCTAGCTCCACGCGCGCGTGGCGGAATGGTAGACGCGCTAGCTTCAGGTGCTAGTGACCGCAAGGTCATGGGGGTTCAACTCCCCCCGTGCGCACAAGGCAGAGGACCGGGATCGGTAGATCCCGGTCCTCTTTTATCTCGCCAACATCCTACCGTTGCTCTGTTTTTGCCTCTGAAACAAGCCAGTAACGGTGAATCAACCCAAGACCGGTAGGCTTCAGCCTGAGCGCCGTACGAAACTGTCTTTTCGGATTGTGCTCTTTCCTTTTTCTTTTTTCGTCGGCATGATGTCATTAGGAAGGAGATTTATCCATGAAACCAAACACCACTCTGAGGCCCGCCGTCAACGCTATCGACGAGAAGATTGCCCTCGATTCCCTCGACCGGATCTGCAGCTTCATCACCGCATGGGACGAGGGCGCCATTGTCATCTCACCAGACTATGACCAGCCCGATCCGACTGCACACCACTACTCACCCATGTTCTTCCTGCGCCTGCTGCACATGATGACCTGTTACGGTCTGACCATTCCCGTCATGGAACGGCACCGCACGGCCGAAGGCTATCTGCGCACACCAGAGCAGCACCTCCTGGCACAGACGTCGCTGCAGGCAATCCGTGATCTCGTCAAAAACTACACGGACGGCGACGTTCACGTAGGTCTCGACGTTGCGAAGTCCGACGCAGACCAGAAGCAGTACACGCCGCGTATGTATCTCAGGGTGCTGTTGGATGAGGAATGCGAAGGCTTGGGCATGCGCCCGCCAAGCCCGCGCAGCATCCCCGAGTGAGGGATCCGAGCGACGAATCAGCCCCAGGTAGCGTGCCACCTGGGACAGTGACGCTAAACACCAGTCCACAGACCCTAAGCAGTTCAACAGGTCGACATCTCTAGCAACCGTGAGCAAGTGACGCTGTCCTACCTACGTTAAATGCGTCTGACGGATTTGCCGCAGCTCGCGCAGCTAGTTTGATACTGTTTAATGCGCGCTGTTCATCTTGCGACCGTCCCGGGCGCGGATGTCGAAAAAGACATCCGCGCCCGGGACGGCTTTTTCGATTAATGCCAGGATGAGGCTGGACCGTATTCGCCGTGCAACAGAAAGAGAACGATGATCTTAGCGGAGAAGTCGTAGCTCTCTCCAAACAAGTACACCGGAATCGGCAGGTCCATCCACCAGACGGAGGAGTTCAGGAACACGGTTCGTACTTGTCGCCGTCCTCGATGGACGCTCCAGCTCGAGGCGCTTGTTGGCCTGCTTCTACCCCTCTGTAAGAGTCACCGTCATGGTATAAACGGCCGCCTACAGTTTCTTGGCTTTACTGCGGAATAGGTCCGCGCCTGTTCCATAAGCGATGGCTTAGACCATATACTGCCTATTGCCCGACGACGGTCCACAATGAGGTCGATAGCCGCTTAACCGGTGCCAGCGTTACCCTACTTGATTGATGTCAGCATTGCCCCGATGGGTGGGCCAAATCTGGCTCGAAGAAATACGCGACAAGAAGAGAAGACATGGTGTTGTCTTTCCCATTGGGTCTTTTTGATTCTAGGGAACGGAAAGCCTTCTGCCGCATACGCGTTGCTGTGGCTTATCGTGGAAGTATGTCCATTTGGTTCAACATTCTGCTGATCCTCGTTTTCCAGCTCATAGGAGGAGTTTTCTCCTGCACGGAGATGACCCTCATTTCGTTAAGGGATTCGCAGATTGAGCAAATGGAGGAAGACGGTGACGCTCGTGACGCGCGCATCGCCAAGGTAGCCCGCAACCCCAACCGGTTCCTCTCGGCCGTGCAGATCGGCACAACGTTCACCGGCTTCCTCTCCGCGTCCTTCGGTGCCGCGTCCATCTCGCCGGCAGTAGTGCCCCGTCTAACGCACTGGGGCATGGATCGCGCCTTCGCCTCAGGTCTAACGACCGTGCTACTGACGCTTGTCATCTCGTACTTTGCTATCGTCATCTCGGAGCTGGTGCCCAAGCGTATTGCCATGCAGCGCACGGAGCAGATCGCCCGCGCAGTGGTACCCTCCATCGACATATTCGCCACCATCTGCACACCATTCATCTGGCTTATCAGCACCCTGACAAACCTTATCGTGCGCGTGCTTGGCCTCGACCCCAACAAGACGGTATCGCAGGTGAGCGATGATGAGCTACGCGTCCTGGTATCAACGAACACGCAGCTCGATAACGAGGAGCGATCCATTCTCGACGATGTGTTCGACGCCTCTGAGACAACCGTAGCCGAAGTCATGCGCCCGCGCGCCGACACCGTTTTCCTGCAGGGAGATGAATCCCTAGCTGCCGCTGCTAAAGCTGTGCACTCCCAGCCCTACGACCGCTACCCGGTCATTGGTGAGGATTTCGACGACGTGCTCGGCTACGTGCATGTGCGCGACCTGCTTGACGTGACGAATCGCGAAGGCAAGACCGTGCGGGACGTCATGCGCCCAGTACCGTCCATCCCAGGAACCTCGAAGCTGCTACCGACGCTAAGTCTCATGCGCTCGCGGAACGTCCATCTGGCTGTGGTCATCGACGAGTATGGTGGCACGGACGGCATCGTCACCCTTATGGACATGGTCGAGGAACTCATCGAGGATACAAGTGACGGTGCGGCGACGGGTACGAGCGACGGTAAGACCGCGTTCGTTAATGGCGTGGCAACGGTTGATGGCGGTATGACTATCGAGGATTTCGCGGACCTGACCGGCATCGAACTGGAGGACGGCCCCTACGAGACTGTCGCTGGATACTTCTTGGCTCACACGGGGAAGATGGCGTCTGAAGGTGATGTCTGGCATTCCGACGACGGCTACGACATGGTGGTCACGAAGGTTGACGGGCGGCGCATCCAGACTATCGAGGTGCGCACGGCCGCCGCGAAGACAGCAGAGGAAGCCAAGGCTGCGAAGGCGTCGAGGAAAGCAGACGAGACGAGGGACACGACCAGGAAAGACAGTGGCAAGGCAGCCGCAGCGCGGTCGTGAAACAAGACGTTACAGCACGTAGCGATTGATTTCATGGCGACGGTCCTTCCAGTCCGGCAGGAAACGCGTCATCAGCGTTTGGAAGCGCGGCCCATGCCCGCAGACCAGTAGATGCGTCAACTCGTGGACGAGTACGTACTCCAGCAGTCGCTCCGGCATGCCGGCCAGCTCGGCGTTGAGTCGTATGCGGCCGGTGGCCGGAGTGCAAGATCCCCAACGGGAGGTCATGGGACGAATGGTGATATGTGTTGGAGTGTGACCTACGGCAGTTGTCCAGCGCGGTAGCAGAACCGCTAGACGGGTCCGTAGCGTCTGTTCGGCGCGGGCGAGGCGCTCGGGCGTCCACGGTGCGGCGCCTGGAACGGCTCCTGATTCGTGTTCTGAGGCGATTTCCGGTTCAGCGGCGGGTGCAGTATCTGATACACCACTGGGTCCGATGTTGAGAGTAGTGGCGCGGATATTCGCCGACTCTATGATCCGGACACGCATTCTGGTGATCCACTTCTGGTGAGAACGCACGAAAGCGGCAATATCTTGGTCGTTCGCTCGCTGTGGCGCGGTCACCTCGAGATGACCGTCCGGCGCTTTGACGCGTAGGTACAGGTTCCGGATCGGTTTATACGTCACGCGCACATTGTCCTCTCCGATCAGCAGAAGGGAAGCGTTGGGACGTTGAGAGCTTGAGGTTGTGTTCATCTTTCTATTGTCTCGCGACTGTCGCTGGAAGACGGGTGCGGCATCGATCGGGTTCCGATGTTGCGTCGTGTTGACGGGATCAGAAAGGTGCTGTAGACTGTCTAACTGCGTGCGTTTGAAGCGCAGGTGTTGGGCTCATAGCTCAGTTGGTTAGAGCGCATCCCTGATAAGGATGAGGTCCCAGGTTCAAATCCTGGTGAGCCCACTTCGTATCTTTTCAACGAATCGCGAGGGGCTATAGCGCAGTTGGTAGCGCATCTGCTTTGCAAGCAGAGGGTCGCCGGTTCGAGTCCGGCTAGCTCCACCACATTCCTTTTTTGATATGCGTTTTCTGTGGTTGATACTATGGATATCACTGAGGGCAGGGACGTTTCGTCTTGCAGAGTTCGACTGCGAGATTTCCTATTTTCAATCCCAGAACGACACAGTAGCGGCTCCCCTCCGTCCTTTTTAGGGGTCGTTAGGGCCATCTGTGAGGCGGAAGGGTTCTTGTGTTTGCCAACGTGTTCCTGACGATTGGCAAGGGTGGATTCCTTGCCGTCGTCGGCAACAACGGCAGGAGCAAGTCCACTCTCGGCCGTCATTTTAATGCTCTTCTGTCCTTACTGCTCTTCTGTCCTGCGATAGCTTCTCCTTGCACGTCTAGTCTAGACACCAACAGCACGGACTTGTGGGGCGTGCGCAAGGTTTGCGCCATGGTGTTCCAGAGCTTCGACAACCAGTTCGTCTCGTCCATAGCTAGTGAGGACGTGACAGTCGGCCTACAAAATTTCAATTTTCTCGTCGACGAAATCCTCGCGCTGCGCGCCCTCCACCGGAGTCGATCACCCAGCTTCAAGGAAGGCGACGTACCCGCTGCACGGCGCCCCGATACAGGGGTTGGCCATCGCAGGCGTGCTAGCCCGTCGAACTGGACATCGTTGTGTTCGACGAGGCGACGACGATGCTGGACCTCGAGAGTCGTCAGTAGGTGCTGTAGCTCATTGACGAGAGCATCGCAGCATAATCGTCGTCATGATTGCGCATGACATCGAGGAAGCGATGGGCGCCGACCGCGTAGCACTGAGGACCCCGTCCGGGGCTTTTGCCTGCGGGGCACGACAGGAAAAGCTGATAGACCATGGCTTGGTGGGATATACACGCGGCTCGGGGCGCTGATGACGATGCGATTGTGTTGTTTCACGGCAAACATGTTTTCCGTGAAACAACACGCGGGAAACAGCGGCGCATAGAGTGTGTTTCACGGGAAACATCCGGGTGCTGCGCGGCAATGGAAACAGAGACGGAACGGTGGGCGAAACCTTGGCCATACCACTACCGCTGATAAACGAGGGGCTAGTGAACTGGGTGTGTCACTAGGGTCCATTGATGTCTGTTGTTCTACTGATCCATGACAGTTATCCCAGGGAGATCCTCCAAGCCTGGGGCGTGGGATCAGAAAACGCCAATGCCGTCAGTGACAGCGAGTACAGCTAGATAGAGAGGGGCATCACCGGGCGGAACCTATCTGCGGCTAATGGGCTGAATCCGTCGGCTTCCGCGCCTAATCAACGGTTTCCCAGAGATTATGCTACAAGCGGCGGCCAGGTCCGCGCTGAAGCTAGCAACCGGCCTATTGGCGCCCTAATGAAGGGTATACGTTCTGGAGGGGACAGAAACATCAACGCGTGCTGTAAAGACACGGTTGGCAATGGATGCGCTTGAGAGGGATTTCCTGTTCCAGTTCCTCAAGAATCAGCTGTTCGAGACGACTGTGTCCCAGGAAGTTGCGTTTCAGCAGAGGACATCTGCCGCCAGCGAAATTGGTGCCGCGACACGATAGGCTATCAAGCTGATGAGATTTGATTTCAACGCCTTCAAAAACGGGTCACTACTTGGGGTCTCTCTGCCAGCCCGAAAAGACGCGTGAGCATCGCGGCCGTTAGTCTCGAGACCGTCGGCGCGAGAAGTTCCTGGGGCTGGTCGGTCGGCTGAATGTTGTGGGACACCATCGTGACGGTGTCCCACAACTCCAATGCGCAAGTGGACTGGAGGTGTTTTACTGGTTGATAAGCCAACGCCGCTAGTCATCGATAGGCTGATCGATGACTAGGGCGGGCTAACAATAACTGGTTTTCACGATTCAGCTGTTTGCCATCCTGTTGGCCAATTCACTGTTTGGGGTAGTGGATTGATAGACGGCAGGGTTACAAGAATCTCTTGGGTTCTGAGGGACACGGTCACAGCTTTTTCAACCAGGTCAACAATATAGCGCAGATGACCGTGTTCACTACCCCACTGGTTTGGGTCACTGAGATGACCGCTTTTCTTATCAGTCTTGACCTGGTATCGGCTCATAATCCATTCGAGAGGGGAAAGACCTTTCAGAGTCCACTCGTAAGCCTTGAGTGGGATGTTCTCCACTGTTAGATGGTCGTTGACGACGATGCTAGTTTTGTCCTCATCCTTCCCTGGGAAGAAACTGCGACCAGTCCATCCCTTCAGCCTCAAAATCCTCCAAGCCCAGCAGCACGCATCCGTTACGTGTCATTTCACACGCCACGTCGGAACTCAAACGAGGTGTGGTCGCCGCGACGATCAGATGCCCGTTGCCGACGCCCCGGCTGGCCGCGTCGGCGAAAAACGAGTCCAGCTCCCTTTTGCCCAGCTCCTTGTCGCGCCGGTAGTACTTGCATTGGATGGCCCACGGCTTGTCGTCGTAGCGGCCCCAGCCAACGAGGTCGATCCCGTCGTCCTTGGCAGAACCGTCCGGGTTGAGCGGATTGGGTTCGCCCCACAGCCATACTTTGGACAGGCGGCTGGTCCACACCGGGTCATGCGACAGAAAATATTTTGTCGCTTGTTCAAACGCCGCTCCCCTAGAACGTTGCCCCCCCTGAGCATGCCCGCGCGGTTTTCGATCGCGTCGAGCACGTCTTTGAAACTGACCATGGAAACCTCCCCGTCAAGCTCACTGCTAACAGAAGGAATTATAAGGTCCCATAGGGTTTTAGCGTTCCTGAAAACCGTGGGACGCAAGGCTTGCAGCGCGCCGTCGGCATGCGCGTGCCCTGGCTTTCGGGCATATGGAAAGCCCGGCCGGACGACTGGAAAACCAGCACACCCGACCGGGCTGACCACCTGACCGTGAACTTCTGTTCACCACACTGAGATCATCAACCGATAGTGATAATACCCATACACAGCAGGGGTGCCCCACAACTTCAATATCATTTGCGACGTCCGCGCCTGACGTTCGTGCTGGCCAGCGTCTGCGCTACTAAGACGTTTCACGTGGAACACGTATCGTAGGGTGCAGTTTTCGACGTCCTAAAAGACATTCCCACCGGTCAGCTTGCGCCTATAACAACGGCGTTCGCAGTAAGCAGGAGCGATGTGTAACCACCACTTCATGTCTTCTCCCCACCGAAGTACTTCGTTCTTCCACCGCCTTGACGGTCATGTCAAACTGGCGATGCGTGAACTGCCCATCGCCCTGCTGCTGGAAATAAACCAACAACCTGAAACCATTAGCCGTCAACCAACGGCACAGAGGGAACCGGCTACCAACCATTCAAGCCGACACATAAGCGTCGTCAAGTAATCCGCTTGCCATCTGCCTTGCGCTGTGCGTCGTGCTGCCGATGGGGTTTCGCGCTATTTCACGCGACGGTAAGATCGCCACGCCCTGATGTTCTTCCCCATCGTGGCTTACGGGTCTTAGCTACGACAGGGGCTTGGGGTTGCTCTGCGGTCTTACGATGCTTTGGGATGGCCTACGCCCCCCCTGCGCGGATTTCTCCATCACCATTGTTGTGGACAGTGCAGCGGCCGGCGCGGCCCAGACATTTATCTTCGTCGCCGGCAAGACTCCACCCGCATAAGGCCATGGGCTACTTCTCGAGTGCCTGTTGGGTCTCAGCATCCCTCTGATACTCGTTCCGTCCATCATCGGAGCGCTCATGAAGGCATCGTGAGTCTCGCCGTTACCCCTCCTCTGTGAAGGTACCTTCCATTGAAGCCGATGGACGAGACGGGTCGTGGCATGGACGGGCGTAATGAGTGGGAACAAGTCCGGCAATGACGTCAGCGACGCTAGGGAAAAACTATATCGTTGGGACAGACCATCGGCAAGAAAACGGCCTACGCTGAGGATAACAAGTTAGATACGCGAAAGAGAGAACACGCCATGACCGTTGAGAAGCATTCCTACACCGTTCCGAACCTGCCCGGCGTTCGCCTCGACGGCGGCAACCTGTCGGGCACCAACGATGAGCAGAAGACCTCTGAATATGTCAATACCCGCGCCATGGATCGGGACAAGCGCCAACACCCGCAGGACGCTATCATTGAGCGCATCCTCGACAACGCTAAAGTCACTAAAGGCTCGCGCGTCCTCAATCTGGGGTGTGACACCGGTACTATAGTCCCCTACTATCTGCGTCGCGGCGCGGCCAGCGTGGTCGTCGCTAATCCCAACGCGAGCATGCTCGACATGGCGGGCCGCCAGTTCGCCGGAAACGATAACGTTAGTTTCCTATATGCCGACGCAGAAACGGATAACCTGGGTTCCGACTACGACGTCATCATGATTTATAACGCGTGGCCGTACTTCCCACATCCTCAGGAGTTCATCGATAAGCTGTCTAGCTTGCTAAAGATCGGGGGAATACTGTCGGTGGCGCACGACATGGATCGTGAGACTCTCCACGGCGTTCACCGTCGCGGGACCGCCGTCGTCTCCAGCAAGTTCTTTCCGACAAACACGCTGGCCACGATGTTCGACCGCGACCTCACCGTCTATAAGATTGTCGATACCGTGCACCTATACCAGGTCTGCGGAATGAAAGAGTGAGCACAGCAACCAGGTTACAGCCAACGATGCCGAACAATATGACGAGCGTGAAGGAAGGGCTGTGGTTTCTTCGAAGAAACCACAGCCCTTCCTTCACGCTCGTCAAGCTGTTTTTCAGTATTTCAACTCCGGCGTGAGGTCTTTCGAGGAGCGTTTGCCGCTCAGGTACTCCACGTCGATGTAGTACACGCGAATATGGTCGACAGCATCGTCCGCGTATCGCTGGCCACCGGCGATGAAGTCTGGCGAATACTTATCTACGAAACGCATGAGCGCGCCAATTTTCGCCTCACGGTCCCCCACCTCATGCACTCGACCGAACGCAATCGCGCTGCGGTACCGGCACGTGTACTCTTCTGGCATAATCTGGTATCGGCCTACGACGGTGAAGCACGCCTTATTGTTTCGTTTCACTGCGTCGAACCGGGCGCCCGAGACCGCCCCGTGCAGGTAGATGCGGTTCTCCACTGGATCGTACGCGTACGTCATTGGCACCGCATAGGGATATCCGTTGTCACCCTCCACAGCCAGACAACCGTAGTCGCCCTTAGCGAGGATTTCCTTTGCCTCACCGTCCGTCAGGACCTGAGCTGTCCTTCTTATCGGACGAAATGAGTTTTCCGCGTCCGATATATTAACCGTATCCCCTGCCTTTGCGTCCATTGATATCATCTCCGCATCCGTCATCGTCGACATCCCCTCGCGTAGCTTACGGCAACGCGTTCTTCAGCGTATAACGCGCCACTGTGGTTTATTTTAAATGCGAACAAATCAACACGCGAGGAGTAGTGAGGGCGGCACCAAAGCGCCATTCGCGCTCGCTGCGCTCCCTCGAAGAGGCGCGTACCGTCTTTTTCCACCGCTGCGGCTTGCTGCCGACGGGAGTCAACGTCCAGGAACGGTCTATCGCATACCTTTCCTGCCAGTTGGCGGTGAGTTTGTCCTCGGAACAATCCGAAACCAACCGCTAGACTCGCAGCGTACGCGGCACCTAGTTCCCAGGTTCCCCCCTTGGCCGCATAACCTCAACACTGACCCCGTTCCCCTGAAACCGCAGAGTATATTTTTCGCGAGTAGCGTCCCCTCAACAGTCAAACGCTCCAACAGAGAACATGA
>JAFNPO010000005.1 GCA_017386585.1 Aeriscardovia sp.
ATGGTGAGGGCGCTGAGGTAAGAGTCGCTGCTGTTGGCGGCATTCGCGGCGTTGGAACTGGTACTGGACTCAGGCGTGCCAGTACCCGGAATGCCAAAGACGAGGGTCGCGCCGACTTTCTGTGCCTCAAAGATTTTGGCATACTCCGGCTTGACCTGGCTGTTGAGGTTGAGCGTGCACACTGGCGTGTTCTTCTCCCAGGTAGAGTCGATGACCTCGCCGGTACGGGCATTGTAGACGATGTCCTGCGTGCAGACGCGGTCTCCGGCCTTGACCTGCTGACCGAGGCCCTTGATGACAACGGCGTAGGAACTCTGCTTGATGTCCATCGGTTTTTTGAAGGTCACTGTTGGTTTCTGTCCGGATTGGCCGGTCGCGCTAACGCCTTCCAGCGTAGCGACGGACGTGGATGAGCCGGAGGACGTTGACTTCGAGGAGGAACCGTTCCCGCAGCCGGCGACGCACAGGCACAGCGAAAGCCCGCAAACAATGGCTCCGATTGCTTTCAGAACGGAACGTGAATGTCTTTTACCCATTCCATTAACGCTAGTCGTGTGCCGCGAAAACAGGTTATGCCCTCGCGTAGAATAGGAGCGCTATGGACAAGAAGCAGGCACCGAAACCAACGCTGGCACGGTCGTCGAGCATCGACGCCGCGAAAACGCCCCCCAACGACGCCCGACCGGTGGCGTTTGCCGCCTTTGCACCCATCAAGAACACTGTCCGGGGGGGTAACGAAGAGGGCGATGAATTCGGAGCCGGGAAAAACGCGGCCGAGGCGATGCTGTCGTCGTCCGTCCCTCCGCAAGACGATACAGGCGCCGACGCCTTGGACGATATCCCGCCGCTGATCTTCGACGTACACGGACATGCAAGCCGTCACGGGGAAATGGGTTCCAAGCGGCGCGCTCCGTCGCGCCTACGCCGCAAAAAAACCAAATCAGGCCACGCCGCGAAGCAATCTTGGCTCCAACACCACGCCCATCGGAAAGCGGAACGCAAAAAGGCAGAGTCGGAACAACTGAGCTTCGCCGCCAAGGCGCGTAAGGCGTTCCGTTCACGTCCACAGAAAACGGCCAATCAATCGAAGCATCATACTGAGGTCGACGTGCAGCACTTTGCGACGAGTCGTGCCCTTTCCTCAAAACATCCGCGGTACACCAAGGCGATGCGCTACATCGTCGCGCCATTATTCATCATCGCGGCCGTCGTGTGTTTCGTGCTGGCGGCACTGACAGCGACCATCTGGCGCCCCAACCCGTCCGTGAGGGCGGACACGACCGTCTCTACCCGCTACGCTGTCACCGACCCAGGCGTGCTCCCGCTGGCCAACAATCACGTTTCTGTTTTCGTGACCTCGGCGCAGCCTGTCTGTGCCGCTATCGGCACCACGCAGGATGCTATGGGTTGGATTTCGCCGCAGAATTATACCCAGATTGAAGGCTTGCAGAACTGGAAGCAGCTGGCGACAGGCAGCGGAACGAGTTCTCAGTCAACCCTAGCTGGATCTCCATTATCCGACGCGCCGACGGTCACGTTTCAGAACTCCGATCTGTGGCTAGCCGTCAAATGTGGAACGTCAATCCACTTCGACAAATGGAACGCGTCCGCGAATCAGTCTGTAATCATCGATACTAACCCTTCGGCGCCGCTGGCGTCGACAACCGGTTTCCGCGCAACTGTGACGCTGGCTTGGGTTCGGGACAACGTCCCAAGCCAAGCCAAACCTCTGGCGATGCTGGGTATCCTAATGCTCCTGTGTGCCGTCTTGTGCTGGGCTGTTCTGGCGCTGCCGGCGCATCACCGCCGCAAGTCACGTGACCGACGCATCTCTGAACAGAAAGCTCGCGCTCGCGCCCGCCGAGCGCAGTCGTTCCAAGACAAGCGTGCACCAGGAGTAGGTGCCGACGCCCCGCGCTGGGTGAATGACCACATCGTACTCACCCGCAAGGTAGAATCCCGTCGCCGCCACGCCAACCAGACCATAGCGGAGAAGGGCCTAGCCCGTGTCATTAGCAGTGCAAAGAAACCACACATCGCTACGAACCAAGTTAAGCCCTTAGCCGCAGCGAGCGCCGCCAACGACGACGTTCAGTCCACGCAGGTCCTCATCTTGGGCGACCTGACCAAGAGGCTCCCTAACCAGGAGGAGGTCGATACGGAATCTACGCAGGTCTTCGACCTGTCGGAGCTGCATGCCAAACTCGACAAGTCCGACATAGCCAGGCGACCGACGAACTCCTCGCAGCGACCGGCCGCTGCGACGGAACTGACAGCGGACGACCTCAAGGCTCTCAAGCCGGTCCTCAAAGGCACACAAGCGCCGCACACGTTGCCGCTCATCGACTCAGCGCTCGCGGCGGGCACGGCGTTTTCCGTAACGTCCCAGTCGGACGCAGAGATTACGGGCAGCAGTCCGGAGATTGTCGACGTTCGTGGCGTCAACATGGTGTCTCGCGCTCAGGGTGGCTCAACGTCGTCTCTGTTGGAGTCTGTCAAGACGAATCCAACCGTGGCTTCTAAGAGGACCGCTGACGAGGATATGGCCGACTATCTTAGGAAATTCGAGCAAGAGGAGCAGCAGCTCGCGTCGGCGTCCGAATCGCTGGCGCGGCAAGCTTCCGGAACCGGGGGTGCGACACAGGTCAATAAGTTCGCCGTCTTCGGCAAGCACAGCGCCCGCCACAAACAGAAGGGTCAACCGCAGCGGGGTGACGAGTAATGAGGAAGAAATCGATCGCGAAGTCGCTGATGGTCAGCGCAACTTGCATTGTGTGTCTGATGTCGGTCAGTGCCTGTGGCGATCTCGTCCCGCAGCCTAAGGAGGTGGCGCAGTCACCGTCAGCTCCGTCTTTCACTCTGGCGCAGGCCCAGAGGGTTGAATCGCGCCTTGACGCCGTTATCACCACGTCTGACGCGCAGCGCGACCCGGCTCAGCTGGCAGGGTATGTTGATGGTCCGGAGTATCAGATTCGTGTCAGTCAGCTGCAGGTGTTGAAGGCGACGAACCAAGTTAACCAGAAGATGGAGATTCCGACAGGTAACCGCCAGGTAGTCCTGCCATTGACGACGGGCTGGCCGCGCACGGTTCTCGTGGTGACGCAAGCCACTCAGGACCAACAGTCCGAGCGCCTTCTCATCTTCAGCCAGGCGTCTGCGCACAGCAACTACATGCTCTGGGGACTGGTCCGTCTATTCTCCGGCGTGACGTTGCCGAAATTCCCGGTCTCCTCGATTGGAGCGAAGGCGGGAACCCTAGAGGACACTGGTCTTGTAGCCACGCCACGCCAAGCGCTGATGATGTACGCTAACGTCTTGCAGAATGGCAGCTCGTCGCCGTACGCCGACAAGGTGGCTTCCGACCAGTTCCGTACACAGCTGCAGAGCTTGACGGATGCCGTCCAGCAGGCCGTATCCGCCAACCAGGGTTCGCAGAGTCAAGTGTTCACACCAGACTACCAGAGCGCAAAGATCATCCGGGCTGCCGACGGTGGCGATTTCGTAGTCGCCCGAATTGACTCGGTGTGGACGCGCTATGCTGGCCCCGGACGCCAGTCTGAACCGGCATCGACCGCGTAGAAAGCGCTGTTCGGGAATGCCACGCCGACGTCCACCATGAAAGTCACGTACGTCAACGTGGTCGCTTTGTACATTCCGCCGGCCTCTAGCGGTTCGAAAATTGAGGCGATGGGTGCAGAGAGGCAGCCTATCCAGGTCATCGCCGTGCCGGACCACCAGTAGGGCACGTGACAGACGCGCGTCCCCACTCGGCGGACGCGGAAAGGAGCAAAGAAAATGACCGATCCAAGTCAGCAGTCGTTCCATCCAGGAATCTCGATGTCAGGAGCAGTGGACCTGTCGTCGATCCAACACCAGGTCGCTGCGCAGCCGGGTGAAAAAGGCGGGGCTCCAGCGGCGGGCGGCTACGTCATCGACGTAACGACGAATACCTTCAATGCCGTCGTGCAAACATCAACCACGTACCCCGTACTGCTGCTGCTATGGATACCCGACGATGACCGGCTTTTCCCCTACGCACAGAGCCTGGCCGACGCCGTCGACCGGCAGAACGGCGCCATCCAGCTGGCCCGTATTAACATCCAGCAGTCTCCGGAGATTGCTCAGGCGTTGCGCGTGCGGGGGGTTCCTGTGTTGTACGCTCTCATCGCCGGTAATCCGATTCCGTTGTTCGAAGGTGTGCCCCAGCCGGACGAGATGAAGCAGCTCGATGAGCAAGTTATCCCGAAAATTATCGAAAGCGCTCACCAGGCCGGCGTGAACGGCACAGCTCCCCGTACCGACCCCGTCAACGGTGTGGATGCCCAACAGACGAGCGAGCCGTCAGAGCCGGAGATTCCCCCGGAGCACCACCAGGCGCGCGATTTAGCTATGCAGGGCGACTACGCTGCCGCCGCCCGTGAGTACCACCGCCTGTGTGAAACGAACCCGCAGGATACTCTGGCGTCCCGCGAGGAGGCCAAGGCACTGCTGTTAGCGCGCTCCGGCTCTGTCGACGTGCGTGTCGTTCGTCAGGCTGGAGCTGACAAGCCGAATGACGAGGACACCCAGCTGGCCGTCGCCGACATTGACATGATTGGTGGCCAGGTGGAGGACGCCTTCTCCCGCCTGCTAGACTTCGCGTCCGGTCATCCGGCGTCCCTCGATGCAGTGCGCCGCCGCCTACTTGAGTACTTCCGTATCTGCGGTGAGTCCGATCCGCGCGTCAAGCACGCTCGCCGAAGCCTCGCCGCGCTGATGTATTGACCTCTGCTATACTGAAAAGGTCGCTGCTCCGCCGTCAGGCGGGGAGAGGGCCTCGGGTTCGTAGCTCAATGGATAGAGCGTCTGTCTCCGGAACAGGAGGTTGGGGGTCCGAATCCCCTCGAACCCACTTTCGCGCGACCAAATCTCTAGTTGGGTTGTATTCCGACACTGTCTCCTTTTCCTCATAAACTGAAGCTATGAGTCCTGAATCACTTGCGCAGCTGATTTCAACGGCTGCTGCCGATCTCGCGCAGTCTGGCAAGGCTGGAGATCTAACCGTCGACCTCATCCCGTCCGCTATCACTGTGTCTCGTCCGAAAGACCGTTCCCACGGCGATTGGTCCACCAACATCGCGATGCAGCTTGCCAAGAAAACCGGCATGAAGCCGCGCGACCTCGCCCAGCTCTTTGCCGATGAGCTAGCCAAGTCCGACGACATCTCTTCTGTCGAGGTCGCTGGACCCGGCTTCATCAATATCACGCTTAATTCCGGTTCCGCCGCGGCTGTCGTCGACGAAATCCTCAGTCAGGGAAGCGCCTTCGGTACCAACGTGCACCTTGGTGGTAAAACGCTGAACCTCGAGTACGTCTCCGCCAACCCGACCGGCCCGATCCACATCGGGGGCGCTCGCTGGGCAGCTGTCGGCGACGCCCTAGGCCGCGTTCTCAAGGCTAACGGCGCTAAGGTCGTGCGCGAATACTATTTCAACGACCACGGCGTGCAGATAGACCGCTTCGCGCGCTCTCTTGTCGCTGCCGCCCACCACGAGCCAGCCCCGGAAGACGGTTACAAGGGCGCGTACATTGACGAAATCGCCCAGCGCGTCATCGCTCAAGCTACGCAGGACGGCATCGACATCCTCAACTTGCCACGCGTGACGGCTGACGACGGCTCCGAGGGTGATAGCGCCCAGCGCGAGGAGTTCCGCAAACGCGCCGTGCCAATGATGTTCCAGGAAATCCAGGATTCTCTGCACCACTTCCGCGCAGACTTCGACGTCTGGTTCCACGAGCGGTCCCTATACGACAGTGGTATGGTTAACCGCGCCCTGTCCGTGCTACGCGATTACGGAAACATCTACGAGAAGGATGGCGCTACCTGGTTTGCATCTACCAAGTTCGGCGACGACAAGGATCGCGTGGTTATCAAATCCAACGGCGATATGACCTACTTCGCCTCCGACGTCGCGTATTACTACAATAAGCGTCACCGCGAAGCCAACCCCGCCGACGTTGCCATCTACATGCTGGGTGCCGATCACTCCGGCTACGTCGGACGGCTGCAGGCCCTGTGCGCGGCGTACGGCGACGAGCAGTACGTCAATATGCAAGTCCTCATTGGTCAGCTCGTCAACGTGTTTAAAGACGGCAAGCCGGTCCGCATGAGCAAGCGCGCTGGCAACGTTGTCACTCTCGAGGACCTTGTGAACGCGGTGGGTGTGGATGCCGGTCGTTATTCCCTGGTTCGCACTGGATACAATCAGAATCTTGACATCGACCTTAACCTTCTCAGTTCCCACACGAATGATAATCCCGTGTATTACGTCCAGTATGCGCACGCCCGTTCTAAAAACGTTGATCGCAATGCGCAGGCTGCGGGCGTCACTACGCAAGGCGCTGACCTGTCCCTGTTGGACACGGTTGCTGATTCTAACCTCCTTGCGCAACTTGCGCTGTACCCAAGCGTATTGACGGCTGCCGCTGACTTCCGTGAGCCGTCTCGCGTGGCCCACTACCTAGAAGATCTCGCGGCTGCCTACCATACCTGGTACGCTGCCGAGCGTGTCGTACCGATGGAGCTGACCGATCACGATAAACAGGGTGAAGACGCCGCTGTCGAAGCGCTGCGCATCGCCAAGAATCCGGAACCGGCCCGTGCCGCTGCTCGTTTGAAACTCAACGACGCTGTCGCTCAAGTTCTCGAAAATGGGCTGGATTTGCTGGCCGTTTCCGCGCCGGACAAGATGTAATCCGGCAATCCGAGGAATTCGCGGCAAACGTCGCGCCTCGGGCGCCGTGTAGCGCGCGGCCGAAGACATCAAACGCCGCGTCAAAAGCGGTAAAAAAGGAGCATCTGTGCAGGGCGAGTCGGACGAGACAACGGTTGTACGTGTATCGGTTCCAGCTACTTGCATGGGCTTTTCGATGCTGGGCACGGTCGGTATGGCCCTGGACGTCCGAAACGTTTTCACCGTCCAGACGACGCCATCACCAGAAGTATTCGTCGTAGTGTCGGACCGCTGTGGGGGACAAGCATCCGCTGTTCCGCGCGACGGCCGCAATCTCGTGGTACAGGCGCTGCGCAGCGTTCAGGACACCATCGGCGACATTCGCACCGGAGTGCGCGTTACCTGCGAGAATGCCCTTCCGCAGTGTTGCGGCTATGGATCTTCCGCATCGGAAATCGTTGTCGGCGTCACTGCGGCCGTCGTGCTGTCACAGCACGTTAAGCCGAGCCGTGACCTCATCTGCGACATCGCATCCCAAATGGCTGATGATGGCGTGAACGTGGCAGCAGCCGTCTACGGCGGCGTTGCGACGACCTGGAACTTCGACTTTAACAGCAACGTGCCGCGATCCGTGTTCGACACTGAATCGCATCAGCATCCCGACAGCGACTCCAGCCACACTTTTAATTTCGGTTCCATACACCAGGCCACGTCACGGACAGTTCGCCGCCTTTGTTCAATTACGCTGAAAGCTATCATGCCGCCGTAGCACCCGTTTCATCGTTCCTAACAGCTTCACTCATCACACCTCGCAGAGTTTTCCGCCGCGTTCCGCTGCCAGACGAGGGCGCTGTACCCCTGCGAAGGCACGCCAGGACGCGCACCAATCACCCGTACTTTTTCGGCTGCTATCAGATACCGTTCCCGTATCGGCTAGAGACCTCTTTGCCATAACGGCAGAAGATGACCAGCTGGCCAATCGCAATGAGCTATTGCCTGATTCTTGGCAACTGATGATTCATCTGCGCTCGCAAGGGCTAGCCGCCTTTACCACCGGCTCCGGTCCAGTGGTAGTCGTGCTGTGAGGACAAGGAGCAGAGAAGGCAGACACCACTGTCCGCCGAGCCATCCGTTCCGAGTGGTTGGCTACCGGCCGATGGAGTCTACGCACAGTCGGAGGGGACAAGCGTGGCATCGATGTCGACTGGTCATCCCGCGCTGCGCGCGACCGGTGAGCCACAGCCAACGAAAGACCTACCGGCTAGTAGGTCGCTGATGAAACCCTGTAAGAAGGAGTATTATGACAATTCCTGTTGTCCTCGCGTCCACGTCGCCGTCCCGTCTCCGCCTACTGGTAAGGAGCGGTATCCATCCAATCGTGCGGCCATCCTTCGTCGACGAGCCGGCAGTCATTCAACGTTTCGCAGAACACACCGGGACACTGGCGGACACCATCCCAGCGAAGACACGGGTTCTGGTATTATCATTGTCCAAAGCCTTCGCTGTCGCCCAGGAGATGCAGGCAGACGAGGCTGCCATCCAGTCCGCAAGTGGCGAGCGCATCGTCATGGGTCGCCGCGATGAATCCGGCGAAGCTCATCGGATTGGCGGCGGTTCGCTACAGAAGTTCCTATGCCAGACACCGGGTCTAGCCGGTCTGAAACACGGTCCATTGGTCGTCGGCTGCGATTCGATGTTCGAATTCAACGGTCACGTCTACGGCAAGCCCCACAATGCGTCGATCGCGCGTGAGCGACTACTGGCCATGCGCGGCAAACGCGGCACCCTATGGACAGGCCATACCGTCATTGACCTAGCAACGGGCAGGCGCGAGCATCTCGCCAGCAACGCCGAAGTTGTCTTCGGTAACTACTCCAAGCAGGACATCGACCGGTATATCGCCACGAAGGAGCCACTAGAAGTAGCTGGATCCTTCACGCTGGAAGGTATCGGGGGAGCTTTCATTGATTCAGTTGTTGGCGATCCACATGGCGTCATCGGGCTGAGCTTATCGACGCTGCGCTCGCTGGTGTCGCGTCTCGGGTACGAATGGACCGACCTGTGGAATACTACCGACTCTTCGGCGTATAGAGCCAACGGCAATGGCGAATTTGTTCATCAGCCCGGCGATGGATGGATTGAGTGTTCCTACAGTCATCGTCACTGGGGTCTCAACGGTGCGGCCGGTGTGCTGCTCGCTCGGCGCGACGAAGCTACTGGTGAAGTGACAGATGTGCTGTTGCAGCATCGCGCCGAGTGGAGCGCCGAAGGGGGCACCTGGGGTATTCCGGGTGGGGCGATCGCTGATGGGGAAAATCCGCTAGAGGGTTCCCTGCGCGAAAGTTTCGAGGAAGCGAATATCACGGCGCAGAACATCGATATCGTGGGCACGCACGTCGAGGACCACGGTAACTGGGCCTACACGACCGTTTTTGCCTTCGAGAAGCCCGGCCGCGTCGTGACTGCGCGCGCCAACGACGGGGAGAGCCTGTCAGTGGAGTGGATTCCGTTCCACGACGTAGGAAAATACCGATTGTTGAGTTACTTCGGCCAGAATTGGCCGGGCTTCGCCGAAAGGCTGTCGTGGCTGTCGGCCCGCATGTGAGATACTAGAATTCGGCGGCTCTGCATGGCCGCTGTGAGTGATGCGTTGATCCCCCGGGCCGCGCAGGGCGGCAGGTGACAGTGTCCGCATCCCGTGAAGACTTTTCAGGTTCCGCTGAGAGGTACGGCTCTGTTGCGCTCTAGCGGATAGTACCGCGCGCGTGCAGGCGTGCGAGGGAGACGTATAAATGAATACTTTGCATGATTCCGATCAGCTGGACGAGTCCGTCCGTTCACAGGAGCAGGTAGCGGCGACACGCGAGCACCGTCGCGGCGGCCGCCGCGTGATACGTGCCGCAGGCGCTGCGGGAGCCAAGCTTCCTGTGAAAGTCCACGAGAGAGCGTCGGCCCTTGAACCGGTGTCCGTATCCGTTTCGTCGTCTGCTTCTTTTGCACAGAAGACTACCAATGATTGTCGTGGACGCCTAAACGCAGAGCTGTTCTCCGATCCTAGCGTAGCTCTTCAGGGGACAGCTAAGAGCGAGGCCGCTTCCAGTTCCAGCCGTCGTTCTCGTGCCGCCAGATCTACCGACGATGCCGTCACTTCCGACAACTCTTCCGTCGCTCCATCCGCGGGGAGCCATGTGCGTCGGCCAATGACTTCGCTGCTCTTCCAAGAACCAGTCCTTCCTGCGCAGTCCACTTCTAATGCGTTCCTCGAGAATATCGATGAGGAGGATCATCCGCGCCACCTCCGGACGCGCTCCCATGTTAGCCGCGAGGAGCACTCCTCGCGCGCTCCAAAAGCCGACAACAGCCGTGTCGACGCGAAGTCCGACGACATCGAAACCGGAGCGAAGAGCAACAGGTCCCGTCGCCGTCTGAACGCAGAGGAGCGTGCAGCCGCTGCCGAGATCGGGCAGATTGAGGAGGATATTAAGCGCGAGCGTTCCCGCCGCTATTCCCGTTCTAGTTCTTCTGAGGACACCGCGGACAGTGCGGACACCGCGGACAGTGCGGACGATGACCGTCGGCAGTCCGAGCAATTCGACGAAGCGACGACGATGACCCGTCGTCCCCGTTCAGCCAAGCGGATTGTCGCTCCGTCAATCACAGTGTCCCGCCGCAAGCGTGAACAGCAATACATCGAGAAAATCAAGGACGTGGAGGGTTCCACCCGCCTAGAAGCGAAGCGCCAGCGGCGTCGTGATAATCGCCGCGAGCGTTCGCGCCAGACGCTTGTTATGGAACAGGATTTCCTAGCACGCCGTGAAAACGTGGACCGTCAGATGATTGTGCGCGAAAAGGGCCGTCACACCCAGATTTCTGTCATCGAGGACGACATCCTAGTCGAGCACTACGTTTCCGATATCGACGAGGTTTCTACTGTCGGAAATATCTATTTGGGCCGGGTGCAGAACGTACTTCCGAGCATGGAGGCTGCTTTCGTCAACATCGGCGAGGCCCGCAACGGCGTCCTGTACTCTGGCGAGGTTAACTGGGACTCCGCGCGGCTCGAGGGTCATCCGCGCCGTATCGAGCTAGCGTATCACTCCGGTGCCCCAATCCTAGTCCAGGTCACGAAGGACCCGATCGGCCACAAGGGAGCCCGTTTAACATCCCAGGTGACCTTAGCAGGGCGCTACATCGTTCTAGTGCCGTTCGGCGGTATGACCGGCATCTCGCGCAAGCTTCCGGACCATGAACGCGTCCGTCTCAAAAAGATTGTCGACAACCTGGACGCCAAGAACTTTGGCATTATTATTCGCACGGCTGCCGAAGGTGCGTCGGAGGAGGCCATCGCTAAGGATTATCAAATGCTGCTAACGCAGTGGAACAAGGAAGTGGTGGTTTTGGCGGCCCCGGCGGCGGTCCTGGCATGCGCAGATAATTCACTTCCTAATATAAGCAAAAAAAGAATACCCCTTACTATATAAAAAAGTATAAATAAAAAATGGAGGTATATTATGAATTTTAAACCATTATTTAATAACATTCTTGTCGAAAGAATGGAAGAAGAAACCACAACAAAAG
>JAFNPO010000054.1 GCA_017386585.1 Aeriscardovia sp.
ATACAGAGCTCTTTGTGTATGCGGCAGATACCGAGGGAAAAGCGTACATGAAAAAAGCTGGTACAGTTGGTAGGTTGCTTGATTTCTTATCAAAAATATAGTACTTAACTATGCGAAAACGCACCTTGTATCAATCATTCGCCCCAATACTCGAAAAGACCACACCTCGAGAGTAATCTCCGTAGACGTGGTCTTTCTGGTTTACCCGCTTGAAGACGTTTCAGATAATGGTTTTTAATTATCCCTTATCCGCACCGCCTTTGCGGACGGGTCTGTGTTTGCATTTCTCAGCATCTTCGTTCTGGCTAGCTTGCCAAGTTCTCCCGTATCGCTCTCCTGACACGATCGTGAAAGCCCTTCCGGTACCGCGGTATATACGGTATATGCAGGAGCCGCGGAACGCCATCGAGCTGGGAGAGAGAAGGACTCCGCGAAGCGGAGGATTTTCCGATGCGTCATGGCGAGGTTGTCGGCGGCTTTCTTCGCGGACGTGGATCCCTGAGTGCCCACGCCTGAAGTCCATCACGGCCGATTGTCTGGTTCTCGTCGAGCAGGTTCCTTAAACTGGGCGCATGAACATCAAGATAGCGCCGAGCATTCTGTCTGCTGATTTTTGCAATCTCGAACAGGAACTATCGGGAATCGCGCATGCCGATGCCGTTCACATTGATGTCATGGACTACCATTTCGTGCCGAACCTCACCATCGGCGAACCGGTAGTGAAACGAATCTGCGAAATCGCCACGAAACCAACCGATGTCCATCTGATGATTGAGGATCCCGACCGGTGGGCACCGCATTACGCTGACCTGGGCGCGACGTCCGTCACGTTTCACCTGGGCGCGACGGCGGCCCCCGTGCGTTTGGCTAGGGAGCTTCGTTCCCTGGGAACGAAAGCTTGCTTCGCCGTCCGCCCAGCAGAGCCGGTCGAGCCTATTTTTGACATCCTCGAAGAATTCGACATGATTCTGGTGATGACTGTCGAACCCGGTTTCGGCGGGCAGAAGTTCCTGTCAAACCAGGTCGGAAAAATCCGTAGGCTCCGCGATGAGATCACGCGCCGCGACCTGCCGACGCGCATTGAGGTAGACGGCGGCATTGGTCCTCTGACAGCCGCTGACGCCGCCGCGGCGGGCGCCGACGTCTTGGTCGCAGGGTCCGCTGTTTTCGACGCTGCCGACCGCAACGCCGCCATCGACGACATTCGCGCCGCCGCTGAAAGAGCCTACCGGCGATAGCGTATTCCTGAATTCAGGTGAATAGGCTAGGCTAAAGGGGGAGTTTCCAGGAAGGATGGGTGCGGCAGTGTCGACCGGTGCGCGCGATAGTGTTCATTTCGGACCTCCTGCACGGCGTATCATCTGGACTGTACCCAACGTCATCAGTTTCCTGCGGATCGTCTCGATTCCGTTCATCGCCTGGCTGATCGCCACACGTCGGCCTGTCGCCGCGCTTATCGTACTCGCGGTATCCGGCGCATCCGACGGACTAGACGGCTACATCGCCCGCCGATTCGATCAAGTTTCCGTCCTGGGGCAGATTCTCGACCCCATCGCGGACCGTCTACTCATCATCTGCTCCGCGTTGGCGTTGGCCATAGCACGCATCGTACCCTGGTGGCTGATGATCATCATCTGCTGCCGTGATCTCGTCATGGGCATCGAGATCCTAGTACTCGCTCAGCATGATTATGGTCCGTTACCGGTGCATTTCGTCGGTAAAGTGGGGACTTTCATGCTTATGCTGGCCATTCCCACGCTAATTGTGTCCCATGTCGTCGGGTGCTACACGCACACAATCCGCGTCGATTTCCTTGTCCATTCCTTTGGACTGGCCTGCTGCTGGTGGGGGGTGGGACTGTACTGGCTGGCAGGAATCATCTACTTGGCGCAAGGCCATCTGCTGTTGAAAAAAAGACCATGACCACCAGCCAAAAGCTATGGTTTTCCAATCAAGGTTTCTCACTCCTCGCTTGTAGAATGAAAGCATGACAAATTCAGAGCAGACAGCAGGCGAGACGACGAGCATCGGCATCCCAGCTATCCAAGTCCCCGTGACAACCAGCAGCATGGATAGGCCTTTGAGTCAACAGGACCTCCTGACCATCGAAAAACTGGAACCGGGTTCAGCTTTACTTGTCACCACCCGCGGTTCGTCCGCCGGTGCACGGTATCTGCTAGACGAGGACGTCGTCACTGTCGGTCGCGACTCGGAGTCCGACATCCTGCTCGATAACACGACCGTGTCCCGTCGTCACGCCATCTTCAGACGCCACGATGGCCGGTACACCGTGGAAGACGTCGGATCGCTCAACGGCACCTACGTGAACATGGAACGAGTCGATTCTGCCGAGCTGCACAACGGCGATTCCATTATTATCGGCAAGTTCCGCATGCTGTATTTCGCGCGCTAAACAGGATACATGGCGATGACGTCGAAAATAATGAACAGACAGGCCCTGCAAGGAGAACTGTTCTCCGATTCCGAGAACGCCGTCGCCGATTCCAACGGAATCCGTGCATACCGAGCCATAACGATTTCCAACGCCCTGGGCGTTCCGCTCCATCAGCTAGAGAAATGGGACAGACAACGCATCGTCGTGCCGTCCTTGCGTTTGCCGCAGTCGACGCGTCGACTGTATTCGATGAAAGACGTGCTGCTGGTCGCGACCGTCCAGAAATTACTCGACAAAGGATCCAGTCGGCAGGACGTCGCAGTCATCGTCAGCGCCATGAACGCTTATCCGCTGAGCGTTCTGAAAAACGTCGTCGTACATAGGATTTCCTTGGATGACTTGTATCGGCGGTGCCAGGAAAAGCTCGCGCAGGAAGACAGCGCGACAGCGCGAGAACAGCCGGTGCCTGCCGCTGCGAACAAACGCGTTATCGACGAGTTTACCGTCCGTCGTCTGCAAAAGGAACTCGAGATCAGGACGATGGAGCGTGCCCATGCGCCAGATAACCAGTTATAGGGAAGGGCGGCTTGAAAGATAATGTACGTTTCTGACATAACGTGCATTATCGGCTAACTACTGACTCAGAGACTCGCGGACGTCCACAGGCGTTTCCTGCTGGACCACGCCATCGACCCGCGCGACTGCGACCAGCCACCCAGCTTTCCAAGCAATTAGCGAATAGAAAGAAACCCTTCATCTCGAACAAGGAATGGAAGAAGTAAATATCGAATGGAGACCCGCCTGTGCGGTAGGTCTCCTCGTTTCCGTCGCGTGCCTCGGCTTGTCAACCGGCGGTACAATACGGCTCACACGATCTCACCGTGCCTTCGCCCGCTTCGCCATCAGCTTGTCAAGCCTCTCCCTGATGTCCTCGGGCCCGGTGTTGCCCATGCTCTCCGGCGGCACATGGTCGAGGTATCGGCGGAGCAGTGCCTCCTCCTCGTCAAACCGACCGAGCTTGCGCAGCATGATGGCCGCCTGCTCCGTGTACCACGGCGCGGGCTCGCGCCCCAAGCCCTCGGCCCGCTCCGCGACCGCCTCGTTCTCGGCAGCCTGCACCGATTGCATGCACAGCGCCAATGCCTCCTCCAGCCGACCCTCGCGCTTGAGCTGCTTGATCGGTTCGACCGTCTCCAGATAATGAACGCCGTTGACCATGCCGCGCCTGAACTTCTCGGCGCGTTCGCCGCCCTCGGCCAACCCCTCCCGCACGAGCTCCACATTGTCCCGGTGTCTCGCCATAGCCTTCTCCTGCGGAGACATGGGCGGACGGTTCGTCTCCGACCAAAGCCACTCAGGCGCTCCCTCGCCCAGCCAGACCCACACCTCGCAGCGGAGACCCTTCGGGAGCATGGCCGTGAAGATTTGCACGGGCACCTTCTTGGCGGAACCCTCGATCAGACGGAAGCCCTCTAGGTACGCGCCCGGAAGATAGCCGACGCGCTCACCCTCGACCAACACGGCGATGGCCTTGTCGTTCTTAGGATTGTCCGGTTCGCGCTGGAGCTGGCCAACAGTCTCGCGGCAACCGCCCTGCCGGTCGATGCCGTGACGCCGGGCGAATCTCAGCATGGCGTCCTTGCAGGTCGTCGTGGTACCGCTGAGCTGCACGCAGTCCGGCAGCCGCAGCGTGACGCTCACAAGCAGTCCCATGATGCTCCCCCTCGTCCTCGTCGGGTTTCTTCCAGTCTAGCGCCGGTTGTTAACACGCCCCCGCCAAGACCAGTCACAGAAATCCGCGCCATGCCGCACCAGTCCGATCTAGGGAGGCCGACATGGTTAATGAGAAACTGAGGAACCTGATCGAGGAGCAACTTGAGACTCTGGCGAGTGACGGGACGACCGACCCGGAGCTGCTGGCGGCGCTGGCCGACGAAGGCGCGGGCGGCGTCAGGGGGCTGGTGGCCCTGAACCCCCGACGTCCACCGAAGTGCTGACGAAGCTTGCGTACGACACCGATCCGGCGGTGCGCTGGGCCATGGCCGACAACATGCGCACACCCGTCGAGACGCTGGACCGTCTAGGGGGCGACGCCAGCCCCCTTGTGCGGCTCCGCGCCGCCCGCAACCCGCGTCTGCCCGCCGAGCGACTGGCCGAACTGGCGAGGGACGACCGCTCGGCCATCAGGGAGGCGGTGGCAGGACACCCTCCACCCCGGTCAGGTCTCTGAGGTGCTTTCGATGGACAAGGACGACGACGTGCGACAAGCCGTCGTCGGCAACGGGAGCACGCCCATCGAACTGCTCTCGAAGATGGCCGAGCAGGACATCGTCAGAACCGGTATGGCTTCTTCAGAAAGATCGTCTTCAGGGGAGAAAAAAATTTGCATCGACATACGCCACACTCTCTGGGAGCTGGAGCACGGTCCAAAGCCCAAAGGAGCCTCTTTGATGTTCTGCCCGGACAAGCAGCACTGCATCAACCCTGAGCACCAAACCCTACGAGAGTCCGAGGACCCTGTGGCCCGTTTCATGCGGAAAGTGAAGAAGCTACCGGGAGAGAACGGTTGCTGGATTTGGAAAGGGACCACACGCCGCCTCAATAAGCGGAGCCTGCCTTATTTTTCAACCCGACGCGCTCGACCTGCATAGAGCTGCCTATCGCTATGCCTACCAGATCTTTAAAGGTCCTCAAGAGGGGACAGTATCATCTCCGCGTGGCACTTTGGCGCACACCGTGCGCCACACCGTTCCGCGAGATTTGTTTTTGGTCGAGCTGCCTCATGCGGAGTGGCTGGCGCAATTTCTGCGTGATAAGTACCACGAAGGCTCCTTGGAGTGGCGTGCAGCCTACCTGATCTCTGCACAAAGCGATGTGGAGAAGACAGTGCTGCCGTTGTTGAGGAAATCTCTTGAGGCCGTGAAGGAGTTATACTCCTCGCCTATGACGAAGAGTTTGCCTGAAATGAACGTCTTTGGGCCTTGCTTCGCCGTTACCGCGCACAGCAGCTCTCCACTGTACGCAGAGGGCCTAAGTTTGCCAAGAACACGATCTGGCCCTCGACTGGCTTCAAAAACAGCGGGGCCTAAAGGCTGCTGGCAGTGGTTGGGTAAGACTGGCATAAGCGGTGACTCGCAACCCATACCCTCTCTTTATATGGGTGAGAAAAAGCTCCGTGCGACCCGCTTCTCCTATGAGAGATTCGTAGGTGACATACCTCCAAATCATTATGTGCGTTGTATCTGCGAAAACCCTCTTTGTGTGAGCCCGCACTATTTGGTCCTGACGACGATACCCAGCACCTTGTAACAAGAAACCAGTCGCATGGACGCAACTGGTTTTTTTTCATCGAACTAATGGTACTCTGACCACCACGCAGGGCAACGGCCCGTCTTCACCGCGCGTCTTCACCGCCACGCACCACTTGGCTATCGAGCGAACCCTAGCCCCATTCCAATCGGAGGTGCCGTCATCAAGGACGGCGGCAACCTCGTCGGAGACCTTCGGGTTGCTGATCAGGAACGACATGACAGTCATGTAGCCGAGGAAGCTGCTGCGAACGTCGTCGCTCAACTGGTTCGGTGCCTGCGTGCTGAATATGACCCTTATGCCGAACTCGCGGCCCTTCTCTCGGAATCACACGATGCTTTCGCTGTCGTCGGAGGCGAGCATTGAAAGTTCGTCGCAGGCCAGCGTCAAGGACTTGCCTTCGACCTGCCAGTTCGGGCAGACTCGCTCGATGGTCTCCTTCAAGGACTTGAGCATCATGGGACCAAGAATCTGCGTCATGCCTGCGGGCATCGGCCCCCCCCCTGGTGGATACTGCCATCGCCAAGGGCAAGTGGACCCTGCGCTGGAGCACAAAATCCCAAGTGATCTTCGGACGCCTTGCATCGAACACAGGTGCGGCGGACAGAAGCGCACTCACCTTGTTCAACGGAGCAGAGAGCTTGTTCATCAATTGCGTGTCCGACATGGCGAGCTTGCCGGTGCCACGGCGCTCGCCAAGAAGACGGGCGTAGGCGTCCCAAATCTCCGCCGGCGTCCGCAGGGCGCCGGACGCCTTGAGGAGCATCGTTGCCTGCTGCACGCCACGTCCGAGCGGCACGATGTGCCCGACGCCAGCTTGGCGAAACTCGCCGGGCAGGGGTGCCGGGTAGGATGAAACCGATCCACGGCAAGGGCAATGCAAAACTGAGGCCGCGGGTCACTTCATCTCCATAGCCAATCATATACGGGTTTGGCTACCTTTGGCAGGCTTCGGTCCAAACCGCTGATTAATATGGCTTCAAACCGTTGAAACAAAGCCATTCTTGAAGCCCGGTCGAATCACTGTCGCACAGCGTACATTATCGGTAGATTACTCGTAGTCCGGGAACCAGCCCTCGGCGTGCATCCTCAAACGCTTCGCTAGCAATTCCTCTAGCTCTTTCTCTGTACGGCGCTCCGTGAGCATATCCCAATGTGTGCGCTGCGGTTTGCCTGGTTCCAGTACGTCAGCAACTTCATCGTTGCTTTCCTCTAGGCTGGCCAATTTTCCGCAGCGGCATTGCCAGCCCTTCGGAACTTCAGCCTCCTCGGAGAACGGAACGATGGTCCGGTGTCCGTCCGAGCATATGTAAGTTACTTCCTTACGGGCCGCAAAATCGACGTTCTCGTCGGATTCCAGCGACTTTGCGCCAATGCTCATACCGCGCAGACTACGTTCTGCCATAAATCAACCCCTTTTACGTAGTACGAGTGCCTCCCTCGTCAACAAAAAACAAGCCGTTTTATTCCAAGTCGTCCGCCTACTCCTTTCCTTGGCAGCATGTGTCAGTCTTAGGCATCAATCCCAGAAGTTCTCAGCACCGGACTCATCGATGCCGGAATACGCTACGACACCCCTGTTAACCAGTTTCCGCGCTTGTTCGGCGCAGACAGCCAGATCCTCATCAGCACGGGCTGCTTGGGCGATCTGCCCCAGGACGTCACACAGACGCTTGCAAGTGCGCACGAAATCACCAGCTGACCAGCCACGCTCGCGGAGCACCTGTTCCAACGACCGGTCAGCAGACCATTCGAACACCGCTTCTGCGGCGCCAAAATCGATATCCGGAACAGCGTCGAGTCCGACTTGCTGGAGCATATAATCCAGATCTTCCCACACGCCCGTCATATCGGCGGCGCAACGTGCAATCCGACCGTGACACCCCCCCGGGAAATGCGAAGCCCGGTCGGAATCGCGATACCGCGGCTCGTAGACGATCGCCGATACCACGGAAGCCAGTTCCTGCGGTGTCAAGCCGTCAAATACCTTACCGTCCAAGCATTCTGCCAGTAGAATGTCCTTCTCCGTGAACAGGTTGCGCAGTAGCTCGCCCTTATCGGTTAAACGATAGTCTTTCTTCCCTGCCGTCGAAGAATCTTCGATGTAGCCCAGCTCCAACAGGACATCACAAATAAGGTCGAAACGACGTGCCACTGATTCTGTGCGCGACGCATACTGGTCCTGCGCGTGCTGCAGCCGTTTGCGCAGACGCAGCCACCGCTGTCCCCATTTCAGATGCTTCTGCAGCTCTGGGCACTGCCGGCATGCATGAGCGCGCTCGCGTTTCCGCGTCTTCTCGACGAGGCAGTCCACTTGCTTCAGCGCGGCGGTCCGGGCTTCCGGTGTCTTGTACCAGCGGTGCTTGACACGGTTGCGTTCGCCGCGCTCTAGGTTTGTCAAACGTTCCCGCAACAGCAAGAACTCTTTGAAATCGCCGAGTTGACACCGGAAAGCATCTTCGTAGCCACGCAGTGCCGTCGTCATCGATGCGATTTGGCCTTCCAGGTCCGCAGAGGAACGGCTTGCCTCCCACTGAGCGAAGGACCGGTTCAGCGTTTCGCGGGCAGTCTGGTAGTCATGCAGATGCAGCAGATTCACCGCCATGTTGAATGTCGGGGCGAACTGGGAATGTAACGGATACACACGGCGCGAGGACAATGCCATCAAAGCCAGCGGATCGAACTGGCGGCTGTCCACGACCACTGCATGACCGACGGTGTCTATGCCGCGCCGCCCGGCGCGGCCCGTCAGCTGCGTGTACTCCCCTGGCGTGAGCCGGACATGATCCACGCCGTTAAACTTTTCCAGTTTCTCGATGACGACCGACCGCGCCGGCATATTGATTCCCAAGGCCAGCGTCTCCGTGGCGAACACGACTTTCAGCAAGCCTTCCTCGAAGACCTTCTCGACGATTTCCCGCAGCACGGCGACCATACCGGCATGATGTGCCGCGAAACCGTTTTCCAAAGCCGCACGGAAAGACGAGTAGCCGAGAGCTTTCAAGTCAGCCCGACTGACCGTCCCGTAGACCATAGAGTCAGCAATCGCACGGATCTCGCGGGCTTCCTTGTCAGTGGTCAGACACAGCCCGCTTTGTAGACACTGCTCGACAGCCTTCTCGCAACCAGTTCGGGAGAAGATGAAATAAATGCCCGGCAGCAAGCCAATGTAGTCCAGTTCGTCGACCACCGCCCACCGGGACGGCGTATACCGCTGAACCTCCTGCCTGTTCCTTAGACATCCACTGCGCGCTGTCCGCCGCTTTTGAGCAGCGCGCTCCAGCTCGTCGATCTGCTGCACCAGCTGGCGGTTAACACACGGACGCCCCATGGAACCGTCCTTCGCGTACAGGTCGAGGACCTTGGGTTCATGACGAGGCGACTTTTGAAGAATTACGTTTTGTTCCAGCGGAACAGGACGGTGTTCCGACACCACTAGATCGGTAGCACCACGGACAGAGCCAATCCAGTCGGCGAAATCCTCGACGTTCGAAACCGTCGCTGACAGGCCGACGATCTTAATGGTCTTCGGCAGGTGGATGATGACTTCTTCCCATACTTGTCCGCGAAACTTGTCGCCCAAGTAATGGATCTCGTCCAATACGACGTAGCGCAGAGCCTCCAATGTCGTCGAGCGTTCGTAAATCATGTTCCGCAGGACCTCGGTCGTCATTACGATGATGGACGCTTCGGAATTAATAGATAGGTCGCCGGTCAGCAGGCCCACATTCTCCGCGCCGTACTGGTGCACAAGGTCATGGTATTTCTGGTTGCTCAGCGCTTTAATGGGCGTCGTGTAGAACGCCTTGACGTTCTGCTGCCAAGCCAGGTACATGGCGAAATCGGCGACGACCGTTTTGCCGGCACCCGTCGGCGCGGCGACCAGGACATTCCTACCAGATTCCAGCGATTCCAGCGCCTGTTCCTGGAAATTGTCTAAATCGAAGGACAACCCTCGGGCGAATTGGTGTGCGGCGCTCCGCCGCTGCTCCTGCCGAAGCCGGAAACGACGGTACTCCTCCGCCGGGGGCATCTCTTCTTGCCGGAAGAAACTACTGTTCTTCACACCATTTTCTTCAGACGTCTGACGATGATGGCGATTCGCCATGAAGCGAGCCTTTCCTGATTATCACTCTTCGTTGAAACGGAACCACCGCGCCCAGGCATCCGCATGCCGCTGACGTCGTTCATCCTTGCGGGCAAGGATATCAGCGTGCGCCGCCGCGTACTCGCCGATTGCCGCATCCAGCGGACGGACGAAAATCGGATCCGGGGAATCGACTCCCTCAGGCTTTTGTTCCTTCACTTGCGCCAGCTTCTCTTGCACGCGCCCTATCACCGGTTTGATGGTTCTGACAGCGTTTTTGGCATGACGGAACGCGAATAGCGCGCCAAAGGCCAGCATTGCCACGAAGAAGCAGGCGAGAACAACCCACACCCATCCCGGCATTCCGTCACTCCCCCTGCTCAATGATGCTTAACTCATGCTGAGCGCGGGCAACGACCATCGACCTCATCGTCGCTGGAGCGACAGAGAGGATATGACGCGCATGCGCGACGCAGAAAATGGTAAACCAGGAGTCGGACGTGACGCGCAGATGCACCTTCTCGCCATCTCCCCATGGTTCCACTGTCGCTCCTGGCAGCTTCTCGATGTACGGGAAACCCGGTTTGTCAGTGATAAAAGCCGCTTCCGCTCCGTTTTCGAAACCCCACTGGCGCAGGCGGTCGATGGGGACGTCCGGAATGTCTAGCCTGTCGTTGGACCGTACCACCGTCGCTTTGCTGATGCGCGCAATGCGCAATGTTGACCAATCGCGGGGCGAATCCCCTGCCGTGCCGTCCCAGATAGCGACGTAATACAAGCCTTCCTCCACAAAAATCTTCGCGGGGATGATCCGCTTACGACGTGTCCGGCCCACGTCGTCTGTGTATTCGACATCCATCTGGCTGCCCGTCTTGATGGCCTCGCGAATCATCGGAACCGTCGACGGTTCGACCTCGTAGCCGGTCAGGCTCAGCCACGGAATCGACCCGGCGGCCGTCTCCTTCTTGAGCCGCGCGCTCAAATCATGCGCTACGGTTCGCTCTTCTGCCGGCAACAGCGGAGATTTCGATAGATAGTGCACGGCGGCGGCCAGCAAGCTCAGATACTGCGGGGAAATGCCGGCGAGGCGGTCTAATCCCAAAGAATTGGTCGCACAGACACGGCCTTCATCTTCTAGCAGCGTCCAATCGATGTCAAAGAATTGCGATCCGGCAATCTCGCCGTCGTCGGACACCGTCGTCAGCGTACCGATGTCCTTGCGGATAGTGGCCACGGCCTTGCGCTTCTCCTCCGACGTAACGCCGCCGACAAACCGCTCAGCCAACTCCTCCAACGTGTATTCGCACCCCAGATGTGCGGAGAGAAACAGCAAGAGTCGCAGACGGCGGTCCACTTCAGAACCGGTTTGATTCGAGCCGCTCAGAGTTCTCCGACCCTTCGATTTGGTCCCAGCCTGGGATCCGTCGGATAAATTAGAGCAGTAATAGTCCTGGACGGGAACCGGCTCGGACTTGCTGCTCAAATCGGCGTTCCCAACCCTCGCCGCAGACACAAGACGACGCCGGTAGGCATCGGCGGCCTCCTGCGGGCGCACAATTCTGGAACCGGGATGCTCAAGCACAAACATGGCCAAATCATCGGAATCGCTGTACGCCACATTGATAGGTTCGCCGTCCGTTTCGACGGTGGCCGTGTACCGCCGGGAATCAACGGCTTCGATGAAATGCTTAGGGATAACCTGTGTGCCCAGGCCCGGAGCGATGGAATCCAAGCCTAGGCCTGGAGCCGGCATTTTCTGGACACGTGGTGTCGATCGCGACGTTTCTTTTGCCGGCATCTCTGCGTTGTTCTGTTCAGCCGTCGAGATGGCAAGCGACTGCGCCAGATAGTTTGCAGCAGCAAGGACCGGCAGATCCTCCAATTCGAAATGAAGACGTTTGCGAGGCTCGTCGCCCAGCTGAAGACGGTACGACGCGAAATCCTGACCGTCAGACTTGGAGGAGTATTCCGGCTGGCGCGACTCGATGGCGATTCCCATGGCCGCCAGCTTCGCGCGGTCCCGCTGGAACTGCTTGGCAAAAGCAGCCTTGGCGGCCTGGTCAGCGAGCTCACCGTAGGAATCGGCGTAGGCCTTCACGCGCTGGGCTATCTGCCTTGACGTGAGCCACTGTGGAAAAGCGGAGGAAAGCACAGCTAGCACATCGAGCTCATGCTTCCCCCACTTGTCGGAGAATCGACGCCTTCCATTGGATGAAATCTCTGCCATCTGTCCCCAAGTCTCGATAGAACTTCGCCCGCTGCACTTTCACAAGCACATACACCTCATTCTAACAAAGGTGAGCAGATCCCGCTTAAATTCCGCAAACTTTTATTACCAGGGAACGGGAACGATTCCTTTCGGAATCATTCCTAATCGTCGTCCTCAATTCCGTTCGGGCCGACGAACTGTCCCTGCGGGACGTACGCAGCCTTGCCCCCGTCAGACAGCGCGGCGTCGCCGAAGAATGTGATATTCTTGCCGAACGTCCAGTCGCCGGTGACGCTGACGGAGTTGGCAGCCGCGATGGATGGGATCCCGTACGGGAACCGGGCGTCGAAGTCAGCGATGTTCTTGTAGTAGCGCTTGTCGAGGTTGATCACCGGGAAGACGTAATTGCTGTCCTCCATCTCGAACGAATCGGTCATGTGGAACCTATCCGAGCGCATGATGAAGAGGTCGTTCGTTGTTTTGACCGGCAGGAAGCGTGGACGGCCAACCTCCAGACAGATGGAGCCGTCGAACTGGCCGATGGCAGCGCCCATGGCGGTCTCCAGTTGGATGACGGCCTCCGCCGCCGGATCCGTCGGATCGACGGTCTTGTGGTTCGTAATGACCGGAAGCGGAAGGATGCCCTCGTTGCTGTCTAGCTTCTCTTTCAGCGCATCGACACGCACCCAGAGGTTATTGGTGTTGAAGTATGCATGACGCTCGATATTCATAGCTGATTTCATGTCTTCCGGCTGAACTTGCGACATTTCGCGCAGCATGAGACGGCCGGTGGCGCGGTCGCGCACAATCTGGCCGCCCTTGACATCGGACGGGGTGCGGCGGGCGACCTCCATCATGAACGGAGCGCCGCTCTGGGCAAAGTAGCCGGCGACGGTGGTTGATGGGCGCGCGCCAAGGTTATCCGAGTTGGAGATAAACAAGTACTTGACACCGTTCTCCTGGAGCTTGTCCAACAAGCGGGACGCTGCCAGCGCTGGGAAAAGGTCCCCGTGTCCCGGCGGGCACCATTCCAAATCGGGTTGGCGTCCCAAGATGCTGGGGTTCCGTCCGGAAGGATCTTCGGCTCACGGTTCTGCAGGATCTCGACTGGAATGTCCTTCTGCTCGAAGCCCTTAGTAGTCTTGATGATGTCCATCGTGTCCTTGGACGTACGGTAGGAGTCCATGAACACGATCGGCAAGCGGATGCCCAGACGCTTGCGCGCGGACATCACCTGTCCCAGGATAATGTCGAGGAAGCGCAGCTTCCGGCCTTTGTGCACGCGGACTGGCAGCAGCGACTTTGCCTGGCTCAAACCCATCGACGTACCAAGTCCGCCATTCAGCTTCAGGAAAGCCGTGTGCGCCAGCGCGTCCGTTGCTTGGCAACGGTCGATCGCACCCATCATATCCTTGATGTTTTGGATATCTGTTAGTGGCGTAACGTCGGACTCCTTAATCCAACCAGAAGCATCGCTTTCCCACGAATGGTATAAACGCGAGAACGAAGCGATAGACACTTCGTTCATGTCATGCGCGCGCATTTTCTCAATTGCTTGATTCAGGCCTTCGACGCTCACGGGGCTTTCCTCTCTCTCGGCTTACGAGTTCCATGACGCAACACGGGGAGTATACAGCACGCGTCAAAGTTACTTGTCGGGAAAGACCGGACTCATCACATTGTTAACTCACTTACTGATTTTGTTCACTGGTTTTTCCTTCTCTTCTCGCGGACGCGCAGCGACAGCTGGATTGGCGTGCCGGTGAAACCGAACTCTTCGCGTAGCTGATGTTCGATGTAACGGGTGTAGCTGTGGTCGAAGAAACCGGTTGTGAAGATCACGAAACGTGGCGGACGGGTCGATGTCTGCGTCGCGAACAGGATGCGGGGCTGTTTGCCACCGCGCAGCGGGTGCGGGTGTGCGGCTTGGATTTTGCCGAAGAACGTGTTGAGTTTACTAGTTGAAATGCGCTGGTCCCAGGACTCCAGGGCTGTCTCTATCGCGTGCGGCAGACGGTTTGTGTGCCAGCCCGTCTTCGCAGACAGGTTCACGCGCTCTGCCCATGTAACCTGGCTGAACTCCGATTGGTAGATCCGCTCAAGCCGCGCACGGCTGTACTCATTCAGCAGGTCCCACTTGTTGAAGACAAGGACGATGGCCTTGCCGGCATTCACCGCCTGCGTCATGACGCGCAAATCCTGTTCAGCAATGGGTTGGGACACGTCGAACAAGACGAGGCATAGCTCTGAACGTTCGATGGCGGCCTGCGACCGCAGCGTCGAATAGTAATCGGCGCCGGATACCCTCTGCAGCTTCTTCCTAATGCCGGCTGTATCGATAAGGAGCAGCTTTCTGCCGCCCAAGTTGATGACTTCGTCGACGGGGTCACGGGTGGTGCCGGCAACGTCGTTGACGATGCTGCGATCGGCGTGTGCCAGCTGGTTCAACAGAGACGATTTGCCAACGTTCGGGCGGCCGATCAATGCCACCTTACGCAGCTTGGACGAGCGCATTAGTCCGGAGGTCTTGTTGGACTTCTTCAGCATGGCAACACAGGCGTCCAACAGGTCGCCGACGCCGCGCCCGTGCATGGCCGAGATCATCTGCGGCTCGCCCAGTCCCAGGCGCCAGAACTCGGCGACTTCCGCCTCTTCGCGCTGAGTGTCGATTTTGTTGACGGCGACGACAACCGGTTTGCCGGACTTGCGCAGCACACGAACGAGGCGTTCGTCCGTGCTCGTCATACCGGTGTGGACATCGACGACGAACAGGATCGCATCCGACAGCTGGATTGCCACCTGCACTTGCTCGGCGACGGCGGAATCGATGCCCTTGGTATCGGCTTCCCAGCCGCCGGTGTCGACAAGAAGGAAGTCGTTGCCGCACCATTCGGCCTCATAGCTCACGCGGTCGCGGGTCACCCCAGGTCTGTTCTCCACGACGGCGGCCTTACGTCCAAGGATGCGGTTGACCAGCGTGGACTTGCCGACATTCGGACGGCCGACGACCGCCAGCACACCGACCGGCTTCGGCTCGTCGGACCCGTTCAGCAGATCGCTATCCAGCAGTTTGCGATCCTCGTCGGTCAAGCGGTAGTCTCCCTTGAAATCATCTACCGTTCCCAGGGTGTCGTCGACGCCATCAGCGCCCACGGCGACGGGGATCGACAGCGACGAAGGCGTATGCCTCTGCTGTTCCTCGGCTTCCTGCTGGCGCTGGATGGCGACGTCGACAATACGCTCGAAAGCGGCGAGCGTCTGCGCGAAGCTCATGTCAGAATTGTCGACAGTGGTGACGCCTTTGGCTGGCATGAGAAACTGCGTTACTTTGGAATCAGCATTGTCCCTGGCCGCAATGTCGTCGGCCCCGGTGCGCAAGTGCTGGGCTTGTTTTTCGCGCCTTTTCTTCCGCACTTCCTCGCGCGCCGTCAGTAGAACGCGAACCTGCGCTTTCGGAGCGACGACCGTGGTGATGTCGCGGCCTTCGACGACGATGCCCCGGCCGTTGGAATAGGAGTCGTCCGACTTCTGGTCGGAGATAATCTGCTTTTGCGCGTTGATGAGGATGGAGCGGACCGACGAGAACGAGGATACGGCCGACACGTTCGAGGACACGTCCGCCTCGCGGATGGCCGACGTGATGTCTTCCTTATCGCAGAAAACCTGCGGCTTGCGCGGGTTGACCGCCATCCTCAGATGGCTCTCACAGAAGTCCAGGGCGGCCTGGGACACAGCGTCCGTGTCGGACAGGTTGACACCGTTCTTCAGACACCACCAGGCCACTGCCCGGTACATGGCACCGGTGTCGAGGTAGGCGAAACCGTACTTCTTCGCCACCGCTTTCGAAATACTGGACTTGCCGACGCCGGCAGGACCGTCAATGGCAACAACAATCACAGTCCGACTTCCTTCTCGAGTTTCCTGACTTCCTCAACCGTCAGTACACGGTAGCTGCCCGGGCGCATGTCCCCTAGGGAAACTGGCCCGATGCTGGTGCGCACCAGACGCGTCACCTGGCATCCCAGAGCGGCGAACATCCGTCGTACAACGCGGTTCTTCCCCGAATGCAGCTGCACCTTTACGACAGCGCGCTCGCGGTTACCGCTCAGCAGGACGGCCTTGTCGAACTTCTGCCACCCGTCCTCCAAGCAAACGCCGCGCGTCACCATGCGGTGCAGAGTCGCCTGTGTGATGGCTCCCTTGATCGTCGCCACGTAGGTCTTCTGAATCTCGTAGCGGGGATGCATGACATGCTCCGCGAGCTCCCCATCGTTGGTCATGAGGATAAGTCCTTCGGAATCGTAATCCAGCCGGCCCATGTGGAAGATGCGTTCGTACTTGTCGCCGATGATGTCCCGCAGCGTCCAACGGCCCTTCTTGTCATCCATCGCCGACAGCACCTTGCGCGGTTTGTTCAGCGCCAGCGTCACATGGCAGTCGTCCAGGTGAATTCGGGCACCGTCGACGCGAATCTCCTGTTCTCGCGGGATAACGCGAGTACCCAGCTCCGCCACGATTTCGCCGTCGATCTCGACGCGGCCTTGGGATATGAGGATCTCGCATTTACGCCGAGACCCGTAGCCAGCGGCAGCGAGCACCTTCTGAAGGCGGACGCCTGCCGGCGTGTTGTTCTGCTCTTGCGCTGTCGAAGCGTGTGAATACGGATGAGGCATCGTTCTCCCGACGTGACCTTCTCTTTGCTTTCCCATACTGGCTGCTATGTTTTTTCAAAAAACTACAGCAAAACGTCTGAAAATCGGCTGTGAAGCAAAATCAGGCGGCACACCGGTTGCTAGACTTGATCCTGTAGGCATGGGTGACAAGCCCTATATTACATAGCAAAGGTAAGTATATGACAATTGACACGTCTTCAGCAAAGAAGGTGTCCTCCTTGGAAGACGCCGCCGATTCGGAGGAAGAGGAGCTGATTTCCGAAGAAGCGGAAAAGTATGCCACCGATTCCGGTTCCGGTCTGGCTGCCAACCGCTGGCTGCGTATGCTGACCGAGTTTATTGGTACATTCTTCGTTGTCTTCCTCGTTCTCGGCGGCTCCGCTTGGACGCTTCTGACTGGCCTGTCTCCGGTGTACGTCGCTTTCATCGCGTTCGTCTCCTATGCCGTGGCAGCCCTTATCTTCCAGGGAATCTCTGGAGCGCACTTCAATCCGGCCATCTCCCTGGCTGCCGCGCTAACCGGACGCCTGAATTGGCTGGATGCCTTGCTCTACGCCATCGCGCAGGTCCTTGGCGGCTTCGCGGCCTCCGCGGTTATGATGGGTCTAATTCGCAATCTTCCGACCACATTGAGCATCAAGCCAGCGCAGTGGTGGGAAGTCCTGTCCAACGGCTTCAACGCCTCCGACGTCTCTGATCGCCTGCAGGTCGGCCTCATGTTCGCCGTCATTGTCGTCCTCATCGGTACGCTGATCGTTGTTGCAGCAGCGATGAGCGCCCTGCACGAGGATGGCCGAGCGTCCCGCCGCTACGCCTGGACCACCGCCCTGGGTTACGCTGCCGCCATGCTGGTTACTGTCTTCTTCACCGGCGGTGGCGTGAACCCCGCTCGTGCGACTGGTTCTGCTATTGTTGCCAGCATTGAGGGTGTCGAGGGCGTCGGTGCCGACTTGTGGGTCTTCTGGATCGTGCCGCTGCTGGCTGGTGCCATCGTTGGCCTGATCATGGTGATCGTTTCTGCTGTTCGCGCCAACAAGGAGTCTACGAACATCGCCGAGGAGATCGAAGAGATCGAAGATGAAAAAGCCAAGGACTTCAAGGAGGCCGTCAGGGACAATGTCCACAGCTCCTCCAAGAAGAATGCGGCTGAGAAGGATCTGTTCGACTAACGCGTCTTGTCTAAGGCATGAAAAAAAGCCGCTTTCAGCGGCTTTTTTTCATGCCTTAGACAAGCTCTCTATGGGCCAAAATTGTTTGGAGTTCCCGATTTCCGCGCGACTCCAAGTCTGGTTCCGGCGGCTTCACGTGGCAGACCTGTACCGCGCGGGTCTGCCACCGGACGCATACGCTGCGCTCCTCCGATTTGATTTCATCGTACGGGCCGGACTCTGGAACGTTCGGCGCCCAGGCCCCAGGCCGTTTCCTTCCCCAAGGGGACACAAGAAACATCGGAATCCAAAGGGATTCCGATGTTTCTTGCATGAGCCGCGGCGCCCAAACCCTAGACACGCCTTCGGCCTATCAGTTACGGAATCACGCCAGATACAGAACAGCGAGATACGACAGGATAATGCCAAAGCCCAGGACATACCCCGTCACGCAATCGAAAAGCACGCTGCGTACTTTCCAGGGACTTCGTTCCCGTAGGACCAACCGTACTGTGGCCGAGCCAATGGCGGAGATGGCCAGGATGATGGTCGCCGCCAGGATTCCGCCGCAGCAGGCGATGACCGCAGCGATGGCAACGAGACCGGCGATGATCCACTCGAACCAGGGTCTGCCTTCACTGGCTTCGGACGCTGATGACGTCTGCTGTCTACGTTTCATCTGGCCGTTCCTCTTCGCTGATCGAACTACTCGTGACAATACCGGGTATGACAAAGCGGCAGCCGTTCCGACCGCCGCTTTGCTCTTTTCAGGAAATCATGACATCCGCATCAAGACGCTGATGGGGCCATCACCCAAGCGTTTCCTGCCACCCTGGCCTTCCAGCTCCACCGCGAACGAGAAGCCGACGACTGTCGAACCCGTGCGTTCGACCAGCTTCTTCGCAGCGGTTGCAGTGCCGCCGGTGGCCATCAAATCGTCGACGATGAGAACATGGGAACCCTGTGGCAGCAGCTTGTCCTCGATCTCGATGGTTGCGGCGCCGTACTCCAGCTCGTAGCTCTGCTTCAGCGTTGGCGGCGGCAGTTTGCCGAGTTTACGAATGGGAAGAAAACCTTTCTTCAGCTTGCACGCTAACGGAACTCCAACCAGGAAACCGCGGGCTTCTAGGCCACCGATGTAGTCGAACTCTGACGCTGGGATCGGCAGCGCTTCGACCATGGCGTTGATAAGCAGACCGAAGGCCTTGGCGTCCGTCAGAATGGGCATCACGTCGCGGAACATCACGCCTTTGCCTGGGAAATCGGGAATAGTTCGGATCTTGGAAACTAAGTATCGGGCGTTCTCTTCGCCGATGAGCTTCAGTCCGTCGAATTCCAATCCCGGCGTATCACCCGTGTCCTGTGCCGCCATATGCAATTCTCCTTTCATGACGCTGCTGTCACGCGATACCGTCAGTTCTGCGTGGAGTCTGCAGCGTTGATTGTCTCGGAGGACGGTTCCGTCTGATGCAGTTCTGTGGACAAAGCATCGGTCGCGATTGATTCAGACGGTGTGACAGGCTGCGCGGCGACGGAAGTGAAATTGGTCTCGGTCTCGGTGGCCTCAGCTGTCTTGGCCTGGACAGAGGTACCTTTCTCCGGCAGCGGGTTGCCCTTTTCATCGACGTCGTCGTCACTGATGTAAGCGGGGACAACCGGCGCCTTGACAATAGCCTGGATGCGCCAGCGCGACAGGGATCCCTCGGAGTCGATGACGATCTGGTCGCGCGGGATGTCGATCTCCTTGACGGTTCCCAGCAAGCCAGACACCGTAGCCACCGGATCGCCTGGCTTTAAAGCGTGACGCCAATCCTGCTGGACCTGCTGCTGCTTCTTTTGCTTGTGCATCGACCACCACATGAAAACGACCATGGCGATAATCACAATCACCATCACGAGGCTGTTACCCATAATTTATCCCTTCAGAATCAACGGCTTCGACCGAAGAAAAACATGCCCAGTTTAGACCGGCGAAATGACATCGTCGGGAACATGCTTGCCCAAGTGCTGCCAAGCCTTTTCCGTCGCCATTCTTCCCCGGGGCGTCCGGACTAGGAAACCTTCGCGGACTAGGTACGGCTCGCACACAGTTTCCACGGTTTCCGTCTCCTCGCCGACCATCGCCGCGAGGTTCTTAACACCGACCGGTCCGCCGTGGAAATTCTCGACAACGGCATGTAGAACGGACAAATCGAGTCGGTCCAGCCCGTCGCTGTCGATTTGGTACAGCTCTAGCGCAGACTTGGCAGCCGCCGAGTCGATGCCGTCCAGGTTCTTGACAGTCGCCCAATCGCGGACCCTCCGCAGCAAACGGTTGGCGATGCGCGGAGTGCCGCGGGAGCGGCGCGCCAGTTCCATGGCCGCTTCTGGAGCGATGGCAATGCCGAGAACGGATGCCGACCGCTCGATCAACTTTTCCAGTTCCTCGACCGGATAGAAGTCCAGATGCGCGGTGAAGCCGAATCGAGCCCGCAACGGTGACGGCAGCATGCCTTCCCTTGTTGTCGCGCCAATTGCCGTGAAGCGCGGCAAAGTCAATGGAATCGACGACGCGCCAGGGCCTTTCCCGACAACGACGTCTACGCGGAAATCCTCCATCGCGATGTACAGCAGCTCCTCGGCGGCGCGCGGCAATCGGTGTATCTCGTCGATGAACAGAACTTCCTCCTCTTCCAACGACGACAGGATGCTAGCCAGATCGCCGGCATGCTGAATCGCCGGACCGGACGTCACGCGGATCGGGACGTCCAGCTCATTGGACACGATCATCGCCAGCGTTGTCTTGCCCAACCCCGGAGGACCGGCCAGCAGGATGTGGTCGGGCGGAACCTGCCGCTTGCGGGCGGCGTCTAGGAAAAGCTGCAGCTGTTTTTTCAGCAGCGGTTGGCCGATGAAGGAATCCAAGGCAGCTGGACGCAGCTCCTCGTCACTGACCGGCTCCTCGTCCAACGGTTCCGCCGATACCATGCGCAGCGACCTTTCACGCACGCCGGTGTTCTGTTCTGCCATTACGCTTTCTCCGGACGATCAAAAGACGAGAGCGCCTCGCGCAGCACGTCCGGAACCTTATCCTCCGGAACATCCGGTGCATAGCCCTGGCGTTTCATCACTTCGGCGACGGCCCTTTCGGATTCATTGGAGGACCAGCCAAAGTTCTGAAGCCCGCTGGCTATGGCAGCGGCCCGCGGGCTCGTCTGCGTAAAGTCCGGGGATTCCTTCTCCTCGCCCGCGACGGCCGCCAGCGTTCCAGACAGCTCCAGAATGATTTTCTGGGCGCTGCGCCTTCCAATTCCCGGAGCCTTGGTCAATGCCATGACGTTGCCGTCGTCGATGGCCGACAACAGATGCGTGCTTCCCAACGTCGAGAGCAATGACAACGCTGCTTTCGGACCAACTCCCGATGCCTTCTGCAGCTGCAAGAACAGCGACCGGGCGGACTGCGTGGAAAATCCATACAAGACGAGGGCGTCCTGCGCCACGGACAGATGCGTGTACACGAGCGCGGCCATTCCAGCACGCAGCAGCTCACTGTCGCTGGTCGGCATCCTGACAGCGAAACCGACGCCGTTCACATCGAGAACGATTCCCTCCCGATCGACGGCTTCGACGGTTCCGCGCAGCTGAGCGATCATCGGAACTCCTTTTCGAAGTGGAACATGCGTTCGATTATACCCTTCGCCGCCTGTCTCACATGCCGCGTCCTCGCATCTTGCTGCTGGCGTTCCTGGACTTCTGGACCGCTACCGCCCATTGGCGCTGCGCGGCTGTCAGATGCTGGTCGCGTTCTCCTCCTTGCAGCTCGCCGGAAGGATGCAGGGCGTGGCAGATTGCCTGTGCTAGCGCATCGGCCGCGTCTGGCGGCTGTGGCAGTTTGTTCAGATGCAGGATGCGGGCTACCATCCGCTCGACTTGGATTTTCTGGGCTATCCCGTTACCCGTGACCGCCAGTTTTACTTCCGACGGAGTGTGGACCGCCACCGGGATGGAGCGTTCAGCTGCTGCCACCATGGCAAGACCTGCCACCTGGGCGGTTCCCAGCACTGTGTCGACGTTGTGCTGGGCGAAGACCTGTTCGATGGACACGACGTCTGGCGCGAAGCGGTCAATCTTCTCACTGAGGCCTCGCCAAATTTTCAGAAGCCGCAAATCCTGCGACTGCGACGGGTCCGAGCGGACGACGTCGACGTGGACAAAAGAAAGCCGGCGTCCGCCGCCGGCTTCTATCACACCGACCCCGCAACGCGTCAGCCCAGGGTCGACACCAAGTATGATCATGCCTTCCGGTTTTCACTCCCCGGCGTCAAGCTGCTCCATCACATCATCCGGAGCAGTCCAGTTGGAGTAGATGTTTTGCACATCGTCCAGGTCGTCCAGGTTGTCGATGAGTTTGGCGACTTTGCGTGCGCCCTCGAGGTCCAGGGACACGGTGGTGTTCGGAATCATGGCTGTCTCGGCGGATTCGTAGTCGAAACCGGCGTCCTGGAGAGCCTTGCGCACGGTAATCATGTCGGACGGGCCGGTGACGACTGTATACACGCTGCCGTCGTCGACGACGTCCTCAGCGCCGGCTTCGGCGGCTGCTTCGAACAGCCTGTCGTAGTTGACGCCTTCGGCGGCGACGGTGATCTGGCCTTTGCGCTCGAAATTAAATGCGACAGAGCCTGACGCAGCCAAGGAGCCGCCGCCCTTGCCCAGAGTAGAGCGAACGTCGGCCGCCGCGCGGTTGTGGTTGTCGGTCAGGCATTCGATGATGAGGCCGACGCCGCCTGGCGCGTAGCCTTCGTACGTGATGTTCTCGTAGTTGACGCCTTCGCCCTCGGCACCAGAACCGCGCTTGATGGCGCGTTTGATGTTGTCGGCCGGCATAGAACTCTTCTTGGCCTTGTAGACGGCTTCGTACAGCGCTGCGTTGCCGGCCGGGTCAGGCCCGCCCTGTTTCGCCGCGACTTCGATATCCTTGATCAGCTTGGCGAAGAGTTTGCCGCGCTTCGCATCGATTGCTGCTTTCTTGTTCTTGGTGGTGGCCCACTTGGAATGTCCTGACATGGCGCTCCTCACAAAGATGTAATAGAACTCCGCTCATTGTATAAGAGCGTTCAGACGGAGACAACGGAGGAAACGCGCCTGGCCCACGACCGCGGCGAACGCCTCCTCCGTTGGAGCCCTATCCGCGCGCCTCAGGCTCTGTATCCGGAAACGCGAACGAAATCGTCCAGCGTGCTGCACTGCTCGTGCGCGCCGCAGACTTTCTCGATCAGGTCCTCCGCGTATTCCTTCTTGACGCCGTTGAGCTGGGAACCGTCGCGGAAGCGGAAGCTGACGCAGCCGTCGGCACGGTCGGTGTCGCCGGCAATGAGCGTGAGCGGAACCTTTTGCTTAGCCGCGTTGCGGATTTTCTTGCCGAAGCGGTCGTCGGAGTTGTCGACCTCGGCGCGGACGTCGCGCTGGACCAGCTCCTTGCACACGTCGGAGATATAGTCGAAGGACTCGTCGGTGACGCTGACGCCCTCAACCTGGACCGGAGCGAGCCATGCCGGGAATGCACCCGCGTAGTTCTCGATGAGGATGGCGAGGAAGCGTTCGACGGAGCCAAACAGGGCACGGTGAATCATCACCGGCTCCTTGCGTTGGCCGTCTTTGTCGACGTACTGCAGGCCGAAACGGTGTGGCTCGTTGAAGTCGAGCTGGATCGTGGAGATCTGCCAGTTGCGGCCGATGGCGTCGCGAGCTTCGACGGAAATCTTCGGACCGTAGAACGCGGCTCCGCCCGGATCCTCGCGGAACTCCAAGCCGGAGGCCTTGCCGACCTCGCGCAGCGCACGCTCGGCTTCCTCCCAAACCTCGTCGGAGCCGACATACTTGTCTGGATCTTTCGTGGAGAACTCGAGGTAGAAATCAGTGAGACCGAAGTCGCGGAGTACCTGCAGCACGAAGTTGAGGACTGAGGTCAGCTCATCCTTCATTTGCTCGCGCGTGCAGTAGATGTGGCTGTCGTCTTGGGTGAAACCGCGCATGCGGGTCAGACCGTGGACCTCGCCGGACTTCTCGTAGCGGTATACGGTGCCGAACTCGAAGAGGCGCAGCGGCAGCTCGCGGTAGGAGCGCTGGCGGGACTTGAAGATGAGGTTGTGCATCGGGCAGTTCATCGGCTTCATGTAGTAGTCCTGCCCCTGGCGCTTGACGGTGCCGTCGGCACCCTTGACTTCGTCTAGGTGCATCGGCGGAAACATATCGTCGTGGTACCAGTTCAGGTGCCCGGACGTGACGTATAGATCCTGCTTGGTCAGATGCGGGGTCTGCACGAAAGAGTAGCCGTTGCGGCGGTGCATTTTGCGGGAGTAGTCCTCCATGGCGTTAATGATCGTCGCACCTTTCGGATGGAAGACAGCCAGACCCGGACCCAGCTCCTCCGGGAAGCTGAAGAGGTCCATGTCGGAACCGATCTTGCGGTGGTCGCGTTTCGCGGCCTCCTCTTGGAGTATCAGGTACTTCTTCAGATCTGCCTTGGTGTTCCACGCCGTTCCGTAGATGCGCTGCATGGTCGGGTTGTTTTCGTCACCGCGCCAGTAGGCGGCGGCGGTGCGCTGAAGTTTGAACGCGCCGATGTATTTGGTGCTTGGCAGGTGTGGCCCGCGGCACAGGTCTTTCCAAGCCGTAGTGCCGTCCTTGCGCACGTTGTCGTAGAAAGTCAGTTCGCCGTGGTTGCGATCGATTTCGGTCTTCTCGGCGTCGTTAATATCGTCTTCCTTAAGGCCGATGAGCTCGAGTTTGTATGGCTGGTCAGTCTCCTCGGCGCGGCCTTCCTCCTCGGTGACGGCGCGACGGACGAAGCGCTGATCCTCCTTGATAATCTGCTGCATGCGTTTCTCGATCTCCTTGAGATCGTCCGGCGTAAACGGCTTGTCGACATCGAAATCGTAATAGAAGCCGTTGTCGATGACTGGACCGATGCCGAGCTTCACGCCTGGATACAGGTCTTGGACGGCCTGAGCCATGACGTGGGTCGTGGAGTGACGCATGATGGCCAGTCCTTCGTCGCTGTCAGCAGCAATCGGCAGGACGGCGTCCCCGTCGTGCAGCGGCGTGTAGACGTCCCGCGGCACGCCGTTGATGAACACGGCAACGATGTTGTTCCGATCGGCGAAAAGATCCTGGCCGGTCATTGTCGACGCGATCTGTCGCGAGGCGCCGTTGACGTTGACGGTGATTTTCTGAGCTTCTTCAGCCATAGGTGTGATGTCCTTACTGTTGGGTCCGCTTTACAAGGTGCAGGCCTGGACTTTATGTTGCGATCATCGAACCTAGACGGACTCGCCGACATGCGGTGGGAAACGAGGAGAAAACCGAAAGAAAAAGATCAATCCGCCTTAACGTGGGTGATGTAGGAATCGAACCTACGACCCCTTCCGTGTGAAGGAAGTGCGCTAGCCGCTGCGCCAATCACCCGGCAACAAAAAATCCAGA
>JAFNPO010000006.1 GCA_017386585.1 Aeriscardovia sp.
AACTGTTCGTACCCTCAGCCTTCATCTTGAATCCCTTGAAGCCCCGCAGTTCAAAGCCCTCAATGGTGTCAGAGCCAGGTTGTCTGTAAGGAAAGGCAAGGTTGCGGAACTTGTTTTCAGCCTTGGCTGCTGGTGACCGCGGCCGCCCGCCAACCCGCCAACCCGGAGCAAAATCAGGCGACGGCGACGCCCATGCCGCCGACCATAAACCAGCCCGCGCGCAATGCGACGCCGGGCGGGGAACCGTGGGCGGCTTATAACGGCTCCGCGTATGACCACCCGGAATTCTGAGTAGGGAATCAGCAGAGGCAGGGGCGGGGAATGAACCCCGCCCCTGCCTTTTTCCTTTCTGCTAATCTCCGACGTTCAACTGTTTGACGATGCTCCCGGTCTGCGGGTCGCGGGCGAGCTTATAGGCGAAACCGCCTCCCGGATTCACCGCCAACGCGCCCAAACAGCGCACCAGCACGTAATCCTTCCCGTCCTCCACGCTCACCACGCCGCTCAACGCGGGCATCACCGTGTCCAACGCGCGGCGGAACGTGCGACGGAACCCGCTCATCGCGCCCGACTGTTGGCCGAACCGTTGCTTCAACCTCTCCCACGACCATTTCTGGATCCTCAACCGAGGATTGCGATAGGCGCTCCACGCCAGGTCGGCCAACCACACGTAAATGTCGTAGGCCATCGTGTTACGCCCCTCCAACAACAGTCGGGCGGCCTGATTGTCGACCGGCATGGTCGAAGCAGCCAGGGAATCCCAGACACCGTCGTCCAATTGGATGATCGCGTCATGATACCCGCTGGCCCCGTTACGTTGGATGGTGGATCGGGTGAACAGGGGATGCCATTCGCGTTGGGTGACCGTGGGGGTCGTGCGGTGGAGCATAAGAGCGCAATCGGCCAACCCGTTCAAACATTCCTGCAGACTGTCGTAGGCTTTGCGGCCTTGGCTTAATCCCATGCTGCGGGCCAGCCAGCCGAGGGAGGGGATCAACAGTTCGTGGTGTTCCGGATCGCAGGTGTCGGTGTGCCGGGATCCGGCTTTCCGGATTTGTTTGGCCGCCCACATCATGAACAGGCGTGGTGTTTTCCCGTGCGGCAGGTTGTAGGATTTGCGGTCGGGGTCCCAGACGGCTTGGAGGACGGCCCACTCGCCTTTTCCTTGGGGGATGGCGTAGGCTGCGAGACCGGGCACGGCGCGTTGGGGGAACAGGCAGCTGGTGATGTAGGAGTGGGCGTAGCCGATGCGCGTGTCCGCTGGTTCCACGCCTTGGCTGGGATTAATGGTCATGATACGGCTTGCTGTTTCATGTGCTCGTGTCCGCTGGTGGGCATATGGCTGTTTCCTAAACAATTTGCTAAAATATATTTTAGTATGCTCTATGTTATATGTTGGTGAAGGAATAGGCCGAGCGTGAGCATCCGCACCCGCAGACCGTGTGGAAATGGTGCCGTGAGGGCACTATGCCCGTCCCCGTGGAGCAGACGCCGACCGGCATGTGGCTCATTCGTTGGGAATTAGCAAAAGGAGGGGTGGGGAGTTGTTCCCCGCCCCTCTTTTTATCGGTTTTCCGGTCCGGCTTCTCCCCGGTCTTCCACTGTTTCCCCGGCGTCCGGTTCCGCTGTTTCCGCCGGCCGGCTGGACGCGCACATCTTCGGGGCATCAGCCCCACACGCTTTCCAAACAAGTAAAACAGAGCATGACGGAACAAAAAGGAGGAGGCGGCA
>JAFNPO010000007.1 GCA_017386585.1 Aeriscardovia sp.
CAGGGTAAGTCTAGCCATTATTGTCTTCCTCCTTTCTCAGCGTTACGCGTTGACCTTGCAAGCAACAAGGTCATAGTAGGCGAAGCTGGCGCTGTTGCCCTCGACAAAAGTGCCAGTCCCACGCAGGGTGAAATAGATGTCACCAGCGGTGGTGGGCGCAGTGGCGGCGGACACCAGCTTGCCAGCGTCGATGGTGAAGTACTGGTGGGTGGCGGTGTAGGTCACATTGCCAGCGCCGAAGCGATACACGCTCTCGCCATCGAAGTTGATGCGGGTGAAGTTGCCGTAGCGTCCGGCGGGAACGCCAAGGCCCAGAGTCTGCTGACCGATGAAATAGTTGTTTCCATCGGGGGCAGTCAGGAGCTGGTTGTCGTAGGTGTCGCAAGCGAAAATCACATCGTTGGCGTCCGCGCTGGAGGTGGCGGCGACCATCTTCCAAGTGTTCTCGTTCTTGACCCCGGAGAAGCCCTCGCAATCCAGCAGGGAATCGCGGGTGCAAAGCTGACCAGCGTCGCAGTCGGTGGCGGTGGTGCTGACGTAGTACTTACCAGCGATATGGCTGAGATTGTCACGGCTGTTATTGGTAATCCGCGCTTCAAACGCGGTCTGGGCAGTGAAGCTCATGCTGTCTTAACCTCCTTACTGAATGTTCAGGCCGCGCAGGAGAGCGCCCACGCTACCGTCATCATTTTCCGGCATGATGTAGCCGTTCCAGACTGCCTGATTGTCCTTCTTCTTGGCGTTAGCCTTGCGGAACTCGGAATACTTCTGAGCGCAGATGGCGTTGACGGCTTGGCAAGCTTTCGCTTCGCCGCACCAAGCGCCCTCTTTGTCGGCGCACTCGGCGTATTCGCCGTTCTCAATCTCGGACATGACACAGGCGATGTCCTCTTCGCAGACTTGCTCTTCCGCTTCGAGGTTCGCATTGAACGCGGCAAGCGCGGCTTTCGCGGCGGCTTTCGCGGCGGACAGTCGGCGGGTATGCTCGGCATCCTGCATGGCCTTGATGGTCTTCTTGGACTCTTCCAGTTCCTTCTCCAGCCGTTCCTTCTCGGCGTTCAGCCGGGTGTTCTGGCCCTGAAGAGCGTCAAACATATCGGCGGCGTCAATCTTCAGCTCATCGCCCAGATCCACCGACATATTCGCGGGGAAGATGCGCTCCGGCGCGACGGTCTCAGCTTCATCAGCCATCTTATAGGTAAAAGCGTCGAAAGCGTCGTTGCGCAGTTTGACGGTCATCTCGCCAGTCTCTTCGTTCTTGCTTGCCGCAAGCACAACGTAGTCCTGAAAGCGCTTATTCAGGGCGGCAAGCTGTTTCCTGTTGAGAATCAAAGCTCGATTTCCTCCTTCGTTATTATTTTTTGTCGTGGGTTGTTCTTCACCCACTTGGGGTTGCTCCGGGTTCGGTTCACCAATGCCCGGTTGTGCGGGGTCTGTGTCTCCGATGTAGGATGCGGCCCTAATCTTCAATTCTTTGAACTCGCCATCCAATGCCCGGAGCGCCGTGATTCTTGCTCCCGCTACTGCGGGTGTCACGGTGATTCCCAGTATCGTCACTCCAAGGACGGTGAACTCGTCCATGACCTCAATGTCACCGTCCATGTGGGAGGCCGTGACCAGCGTTTCGATACTCACAGGCATCGTGCGTCCCTGTTCCGCCAGATCCCTGATTTGGTCGCAAAGCTGTCCACAGTACCACTCCCACAGAGTGCCGCGTGCTGTGATCCATGTATCTCCTTCCCTTTCAACCACTTGGATATCCGCAGGGTTGTCAGAGAGTGAACCGACAATTCTTTCGGCGTCAGCTCCCGTGAAGTCGCCACGGGGTTCGCCGGTCTCCGGGTCTGTGTATTCCCGGAAGTTGTGTGAATCTCCAATAACCATCCCGTCCGCGAGATATGCGGTAAGGATAGGCTTTCCAAGGAACAGCTTGGCTACGTTTTCGTCTACGGGGTACTGCCAATGGTTCCGGTTCGGCTTAGCGCTCAGAACGAACAGATCTACGTC